>NZ_CP060713.1:771946-1081669 GCF_014395785.1 Nocardioides mesophilus | reverse complement strand
GCGCCTCGACCCCGGGGAAGCTGAGCAGCGCGGCGCCGATCGCCACCACGACCACCGCCGCGATCGTGAGCCGCCGGATGATCGAGACCTGGGTCTTCACCCGGCGCGCGGTGCGGTTGTCGCGCAGGTCGGTGCGGTAGCGGGCCAGGCCGAGGTCCTCGACGAAGAGCAGCACCGCGGCCAGCAGCCAGGCCCCGGAGCCGATCATCAGCAGCCGGCAACCGAGCTGGACCCACTCCCACGGTGCCGCCGTGATCTGCTCGGGCCGCACGCTGAACGCCACGCTGCCCAGTGCGACCGCGAGCAGGAACGACCGGAACGGCAGCCGCGCCGCCCGGAGCAGCCGCTGCGCCCAGGCCCACCGGCGCGCGAGCAGCAGCACCACCACGTGGACCAGCGCCACGGCGACGAGCGCGCCGGCCAGGGCCAGGCCGAGCGTGCGGAAGAAGGTGCTCCAGGTGTAGACGACCATCCGCCCATGGTGGCGAAGGCGCCGACCGGGCCCGCGACCGCCCCCACGGCGGCGCGGGCGTCGGTCAGCATCGAGCGCGCATGGTGACCGCTGGTTGCGGTCTTGGGGCCGGTTTTCAGCAACGAGCGCGCACGGTGACCGCTGGTTGCTTTGTCGACGCGGCGCCGGCGGTGTCGTTGGTCAGCAACGAGCGCACATGGTGACCGCTGGTTGCGTTGTCGACGCGCGGCGCCTGGCGGCGCCGGCGCCGGCGGTGTCGGTGGTCTGCAACGAGGGCGCACGGTGAACGCTGGTTGCGGTTTTGGCGCCGGTTTTCAGCAACGAGCGCGCATGGTGACCGCTGGTCGCTTTGTCGGCGCTTGTCGCCTGGCGGCTCCGCCGCTGGCGCCGCCGGCGTCGTTGGTCTGCATCGAGGGCGCACGGTGAACGCTGGTTGCGGCTTTGGCGCCGGTTTTCAGCAACGAGCGCGCATGGTGACCGCTAGTTGCTTTGTCGCCGCGCGGCGCCTGGCGGCTCCGCCGCTGGCGCCGGCGGTGTCGTTGGTCTGCATCGAGGGCGCACGGTGACCGCTGGTTGCGGTTTTGGGGCCGGTTTTCAGCAACGAGCGCGCAGGGTGACCGCTGGTTGCTGCCCCGGGCGCCCGCCCGCCCACACGCTCGAAGCTCGCCCCGCCCGCTCGCCCACGCCCACTCCACGTCATCTCGGCATGCAGACGCAGCGCCAGCCACGAGCCTCAGGCCGAGGCGACGTCGTCCGCGTCGAGGATCCGGTACGCGTACCCCTGCTCGGCGAGGAAGCGCTGCCGGTGCTGGGCGAAGTCGGCGTCGACGGTGTCGCGCGCGACGATCGTGTAGAACCGCGCGGTGGTGCGCGAGCCGTCGGGCTGGGCCTGCTTGGGTCGCAGCAGCCGGCCGAGACGCTGGGCCTCCTCCTGGCGTGAGCCGAAGGAGCCCGACACCTGGATCGCGACCGCCGCGGACGGCAGGTCGACGGAGAAGTTCGCGACCTTCGAGACCACCAGCAGGTCGATCTCGCCGTGCCGGAAGGCGTTGAAGAGCCGCTCCCGCTCCTTGACCGGGGTCTCGCCCTTGATCACCGGCGCGTCGAGCCGTTCGCCCATCTCGTCGAGCTGGTCGATGTACTGCCCGATCACCAGGGTCGGCTCGCCGCGGTGCTTCTCGACGAGCTCCTCGACCAGCTTGGTCTTGACGCCGGTGCACGCGGCGAGCCGGTACCGCTCGTCTGGCTCGGCGGTGGCGTAGACGAACCGCTCGCCCTCGGGCAGGGTGACCCGCACCTCGACGCAGTCGGCCGGGGCGATGTAGCCCTGCGCCTCGATGTCCTTCCAGGGCGCGTCGTACCGCTTCGGGCCGATCAGGCTGAACACGTCGCCCTCCCGGCCGTCCTCGCGGATCAGGGTCGCGGTCAGGCCGATCCGCCGACGGGCCTGCAGGTCCGCGGTCATCCGGAAGATCGGCGCCGGCAGCAGGTGCACCTCGTCGTAGACCACGAGCCCCCAGTCCTTGGCGTCGAACAGCTCGAGGTGGGCGTAGACGCCCTTCCGGCGGGTCGTCATCACCTGGTACGTCGCGATCGTGACCGGGCGGATCTCCTTGCGGGTCCCGGAGTACTCGCCGATCTCGTCCTCGGTCAGCGAGGTGCGCCGGATCAGCTCCTCCTTCCACTGCCGCGCGGAGACGGTGTTGGTCACCAGGATCAGCGTGGTCGCCTGCGCCTGGGCCATGGCGGCCGCGCCGACGATCGTCTTGCCAGCGCCGCAGGGGAGCACGACGACCCCGGAGCCACCGTGCCAGAACGACTCGACGGCCTCGCGCTGGTAGGAGCGCAGCGTCCAGCCGTCCTCGGCGAGGTCGATCGCGTGCGCCTCGCCGTCGACGTAGCCGGCGTAGTCCTCCGCCGGCCAGCCGAGCTTGAGCAGCGCCTGCTTGAGGTTGCCGCGCTCGGAGGGATGCACGAGCACCGTGGCCTCGTCGAGCCGGGTGCCGATCATCGGGGCGACCTTCTTGGCCCGCAGCACCTCCTCGAGCACCGGCCGGTCGGTGCTGGTGAGCACCAGCCCGTGGGTGGGGTGCTTCTCGAGCCGCAGCCGCCCGTAGCGCGCCATCGTCTCGGCGATGTCCACGAGCAGGGCGTGCGGCACGGCGTACCGGCTGAAGGCCAGCAGCGTGTCGACCACCTGCTCCGCGTCGTGGCCGGCCGCGCGCGCGTTCCACAGGCCCAACGGGGTGAGCCGGTAGGTGTGCACGTGCTCGGGGGAGCGCTCGAGCTCGGCGAACGGGGCGATCGCCTTGCGGCAGTCCTGCGCTCGCTCGTGGTCGATCTCGAGGAGGAGGGTCTTGTCGGACTGGACGATCAGCGGGCCGTCGAGGGCGCTCACTGGGCTGCTGCCTTCTGCCGCGCCCGGTACGCCGCGACGTTGGCCCGCGAGGAGCACCGGTCGGAGCAGTAGCGGCGGGACTGGTTGGGGGAGGTGTCGACGAAGACGTGGTCGCACGGGGTCGCGTCGCAGACCCCGAGGCGGGTGGCGCCGAGGTCGCAGACCAGGGTGGACAGACCCATCAGCGACTCCGCGACCAGCAGCTCGGCGACCGAGGACTGCCGGTCGGCCACGTGCATGTGCCAGTCGGCTTCCTCCCCGTCGCGCGCGCCGTGCCCGGCGATGTACGGCGTGACCGGGTGCTTGGCCAGCAGCTCGTTGAGGAGCTCGACGACCCGGTGCTCGTCGCCGGTGTTGGAGGCCTCGAAGACCGGTCGCAGCTCGCGCTGGAAGCGCCGCAGCGCGGTGGCGTCCCGGTCGACGACCTGCCCGTGCAGCCAGGCCCGCTGGTGGCCGAGGATCTCGACGACGGCGTCGACGTCCTCGAGGTCGGCGTTGACCAGGCCGGCCGAACGCTCGGCGTAACGAACAAAGTCCATGGATGCAGGTTACAAGCAAGCGCAAATCCGGCCGTCGGGTAAGACCCAGGGCCACGCGGGTCAAGTCCGGTCCTCCGGGCGCCGACGATCAGGGAAAGAGGTCTGACCGGAGGGGGCGTGAAGGGGACGGTGACGGCTCCGAGGTGGCTGCGTGCCGTTCTGGTGCTGGGCCTGCTCGGCTACCTGCACCAGCTGGCCGGCCTGCCGCCGCACGCGCCGGCGTGGGTGCGGAACGGGGTGCTCGGCTCGGTCGTGCTCGTCCTGCCGGTGGCCTGCCTGCTGCGCAGCGTCCGGGCCCGCGAGGACCGGTACTGGCCGCGGCTGCTCGCCGGCGGGGCGAGCGCGCTGGCGCTGGCGCACCTGCTGCGCGTGCTGGCCGGGCTGACCGGGCCGGACGGCCCGATCGGGCCGGCGCTGGCCGGCCACGTCGCCTCGCTCGCGGACGTCGTGGGGCTGCTGGCCTTCCCGCTGCTGCTCGCCGGGCTGCTGCGGCTGCTGCAGCCGCACCTGCACAAGATCCAGCTGATCATCGCGCTCGACGGTGCGACCGGGGCGCTGGCCGGCGCTGCGTTCGCCGGCTGGGCGGTGGGTCCGCTGGTCTCCCACGCGGACCTGCACGCCCCGCAGACCGCGGCGCTGGTGGTCTCCGCGCTCGGCGACGCGGCGCTCGTCGCGACGGCGCTGGGAGCGGTCGGCGTGGTCGGCGCGCAGCTGCGACGCCCGTTCGTGCTGGTCGCGCTCGGCGTGGTGGTGCTGGCGATCGCCGACATCAGCCGCGCCTACCAGGTGCTGCTCGGCGGCTACGCCGTCGGCTCGTGGCTCGACGGCCTGGTCGCGGTGGGGCTGGTGCTCGTCGCCGCCGGGGCCACGTCCCCACCGGGTACGCCGGCCGCGCGGGAGGTGCCGGGCCCCGGCTCGCTGGGGGTCACCACCGTCGCCTCCGTCGTCGCGGTCGTGGTGCTCGCCGCCTCGCCCGGCTGGGACGTCGCCCCGGTCCCGACGGTGCTGGCGCTGCTCACCCTCGCCGGCTGCGGTGGCCGGTTCCTGCTGGTGCTCTGGGAGATCCGCGAGCTGGCCGTGATCCGGCAGCAGGCCCTGACCGACGAGCTGACCGGGATCGCCAACCGGCGGGCGCTCTACCAGCACCTCGACGAGATGTTCCTCCCCGCCCGCGAGGAGGACGCTGCCCAGACCGCACCGGGCAGGGCGGGGACGGCCGCCGACCGGGTCGAGGAGCCGGCCGGCCCCCGGCCGTTCGCGCTCGCGCTGATCGACCTGGACCACTTCAAGGAGGTCAACGACACCTTGGGCCACCAGGCCGGCGACGAGCTGCTGCGGGCGGTGGTGGGGCGGTTCAGCGCGGCGCTGGAGGAGCTCCAGACCCCGCACCTGCTGGCCCGGCTGGGCGGCGACGAGTTCGCGGTCGTGCTGCACGAGGCGGGCTCCCGCAACGCCGCCCTGATCGTCGGGGAGGCGCTCAAGGAGTCGCTGCGCGAGCCGGTGACCCTCGACGACGCGGTCCTGCACGCGCAGGCCAGCGTCGGCCTGGCGCTGGCCCCCAAGCACGGCGACAACCGCGGCGACCTGATGTTCGCGGCCGATGCGGCGATGTACGCCGCCAAGACCGCCGGCACCTCGGTCGCGCTGCACTCGCCGGCCACCGTCGGCGACCGCCGGCAGCGGCTGGAGATCGCCGAGGACCTGTTCCAGGCGCTCGAGCGCCACGAGCTCACCGTCGTCTACCAGCCCATCCGTACGCCGGAGCGCGGCCTGGTCGCGGCGGAGGCGCTGGTGCGCTGGGACCACCCGGTCCGGGGCCGGGTCGCGCCGGGGGAGTTCCTCGAGGCCGCGGAGCGCTACCGGCTCACCCACGAGATCGCCCGCCGGGTGCTCGAGGTCTCGCTCGGCGACCTGGCGCGGTGGCGGGACCGCGCCGTCCCGGTGGGGCTGTCGGTGAACGTGTCCGCCTCGGACCTGCGCGACGAGACGATCGTGAACCTGGTGGCGGCCGCCCTGCTCGAGCACCAGCTCCCGCCGGAGGTGCTCACCATCGAGATCACCGAGAGCGCGATGATGAGCGACCCGGACCGGTCGCGTGCGGTGATGCGGGACCTCGACGACCTCGGGGTGAACCTCTCGGTCGACGACTACGGCACCGGCTACAGCAGCCTGCAGTACCTCCTGGAGCTGCCGATCGACGAGATCAAGCTCAGCCGGACCTTCGTCGCCAGCCTGGCCCACGAGGAGCGGGCGCGGGCGATCGTCGCCTCCACCATCGACCTCACCCACGCGCTGGGCCTGCGGATGGTCGCCGAGGGCGTCGAGAACGTGCAGACGCTGACCGCGCTGCAGGAGCTGGGTTGCGACCTGGTGCAGGGCTTCCACGTCGGCCGGCCGGTGCCGGCGGAGGAGTTCGCGCGGCTGCTCGCCCCCTCGACCGCGGGCCGGCACCGGCTGCCGGCGCCCGGGCTCAGTCCGGCACGACCTGCGCCGCAGTGATGCGGTGCACGGCGAAGCTGCGCAGCTCCTCGCTGCGGTGGTCGTAGGCGGTCAGCTGGCCGGCCTCGACCCGACGCGGCTCCACGACCCGTTCCACGGTCGCGCCGTGGTTGTCGACGTAGCCGATCCACACCGACCGGCCGGCCTCCGCGGCCTCGCGCAGCACCGCCATCGTGGAGGCCGGGGTGCTGCGGGCGACCGCACCCGGCGCACCCGCCGCGGCCGGCGCGGGCCGGCTCCGTGCCGCCCGGTCGCCGGCCCGCACCGCGGTCACGGTGGCCGCCACCCGGGCCGCGGCCCGGGCGGCGGTGCGCGGGTCGTGGTGCCCGCGGACCGCGACGTCCGGGCCGGCCGGCCGCAGCCGTTCCGGCCGCGCCCGGTGCACCTCGCGCCGCGCCAGCCGGACGGTGCCGTCGGGCGCCTCCACGACCGGTGAGGCGCCCAGCTCGCGCAGCCGGGGCAGCAGCACGTCGATCGGGACGTCGCTGACCAGGACGGTCGGGGCGATCCGCCGCAGCCGCAGCGAGGACGCCTGGGCGTGGTGGACCAGCTCGGTCAGGGCCGCCTCGTCGTCGCTGCGCAGGAACGACTCGGCCGAGCCGGCCCGGATGGTGCCGAACTTCCGGGACACGTCGTCGACCAGGTAGGAGAGCGCCTGCGGGACCGGGGTCCGGGACGAGGCGGTGAGGAACGCGTGCACCTCGGCCACCGACCAGCCGGAGTCGAACGCCCGGCGTACCGAACGGGCGGTGAACCGGTAGACGGTCGCACCGCCGCGGGACTCGACGTCGGCCAGCAGCGAGAGGTGGTGGGCCAGGTCGCGCTCGAGCGGGCCGGGGGCGACCGCGGTGAGGTCGGCCTGGAGCAGGATGTGGTCGACCGGGTCGGGCAGCAGCGGCTCCAGCGCCGCCGGGGCGCGGTGGGCGGGGTCCTCCCCGAGCAGGGCGCGGCCGTGGACCGACAGGCCGTCCAGCCCGGTGACCCCGAGCACCGCTGCCTCCTCGAGCGCCCAGCCGACCGCGTCGGCGCGGGAGCGGGGTCGCCGCGGGCGCAGCCACGCCAGCCGGGCGACCAGCGACGAGACGCCGGTCCCCGCGGCCAGCACCTCGCCGGACGGCAGCGCGGCGAGCTCGGCGAGCGCGCTCCAGCGGGTCTCGGGCAGCCAGCCGCGCTCGAGGTCGGGGACGAGCGCGTTGACCGGCTTGCCGTCGCGCCGGCTGCCCACCAGCCCGCTGAGCCGCGGGCTCTCCAGCCAGGCGTGCGCCAACCGGTGCCACCGGTCCGCGGCGGACCCGGCGCTCCACACGTCGAAGGCGTCCGTGGGCAGCCAGGCGGCGTCCTGGTCCTCGGTGGCGCCGGTCGCCAGCAGTCCCGCCGCGTGCGCGACCTCGACCAGCAGCGCGGCGACCCGCTCCCCGACGTGCATCAGCTCGGCGGCGGCCTTCAGCTCCCGGACCCCGAGGCCGCCGGTGCGCAGCGCGCCGGGCGGCTGGGTGCCCCAGTGCTCGAGCAGCAGCTCGACGTGGCGGACCAGCTCGAACGCCGCACCGGCGGCGGCCCGGTCGACCAGGGCCGCGTCCCGCGGTGCCGTCGCGAGCGCCGGGACGTCGTCGACCGGCTCGCGGGTGGTGCGGCCACCGCGCAGGCCCATGGCGACCTCCCGGGGGACGGCGACGTGCCGGCGGTCGCGGGCCACCAGCAGGCCGCGGGCGAGGAGCTGGTCGACCGGAGGGCCCGCCGCGCCGCGCTGCAGCGCCCGGTCGGTGGACTCGACGCTGCCGTCGCGGCCCTCCCGCTCGAGGTGGTCGAGGATGGCCCGCGCCTGCGGGTCCAGCTCGGCCACGAGCTCCTCGACGAGCGCCGGGTCGGCGAGCCGCTCCGCCACCGCGGCGACGTCGCGGTGCCGGTCGCCGCTGGGGGTGAGGCCCAGGTCCCGGGCGAGGCCGGCGACCCGCGCCGGGCCGTAGCCGGCGAGCAGCGTCGCGGCCGGCTGGCCGAGCCCGGTGACGCCGGTCCCCAGCACCTCCGGGACCACGCTCACCACCCGCAGCGTGTCGTCGGTGCCCCACACCAGCGCCAGCGCCCGGAGCCGGTCCAGGGCCTCGTCGACCGCCGACCCCGCGGCGTGCACCTGCTCGCGCAGCAGGCCGGGCGACGACGTACCGCCGGCGCCGACGACGGCGTCCAGCACCACCAGCTCGAGCCGGGTCAGCTGGTCCACGGCCCGGGTCACCGAGGCGCGGGTGCCGGCGCGGGAGGCGAGCTGGGCGGAGTCCTGCGGCGCCGGGCTGGCCAGGTCCGGGCGCTCGGTGAGCAGACGCGTCAGCTGCTCGTCGGACCAGGCACGGAGCTGGTCGGCGAGGGTGCGGGGCGCGCTCGGCGCGGCGGTGGACATCCGCTCCACGCTACAGCCCGGGCGTTCCGGGACCCTGCGACGCGGGCCGCGAGGTCCCGCGGCACCGCCGTGCTTGCTGACAGGATGGCGCGCATGGCGGTGATCGAGGCCCGGGGGCTCGCGAAGACGTACGGCGGGAAGCCGGCCGTCAGCGACCTGTCGTTCGAGGTGCACCCGGGAAGCGTGACCGGCTTCCTCGGTCCGAACGGGGCCGGCAAGTCCACGACGATGCGGCTGATGCTCGGCCTGGACCGCGGCGCCGGCACCACCACCTTCGACGGGGTGCCGTTCACGTCGCTGCACCACCCGATGCGCCATGTCGGCGCGCTGCTCGAGGCCAAGCCGTTCCACCCGACCCGCCGCGCCCGCAACCACCTCCGGATGCTCGCCGCCGCGAACGCGATCCCGGTGAGCCGGGTCGACGAGGTGCTCGAGCAGCTCGGCCTGGCCTCGGTCGCCCGCGGCAAGCCGCGCACCTTCTCCCTCGGCATGGGGCAGCGGCTCGGGCTCGCCGCCGCGCTGCTCGGCGACCCGCACACGCTGATCCTCGACGAGCCGGCCAACGGCCTGGACCCGCAGGGGATCCAGTGGATCCGCGAGCTGCTGAAGAGCTTCGCGGCGTCCGGCCGGTCGGTGTTCGTCTCCAGCCACCTGCTCTCCGAGATGGCGCTGATGGCCGACGAGCTGGTGGTCATCGGCCGCGGCCGGCTGATCGCCAGCGGCCCGATCGGCGACTTCGTGAAGTCCTCGCGGCACAACTCGGTGCTGGCCCGCAGCCCGCAGGCGACCGAGCTGGCCGAGGCGCTGCGCGGCCGTGGGGCACAGGTCGAGGCGCTCGAGCCGGGGCTGCTCTCGGTGACCGGCCTGGACGCCGCGGCGATCGGCGACGTGGCCTTCGACGCCTCGATCCGGCTGCACGAGCTCGCGCCGCGCACCGCGACCCTGGAGGAGGCCTTCCTCGAGGCCACCGAGGCGTCGCAGGAGTACCACGCCGTCGTCGCGCCCGTCGGAGACGACCCGGGGGCTCCGCCGCCGGCCGGTGCCGCCACCGACTCCTCGACCACCGCCCGCTACGGGGAGGACCAGCAGTGACCGACGCCCTGCGCTACGAGTGGGTGCGGATCCGCACGGTGCGCTCCACCTACTGGCTGACCGGGATCGCGCTGCTCTTCGCGCTGCTGGTCTCGATCGCGGTGTCCTGGGCGATGCGGGCCACCTTCGGCACCGCCGAGGGGCCCTCGCCGGAGGACCTGCGCGAGATCGGCCCGTGGCTCGGCACGCAGTTCGCCCGGGCCGGCGCGCCGTACTTCATCGCCTACCTGCTGGCGATGATCGGGATCCTCGGCTGGGGGCACGAGTACCGCCACGGAATGATCCGGGCGACCCTGACCGCGCTGCCCTCCCGGCCGACCGTGTGGGTGGCGAAGTACGTCGTCACCTCGGTCTGGGTCGCGGTCACCGTGCTCGCCTGCTACCTGCTCGCCACCGTGGTCGGCTGGCTGTTCCTCAGCGGGCTCGACGTCGCGATCTTCACCGGCGAGACCTGGCAGGGGCTGCTCCGGGCGGTGCTGTACGCCGTCGTGCTGTCCTGCCTGGCGATGGCGTTCACCGCGCTGGTGCGCAACCAGACCGCCGCGCTGGTGTTCCTGTTCATCTGGCCGCTGGCGATCGAGAACATCATCCAGCTGATGTTCTTCATCGTCCCCGGTCTGAACGACCATGCCGAGCTGCCCCGGTTCCTGCCGTTCAGCGCCGGCAACCGGATCAACAGCGACACGGTCTTCGCGCCCGGCGACACGCTGTTCGGCTCGCCGCTGACCTGGGTCGGTGGACTGCTCGTCTTCGGCGGGGTCACCGTCGTGGCGATGGTCGCCAGCGCCTCGTTGTTCTCCCGCCGCGACGCCTGACGGGCGGGACCGCCTGGTGCAGCGGTCCCGCCCGCAGGTGCGGCGTGCCTCAGAGGTTGGCCGGGCGGAGCACCTCGTCGACCCCGTGGGCGATCTGCGGGTTGCCCTTGTTGATGTTGCGCAGCGCCGGGATCACCCGGGCGTTGCGGTCGTCGCGGTCGAGGTCGGCCAGCCGCACCCGGTGGTTGCGGACCTGGACGGTGACCTTCCCGCCCTGCGCCGTGGTGAGCTCGGCCCCGTCGGCGCCGAGGGCCTGGGAGTACTTGATCGTGCTCCCCGGCACCACGTGGTAGAGCAGCACCGTCTCGAGGGTGTCCACGCCGAGGGTCTTGGCGGTGCTCCACACCCCGCGCTCGAACGGCTTCTGCACGCCGGTGAGGTCCGCCACCAGCCTGCGGAACGCCCGGTCGGTGGGCACGAACGCGGTGAGCGCCACGTCCGGGTCGGCCAGCACCCCGACGGCGCTGTCCGGCTTCTCGCTGAGCACCTTCAGCACAGCGCGCTCGACGACGTCGAAGTCGTCCCAGTTGCGGTCGAAGTGGTTGCCGTCGGCGGCCAGCACCTCGGCGAGGCTGGTGTTGTCCGCGGCCTGGGCCGGCGCGGCGCTCAGGGCGGCTCCGGCGGCCAGGGTCAGCGCCGCACCGATGGCGGTGGCACGTGCGGTGGAACGAGAGGTCAGGCGGTGTCGCATGGGGATCTCCTCGGGTCGTCGCTGCGCCCGGGTCCTCCGCCCGTGCGCAGCTGGGTTCCAGCTCTTGACTCCCTTTCGGGCACCGCTGCGTCTCGGATGGGTCCGTCCCGGCAAAGGTTCCGCCGCGGTCTGGACCGGCGCGGAAACCCCGTCGGGTCCCGGCGCCGGGACGCACGCCGTCGTCGGGGGCAGGGGAGCCGCACCCGGGTCAGGCGAAGACGGTGACGCCGGCCGCCGGGATGGCTAGCCTCCGGGGCATGGAGTCCTACGCCGCCGGAGAGACCAGTCCCGCGCTGATCGAGGAGACGATCGGCGACAACTTCGCCCGCATCGCCCGTGAGCACGCGGACCGGGAGGCGCTCGTCGAGGTGGCCACCGGGCGGCGGTGGACCTACGCCGAGCTCGACCGCGACGTCGACGCGATGGCACGGGGCCTGATCGCGGCCGGGATCGCCAAGGGCGACCGGGTCGGCATCTGGTCCCCGAACTGCGCGGAGTGGACGATCACCCAGTACGCCACCGCCAAGGTCGGCGCGATCCTCGTCAACGTCAACCCGTCCTACCGCACCCACGAGCTGGCCTACGCCCTCAACCAGTCCGGGATGCGGATGCTCGTGTCCGCGACCGAGTTCAAGAGCAGCGACTACCGGTCGATGGTCGGGCAGGTCCGCGAGGAGGCGACCGCGCTGGAGCGGGTGGTGTTCCTCGGCGCCGGCGACTGGGAGGACCTGGTCGCCCAGGGCGAGGGCCTCCCGTCGGACGCGGTCCCCGAACGCCTGGCGACGCTGCGCAACACCGACCCGATCAACATCCAGTACACCTCGGGGACCACCGGGTTCCCGAAGGGGGCGACGCTGTCGCACCGCAACATCCTCAACAACGGCTTCTTCACCACCGAGCTGATCAACTTCACCGAGCAGGACCGGCTGTGCATCCCGGTGCCCTTCTACCACTGCTTCGGGATGGTGATGGGCAACCTCGGCTGCACCTCGCACGGCGCCGCGATGGTGATCCCGGCCCCCGGCTTCGACCCCGCCGCGACCCTGCGGGCGGTCCAGGACGAGCGCTGCACGGGGGTGTACGGCGTACCGACGATGTTCATCGCGATGCAGAACCATCCCGACTTCGCCGGCTTCGACCTGTCGACCCTGCGGACCGGGGTGATGGCCGGCTCCATCTGCCCGGTCGAGGTGATGAAGCGGTGCATCGGGGACATGAACATGGCCGAGGTGTCGATCGCCTACGGGATGACCGAGACCTCCCCGGTGTCGTGCCAGACCCGCAGCGACGACGACCTGGACCGGCGTACCGCCACGATCGGCCGCGCGCACCCGCACGTCGAGATCAAGGTGGTCGACCCGGTGACGGGGGAGACCGTGGAGCGCGGGGAGACCGGGGAGTTCTGCACCCGCGGCTACTCGGTGATGCTCGGCTACTGGCAGGACCCGGAGAAGACGGCCGAGGCGATCGACCCCGACGGGTGGATGCACACCGGCGACCTCGCGGTGATGCGCGAGGACGGCTACTGCAACATCGTCGGGCGGATCAAGGACATGGTGATCCGCGGCGGCGAGAACATCTACCCGCGCGAGATCGAGGAGTTCCTCTACACCCACCCCGACGTCGAGGACGTCCAGGTGGTCGGGGTCCCCGACGAGCGGTACGGCGAGGAGCTGTGCGCCTGGGTGAGGCTGAAGGAGGGCGCCGAGCCGCTGGACGCGGACGCGGTCCGCGCCTTCGCCACCGACAAGCTGGCGCACTACAAGATCCCGCGCTACGTGCTGGTGGTCGACGAGTTCCCGATGACGGTCACCGGCAAGATCCGCAAGGTGGAGATGCGCGAGGAGTCCGCGCGCCGGCTGGGCCTGGGCTGAGGCGGGCCGGGAGGACACCCGGGCCGACCGGGCTCACTCGACGCGCAGGAGGGTCTGCTCGTCGGAGCCGGAGTAGCCGACCACGGCCAGCCAGTCCTGGGTGGGGTCGAGGTCGCGCCAGGAGGCGGCGTAGTCGATCCGGCCGCCCGGACCGGTCGGGTCGCCGGGCTGCTGCAGCTCCAACGGGGTGCCACCGGTCTCGGGCACCACCCAGGTCAGCAGCCGCCCCGTGGTCGTCGACCGGTCGCCGCTCGCCGCCGCGTGCACGTAGAGCGTGTAGTCGCCGGGCGGGGGCGAGGCCAGGGTGACCTCCGCGTCGGCGGCCGGGGTCGCCGAGGAGGCGACCAGCTGCCGGCCCCGGAACAGGTAGAGGTCGCCGTCGTCCTGCGCGCTGTCCCCGTCGAGCTCGATGCGGACCGCCTCGGTCCCGGCCGGCACGTGCACCGAGGTGGCGAAGGTGTCCTGGTCCACCTGCGGGTCCCGCTCGTCGAAGCTGCCCGGGCGGAGGGTGAGGCCCACCGGCCGGGCGGGCACCAGGCCGCCGGAGCGGACCTGCACGGCGCGTCCGGCGCCGGAGCGGGCGCGCACCGCGACGGAGCCGGAGTCACGTTCGGCGACGACCTGCTGCGGCGCCGCGACCGATGCCGTGCGCACCACGACCGGCAGCCGCGCCTCGTGGCGGGCGCCCGTCCAGCGCAGGCTGCCGGTGGCGAAGCCGGTGGCCGGGGCGGCCGAGGTCGCGGTCAGGGTGATCCGCACCCGACGGCTCTGTCCCGGTTGCAGGGTGAGGGTGGCGGGCGCGACGCGGACGTCGAGGCCGCCGAGCCCGGCGACCGAGGCGGTGTAGGTCTCGGGTCGGGCGCCCACGTGGGTGAGCCGGCGCACCAGCGTGGTGCTGCCCACCAGCCGCGGCACCGAGACGGAGGGCAGGTTCAGATCCTGGCCGGCGAGCTCGCCGGCGGCGTAGCGACGCCACGCGGCGGCCGGCACGTCCAGCACCAGCCCCGGGTCCAGCGAGTCGCGCGGCAGCACCTGGCCGGAGCCGACCGCGAACGGCCCGGCGTCGCCGGCCAGCTGCTGCGCGGTGGTGCTCATCGCCGAGTGCAGCCGGCTGGGGGACCACGTCGGGTGCAGGCCGTGCAGGAGCGCCGCGAGCCCGGCGACGTGGGGAGCGCTCACCGAGGTCCCGGAGCGCAGGTCCCACAGCCGGCCGTCGTCCGACGGTGGGGCGACGGCGCCGACGACCCCGACTCCGGGGGCGGTCAGGTCGGGCTTGAGCACGTCGCCGCCGGCCACCGGGCCGCGCCCGGAGAACGGCGCGACGGTGGGCACCGGCTCGTCCTCGGCGGCGTCGGGGTCGAGCGCGACCCGGGCCCGCTCACCGGCCCGGTCGAGGTACGCCGCCAGCCGGACCGCGTCGGCGACGGCGAGGTGGACGGTGGGGACGGCGTGCACGTCCGCCTCGACGTCCCCGGGCCCGGCCGCGGAGTTGACCAGCACCATCGCGGCGCCGCCGGCCCGGGAGACCGCGGCGGACTTCTCCACCCGCGGGGTGCGGCCTCGCTCGCAGACCACCACCCGGTCCTGGACGAGCGCCGCGTCGAGCGAGCCGAGCGCGCAGACCCGCGCCTGGGCACCGGTGGCCGCCGGAGCGGGGACGTCCGCACCGCGCACCACGCGGCTGGAGGGCACCGACCGGTCGCCGACCATCGCGCCGACCAGCACGGTGCCGTCGCCCAGCACCACGCCGCCCTGGCGGAGCCGGTGGGTGCTGGCGCCCACGGTGGTCACCCACGGCGAGGTGTTGCCGACGGTCCCCGCCGCCGGCCCGTCGTTGCCGGCCGAGGCGGCCACGAAGACGTTGGCGGAGGCGGCGCCGAGGAAGGCCAGGCCCACGGAGTCCACCGGGTCGGCGCTGCCCTCGACGGAGTAGCTGAGCACGTCGACGCCGTCGGCCACCGCCGCGTCGACGGCGGCCACCAGGTCGGCGGTGCTGCAGCCGTCGTCGACCGGGTCGGGGGCGGTCCAGCACGCCTTGTAGACCGCGAGGTGCGCGGCGGGAGCGACCCCGGACCCGGAGCCGAAGCCGCGGCCGTCGATGACCGCGGTGACGTCCTCCTCGCCGGCGGCGGTGGAGGCCGCGTGCGACCCGTGCCCGGTGCTGTCACGGGCCGAGAGCAGCTCGGTGCTGGCCACCGCGTCGGCGCCGAAGCCACGCACGAACCAGCGGGCCGAGACCAGCTTGTCGTTGCAGTCCTCCGGCGACCACTGCTCCGCGGGGCGCAGGCGCCGTGGAAGCCGGGCAGCGCGGGCGAGACGCCGGGGCGGCGCTGCGGGAGACCGGCGAACGCGGCGTTGTCGGGCCAGAGGCCGGTGTCGACCACCCCGATCACGGTGCGCCGGCCGGCCCGGTCGGGGCCGCCGGCCGCGGCCCAGACGCCGTCGCGGCCGTCGAGGCCGAGATAGCCGCCGGTGTCGCCGTCGGTGCGGTGGGTGGTGCTGCGCTCGACGAGCAGCACCTGGGGCATCCTGCGCAGCGCCTTGACCTGGCCCTCGTCGAGGAAGGCGGCGAAGCCGTCGAGCGCGGTGGTGTAGCGGTAGGCCACCTCGGGGTCGCCGACCCGCGCGAGCAGGCGGTCCTGGCGCGCCAGCAGGCGCCCGCGCAGCCGGGTCACGGCGGCACGGGTGCGGTCGAACCGCTCCCCGGGCGCCGGCCGGGTGGACGGGTCGGTGGCCGCGGACCGGCCGACGAGGGTGACGACGTACAGCCCGGGGAGGTCGGTGCGCGTCGCCGGGCTGGGGGCGACCGGGAAGGCGGCCGCTCCGCCGGGCTCGTCGGCCGCGGCGGCGGAGGCGGTGAGCGACGTCAGCTGCGCCGTCAGCAGCACGAGCCCCAGGACCAGGGCAGGCAGGTCCCGGAGCCGGTGCGGGTGCGGGCTCACGGCGACACCTTCCTGGTTGTGACGCGCGACGGGAACGGCTCCCCATCGTCGCAGGGGGTCCGGGGCATCTCAATGCGAACTCCGATATCGGGCATCCCGGGACCGGCGCCTACCCTGGGACGGTGACTGCACCCGCTCCGCTCGTCGTGGGCTTCGACCTCGACATGACGCTCATCGACACCCGCCCCGGGGTCGTGGCGACCTTGGGGGAGCTGGCGCGGCGGCACTCTCTCGAGCTGGACACCGACGAGATCAGCAGCCGGCTCGGGCCGCCGCTGGCGCACCTGCTCGCGCCGTACGTCGAGGCGCACCGGATGGACGAGGTGATCGACAGCTTCCGGGAGGTCTACGCCGAGCACGCGATCGCCCCGACGCTGGCCTTCGACGGGGCACACGAGGCCCTCGCCGCGGTCCGCGGCCACGGTGGCCGCTCGGTCGTGGTCACCGGCAAGTTCGCCCCCAACGCGACGCTGCACCTGCAGGCGCTCGGCTTCGACGTCGACCACCTGTCCGGTGAGTTGTGGGGAGCCGGCAAGGGTGAAGTGCTGCGCGAGCAGGGAGCCGCGGTCTACGTCGGCGACCACGTCCACGACGTCGAGGGCGCCCGCGCCGCCGGCGCGCTGAGCGTCTCCGTCCTCACCGGTCCGTGCACCGCCGAGGAGCTGCGCGCGGCCGGCACCGACGTGGTCCTGCCCGACCTCGCTGCCTTCCCCGCGTGGCTCGACGAGCACGTGCTGGATCGCCGACTTGCCGCGCTCGAGGCCGACCTGCGGGCCCGCGGGTCGGTGCTGGTGGCCTTCTCCGGCGGCGCGGACAGCGCCTTCCTGCTCGCCGCCGCGGTGCGCGCCCTCGGGCCGGACCGGGTCGCCGCGGGGACGGCGTACTCCGACTCGCTGCCGCACGCCGAACGCTCCCCGGCGCGCGACTTCGCCGAGTCGCTGGGGGTGCGGGTGCTGACCCCCACCACCCACGAGATGGAGCGGGAGGGCTACCGCGCCAACGCCGGCGACCGGTGCTACTTCTGCAAGGCCGAGCTGCTCGACGTGCTGTCCCCGCTGGCCGACCGGCTCGGGCTGGCCCACGTCGCGACCGGCACCAACGCCGACGACGCGATCGCCGGCTTCCGGCCCGGGATCCGGGCCGCGCACGAGCGCGGCGCGATCACCCCGCTGCGGGACGCCGGGCTCACCAAGGAGCAGATCCGGGCCGCCTCCCGCCGGTGGCGGCTGCCGACGTGGGACAAGCCCGCCGCGGCGTGCCTGTCCTCACGGGTGGCCTACGGGATCGAGGTCAGTCCGTTCCGGCTGGCCCGGGTGGAGCGGGCCGAGGCCGGTGCCCGGGAGGCGCTGGCGGCGGCCGGCCTGGCGGTGCGCGACCTCCGGGTCCGCGACCTCGGCGAGCGGGCCAGCCTGGAGATCGACCGGGACCTGGTGACGGCGGCCGTGGCCACGCCGGCCGTGCTGGACGCCGTACGCTCCGCGGGGTTCCCCGAGGCGGTGCTCGACCCGGCTGGCTTCCGGTCCGGCTCGATGAACGAGCGGCTGCCCGAGCCGGAGCGTTACCGCTGATCGGATGAACCCGCAGACGCCCGGCCGTAGGCTGGACGTCGCAGCCCTGCCCACCCCGCTGCCCGCGTCCTCCGCGGGCCGAGCAAGAAGAGGATGTCCCGTGCCGACTGGCAAGGTGAAGTGGTACGACGCCGAGAAGGGTTTCGGCTTCCTGTCGAAGGACGAGGGCGGCGACGTCTACGTCCGCTCCGACGCACTCCCTGCCGGGACCCCCGCGCTCAAGCCCGGGTCGCGGGTGGAGTTCGGGATCGTCCAGGGACGCCGCGGGGACCAGGCGCTGCAGGTGCGGCTGCTCGAGCCGACCCAGTCGGTCTCGAAGGCGCTGCGCAAGAAGCCCGCCGACATGGTGGTGATCGTCGAGGACCTCTACCGGCTGCTGGAGCCCCTCGAGCAGAGCTACCGCAACGGCCGGCACCCCGATCCCAAGACCGCGAAGCCGACGGCGAAGCTGCTGCGCGCCCTGGCCGACGAGCTCGAGCTCTAGATGACCTCGGTCGTGCTGCGGGTCCGGCTGGTCGGTGGGGACAGCATGGACGTGGTCTACGAGCACGCCGGCACCGAGCCGGACGGCGACGTGGTCGACCACGTCGTCACCACCCTGAGCGGGGACTCCGGGGCGCTGCGCTGCCGTCACGGCGACCGGCTGCTGGTGATCTACGGCCGCGGCGTCGCGGCCCTCGAGGTGGGGCCGCGCGGCGCCATCCTGTGAGGCGCTTCAGGCCGTGCGGGTCCGCCGGTTCGTGGCCACCACCCAGCCGGTCCACGCCACCAGGACCGATGCGGTCACCCCGAGGCCGACCTGCGGCACCAGCGGCAGCGTGATCCCGAGAAAGCCGCCGAGCACCCAGGACAGCTGGAGCAGCGTCTCGACGCGGGCGAAGGCGCCGGCCCGGGTCTGCTCGGGGATCTCGCGCTGGATCAGGGCGTCGAGCGACAGCTTCCCGAACGACTGGGTCAGCCCGGCGGTGAGGCCGAGCAGCACCGCGGTCGGCAGCCCGTAGAAGAGCGCGGTCGTCACCGTCACCGCCACCGCGACCACCAGGGTGAGGACGACGGTGAGCTCGGGGCGGACCGTGCGCAGGGCCGAGCCGAGGGCGACGCCGAGCGTGCTGCCCAGACCGGCGGAGCCGATCACCAGGCCGAGCAGCAGCTCGGGACGGTCCTCCCAGCCGGGGAACGGCCGGTCCCGCAGCAGGAACGCCATGAACATCGTCAAGAACCCCGAGAGCAGCCGCAGCCCGGCGTTGCAGCGCAGCCCGAGGACCACCGAGGCCGGCGTCGCGGTCCGTCGGCGGGCTCCGGGAAGCCCCGACCCCTGGCCGTCGGCGGGGTTGTCGACGCGGGCCGGCAGCAGGACGGCCAGCACGGTGGCGACCGCGAACACGGCGAAGGCGTAGCGCAGCGACCACTCCGCGCCGACCGAGGCCGCCAGGACCGCGATCGGCGCGGACACCGCCGCCCCGGCCACCCCGGCGAGCGAGATCCGGGAGTTCGCCCGCACCAGCGTCAGCTGCTCGGGCAGCAGCCGGGGCACGGCGGCCGCGCGGGTCACCCCGTAGGCCTTCGAGGCGACGAGCACGCCGAGCGCCGCCGGGAACAGCGCGGCGGAGCCGGAGCCGACCGCGTCGGCGAGCACCCAGCACAGGAAGCCGCGGGTCGCCATGGTGGCGCCGATGGCCCAGCGGCGCCCCTGGCCGAAGCGGTCGAGGAGCGGGCCGATCAGCGGGGCCACCACCGCGAAGGGCAGCATCGTCATGGCCAGGAAGAGCGCCACCTGGCTGCGCGCCTGGTCGGTCGGCACCTGGAAGAACAGCGTGCCCGCCAGGCTGATCGCGACCGCTGCGTCCCCGGCGGCGTTGAACGCGTGCAGCTCGATCAGCCGGGACAGGCCGCTCTGGCCGGCGCCCTGGGCGTGGGTGGCGCGCCGCGCCTGCCGCACGGTGTAGCCGGCCGCCGTACCGGTCGCGGAGCCGACCCGACGCACGCCGCGTCCCATCCCGCGCCCCACCGCCCGGGCACGGCCCGCCGGTGGGGAGCCTGCCCCGTCGACCCGCCCTCGTGCGCCGGCATGGCTCCATCTTGCCGGGACGACGCGTCGTACGCCGGTCCCGACACCCGATCCCGGCCCCGGCCGGACAACCGCGGGGGTCGTAGGGAAGAATCGCGAGGGTGACGACCGCGACGAGGAACCCCAAGCTGGACGCCATCGGTGGCCAGGCGGTCGACGCTGCCCGCGACGTGCTGGTCGAGCTGGTGAGCGCGCAGGACGTTGGCGAGCACCTCGGCGAGATCGCCGAGGACGAGCGGGTCGTCACCCATCTCTTCGCCTGCACCCGGGTCGGCTACCGCGGCTGGCGCTGGGCCGTTACCGTCGCCCGGGCCCCGCGGCAGAAGGTGGTCACGGTCGACGAGGTCGTGCTGCTGCCCGGCGACGACGCGATCGTGGCTCCCGAGTGGCTGCCCTGGCGCGACCGCATCCAGCCCGGAGACCTGGGCCCCGGTGACCTGCTGCCGACCGAGGACGACGACCCCCGCCTGGTGCCCGGCTACACCGCCGGCGACCAGGTGATCGACGACGAGGCGGTCAGGGAGGTCGCCGACGAGCTCGGCCTGGGCCGGCCTCGCGTGCTCTCCCTCGAGGGTCGCGAGCTGGCGGCGCAGCGCTGGTACGACGGCTCCCACGGGCCCGAGGCCCCGATCGCCCAGTCGGCCCCGGCGCCGTGCGGTAGCTGCGGCTTCCTGGTGAAGCTGGCCGGGCCGCTCTCCCGGGTCTTCGGCGTCTGCGCCAACGCCTACGCCAACGACGACGGCCGGGTGGTCTCCTTCGACCACGGCTGCGGCGCGCACTCCGAGGCGCAGCTCAGCAAGAAGAGCCTGCCCGCCCCGCTGCCGGAGCCGGTGCTGGACACGTTGACCTGGGACGACCTCGAGAAGTTCTGAGCCCGGGGTCCGGCCCACCCGCGTGAGGGGAGCCGCTCACCCCTGCGCGGCGTCGCGCTGCTGGCGCCGGTTGCGCCGCCGTCGGCAGTAGTCCCAGCCGAGCACGCCCAGTCCGAAGCCGGCCAGGCAGGTCCACAGCCACCAGCTGCGGTCGTTCTCGGCGAGCCGGCCGGAGAACGGCAGCAGCAGCACGAACGCGACCAGCCACAGCACCGTCCCGACCGCGACCGTCCGCACGCCGTCCACGTCGAGGGGGTCGACGTCGGCGATCAGGTAGGACCGGTTGCCGATCTCGTGGCTGCGGACCGCAGACGACTCGGCCGGCTCCTCCGGTTCCTCCGGCTGCACGGGCTGCTCCACGTCTCGAAGATAGCCCAGCGGCCGGTCCAGCGTCCGGGCAGGGCGAGTGGCCGACCCGCGCTCTGGCAGGATGTGCGATTGGCCGGACGGCCTCGCCGTCCACGCCACCCCACCCGTCGCACGCTCCCCCTGCGCAGAGCGAGGAACCCCTGTCGTGGACCGCTTCTTCAAGATCACCGAGCGTGGCTCGACCGTCGGCCGTGAGATCCGCGGCGGCGTCGTCACCTTCTTCACGATGGCCTACATCATCGTGCTCAACCCGCTGATCCTCGGCTTCGCCCAGGACGCGGACGGCCAGTTCCTCGGCGGGGGGTCGGCCCCGAACCTGCCGACCATCGCCGCCTGCACCGCGCTGGTCGCGGGGGTGCTCACGATCGCCATGGGCGTGGTCGCGAACTACCCGCTGGCGCTGGCCACCGGCCTCGGGCTCAACGCCTTCGTCGCCTTCTCCATCGCCTCGGGCATGACCTGGGCGGACGCCATGGGGCTGGTGGTCCTCGAGGGCCTGGTCATCCTGGCCCTGGTGCTGACCGGGTTCCGCACGGCGGTCTTCCATGCGGTCCCGGCCCAGCTGAAGGTGGCCATCAGCGTCGGCATCGGGCTGTTCATCGCGCTGATCGGCCTGGTCGACGCCGGCTGGGTGCGCCGGCTGCCCGACGCGGCCAACACCACGGTGCCGGTCGGCTTCGGCATCAACGGGTCGCTGCAGGGCTGGCCGGTGCTGGTCTTCGCCTTCGGGCTGGTGCTGATGATCACGCTGTTCGTCCGGGGGGTCCGCGGCGCCATCCTCATCTCGATCCTCGTCACCACGGTGGTCGCGATCATCGTCGAGGCGGTGGCGAACGTCGGGCCCACGGTGAACGGCGACACGGTGAACCCCCGCGGCTGGAACCTCAACGTGCCCGCGTGGCCGGACTCGATCGTCGATCTGCCCGACTTCTCGCTGCTCGGCACCTTCGACCTGTTCGGCTCGTTCGAGCGCGTGGGCGTGGTGACCGCGCTGCTGTTCGTGTTCACGCTGCTCCTCGCGGACTTCTTCGACACGATGGGCACGATGACCGCGATCGGCGCGGAGGCCGGGCTGCTCCAGGAGGACGGCACCCCGCCGCGGACGCAGCGGATCCTGGTGGTCGACTCGATCGCGGCGGCCGCCGGCGGCGCTGCAGGCGTCTCGAGCAACACCTCCTACATCGAGTCGGCCTCCGGTGTCGGCGAGGGGGCCCGCACCGGGCTGGCCAGCGTCGTCACCGGACTGCTCTTCCTGCTCGCCACGATCTTCGCGCCGCTGGTCGAGGTGATCCCGAACGAGGCCGCCGTCCCGGCGCTGGTGCTGGTCGGCTTCCTGATGATGCAGCAGGTCAAGAACATCCACTGGGACGACGTGGAGATCGCGATCCCGGCGTTCCTGACGATCATCCTGATGCCGTTCACCTACTCGATCTCGGTCGGCATCGGCGCAGGCTTCCTCGCCTTCGTGGTCGTGAAGACCGCCCGCGGGAAGGTCCGCGAGATCCACCCGCTGATGTGGGTGGTCGCGTTCCTGTTCGTGCTGTACTTCGCGATCGAGCCGGTCCGCCAGCTGATCGGCTGACGGCGGCCGGCCCGGACGGGTCCGAAGACCCGTGCGGGGGGTCCGGGGCCGTCCTAGCCTGCTGCCATGGGCTCTGCGATCACCGCCGAGGGGTTGGTCAAGACCTTCGGTGCCACGCGCGCGCTGGACGGCCTCGACCTCGCGGTGGAGACCGGGGAGGTGCACGGGTTCCTCGGACCGAACGGTTCCGGGAAGTCGACCACGATCCGGATCCTGCTCGGGCTGCTGCGGGCCGACCGCGGCCGGGTGAGCGTGCTCGGGGGCGACCCATGGAGCTCGGCGGCCGAGCTGCACCGGCGGCTGGCCTACGTGCCCGGCGAGGTGAACCTGTGGCCGAACCTCACCGGCGGGGAGGTCATCGACCTGCTGGCGCGGCTGCGCGGCGGCATCGACGTACGCCGGCGGGACGAGCTGCTCGAGCGCTTCGACCTCGACCCGACCAAGAAGGCCCGGTCCTACTCCAAGGGCAACCGGCAGAAGGTCGCGCTCGTCGCCGGGCTCGCCTCGGAGGTGGAGCTGTTCCTGCTCGACGAGCCCACCTCGGGGCTGGACCCGCTGATGGAGGCGACGTTCCAGGACTGCGTGCGCGAGCTGCGCGCCGACGGCCGCACGGTGCTGCTCTCCAGCCACATCCTCGCCGAGGCGGAGGCGCTCTCCGACCGGGTCAGCATCATCCGGGCAGGCCGGATCGTGCAGACCGGGACCCTGCAGGAGATGCGGCACCTGACCAGGACCACCGTGGTGGTGCGCACCGAGCGGCCCTGCGACGCGATAGCGGCGGTGCCCGGCGTCGCGCACGTGAGCCACCTGGACGGGTCGGTCTCCTTCGACGTGGACACCGACCACCTCGACGACGCGATGGACTACCTCGCGCCCCTGAAGATCACCTCCCTGATCAGCCACCCGCCGACCCTCGAGGAGCTGTTCCTGCGGCACTTCGGTGACGTGGTGGAGGCGGCCGACCGATGAGCGCCCTCACCGGCACCCCCCAGCTGGTGCGGCTGGTGCTGCGTCGTGACCGGGTCTGGCTGCCGGTGTGGGTGCTCTCGCTGGTCGGCATCACCTACGTCTCCGCTAACGCGGTCGTCGGCACCTACGACACTCCGGCCGAGATCCTGTCCTACGCCCGCAACATCGGCAGCAGCCCGGCCACGATCGCCTTCGACGGTCCGCCGGTGGCGCTGGAGACGATCCAGGGGATCCTCGTCTACGAGACGTCGCTGACGGTGCTGCTCGGGGTCAGCCTGATGGCGATCTTCACGGTCGTGCGGCACACCCGGGCCGAGGAGGAGGTCGGCCGGACCGAGCTGCTCGCGTCCACGGTCGTGGGCCGCCACGCCGCCACCGCCGCCGCGATGTTCGTCGCGGTGGCGGCCTCGGTGCTGGTCGGGCTCGGGGTCACCGTCTCGGTGCTCCCGCACTCCTTCGGCACCAACGCGGCGCTGCTCTACGGCGCCTCGGTCGCCGCGCTGGGGACGGTCTTCGCCGCCATCGCGTCGGTCGCCGCCCAGCTGCTCGGGCACGCCCGCACCGCGCGCGGGGTGTCGCTGAGCGGCCTGGGCGTCGCGTTCGCCCTCCGGGCCCTCGGCGACGTGAACGACAACGCACTGGTGTGGCTCTCGCCGATGGGCTGGTCGCAGCAGGTGCGGGCGACCGAGGCGAACCGGTGGTGGCCGCTGCTGCTCTCCGTGGTCTTCTCGGCCGGCCTGGTCGTGCTGGCGGGCGCGCTCACCGTGCGTCGCGACATCGGCTCCGGAGTCCTTCCCGACCGTCCGGGGCCGGGGAGCGCCGGCCGGTCGCTGTCGACGCCGCTGGGGCTGGCGTGGCGGCTCCAGCGCGGCTCGGTGCTGGCCTGGGGCGTCGCCCTGCTGCTGTTCGGGATGCTGTTCGGCTCGGTCAGCAAGGAGGTGCAGAACATGGTGGCGGACAACCCGACGCTGGCCCAGTACTTCGAGCGCACCGGCGGGAACATCACCGACGCCTACTTCTCCACCGCCCTGCTGCTGATGGGGATCGCCTCGGCCGGCTTCGCGGTCGGCTCCGCGCTGCGCCTGCACACCGAGGAGGGTGCGGGCCGTCTCGAACCGGTGCTCGCCGGGGCGGTGACCCGGACCAGGGCGATGCTGACCCCGCTGCTCATCACGGTCGGCGGATCGGCCCTGCTGGTCCTCGCCGGCGGACTCGGTCTCGGGATCGCCGACGCACTGGTCACCGGCGACACCTCCTCGGTGCTCCGGCTCACCGGGCTGGCGCTGGTGCACCTGCCCGCGGTGCTGGTGCTGGCCGCGGTGGGGGTGCTGCTCACCGGCTGGTGGCCCGGCGGTGCGCTGCTCGCCTGGGTCGGCATGGCCGTCTGCTTCGTGATCGGGTGGCTGGGCGGCCTGCTCGACCTGCCGTCCTGGGTCACCACGCTCTCGCCGTTCGAGCACGTCCCGTCCGTGCCGGTCGACCCGGTGACGGTCGGCCCGCTGCTGTGGCTGTCGGTGCTGGCCGCCGGGCTCACCGCGCTGGGCGTGATCGGCTTCCGCCGCCGCGACATCGGCTGAGCGACTCCACCGGCGCCGCCGGGGGATCTGTCAGAGGCCTGACGGCCGCACTTCCCGGTCATCTACTGAGCGCAGGGTGAGAAGGGCTCGGACGGCGCCCGTCAGCCGGCAAGCAGCGCGCAGGGTGACCGCTGGTTGCTGTTTTCGGGCGGGAAGCCAGCAACCAGCGCGCACGGTGACCGCTCGTTGTGCGCCGCCGGCCGCACGGGGACCGGCAGCCGCTGTCCGTGGCAACGAGCGCGCACGCCGTACCCCTCCAAAGCGCGGGAAATAGTTAGCAAGGGTAATGAGTTAGGCTAAGCACATGAGTCCTTCCGTGGAGCAGGTGGCGCGCACCGACACCGGTCTGGCCTCGATCCTGCGGGTGTCGGTGGCCAGGCTGAGCCGTCGGCTGCGCTCCGAGCGGCACCCGGAGAACGAGCTGCTGCCGGTCGGACAGCTGTCGGTGCTCGGCGCGCTGTTCCGCAACGGGGAGTGCTCCGTGGGCGAGCTCGCCGCGCTCGAGCGGGTGCAGCCGCCGTCGATGACCCGCACGGTCAACTGCCTGGAGGAGGGCGGGTACGTCGTCCGCCGCCCGCACGAGACCGACCGGAGGCAGGTCGTCATCGCGCTGTCCCAGCGGGGCGAGGAGACGCTGGCCGCGGACCGTCGCCGCCGCGATGCCTGGCTCGCCCAGCGGCTGCGCGAGCTCACCCCCGAGGAACGCCAGGTGCTGCGTCAGGCGGCACCCCTGATCGAGAGGCTGGCCCACGCTTGAGTCCCACGTTCCGTGCGCTGTCGAACCCCAACTACCGGCTCTACGCAGCCGGTGGTGTGGTGTCGAACACCGGGACCTGGATGCAGCGCGTCGCCCAGGACTGGCTGGTCCTCCAGCTCACCGGCAACAACGGCGCCGCCCTGGGCATCACGACCGGACTGCAGTTCCTGCCGATGCTGCTGCTCTCGCCGTACGCCGGGCTGATCGCCGACCGGTTCCCCAAGCGCCGGCTGCTGCAGGTGACCCAGCTGATGATGGCCGGGCCCGCGCTGCTGCTCGGCCTGCTCGCGGTGACCGGGGTCGCGCAGACCTGGCACGTCTACGTGCTGGCGTTCGTGTTCGGCATCGGCACCGCCTTCGACGCCCCGGCCCGGCAGTCCTTCGTCAGCGAGATGGTCGGCCCCGAGGACCTCACGAACGCGGTCGGCCTCAACAGCGCCTCGTTCAACGCCGCCCGCATCGTCGGCCCGGCCCTCGCCGGCTTCCTGATCGCCGCCGGTGGCGGGGGAGCGCAGGCGACCGGCTGGGTGATCATCGCCAACGCGTTCAGCTACGGGGCGGTGATCTTCGTGCTGCAGCGGATGCGCACCGCCGACCTCGACACCCCCGAGCTGGTCGCCCGGGGGCCGGGGATGATCCGTGACGGGCTGCGCTACGTCCGCAGCCGGCCTGACCTGATGCTGGTGCTGGCGATCGTGTTCTTCGCCGGCACGTTCGGCCTCAACTTCCAGATGACCTCCGCGCTGATGGCCACCGACGTGTTCGGCAAGGGGGCCAGCGAGTACGGCCTGCTCGGCACCACGATGGCGGTCGGCTCGCTCTCCGGGGCGCTGCTCGCCGCGCGCCGGGGCCGGCCGCGCTACCGGCTGGTGGTGCTCGCCGCGCTCGCCTTCGGCACCTTCGAGGTGCTCGCCGGGCTGGCGCCGACGTACCTCACCTTCATGCTCTGGACGCCGGTGCTCGGGCTCACCGCGCTGACCATGATCACCGCCGCCAACGCGACGGTGCAGCTCGGCACCTCGCCGGCGATGCGCGGGCGGGTGATGGCGCTCTACATGATGATCTTCATGGGCGGCACGCCGGTCGGTGCCCCGATCATCGGCTGGATCGGTGAGTCCTTCGGGGCCCGCTGGACGCTGATCGGCGGCGGCCTGGGCACCGTGCTCGGCACGCTGCTGGCGGCCGCCGTCTTCAGCCGGACGCAGGGGCTGCTCGACCCCGAGGTCAACGACCGGCCCCGGCTGGCCCGCACCGCCTCCCGCTGACCGCTCGGACGACGGTAGCCAGCGGGACCGGCGCCCGGATCAGGCCCGCGTGGCGAACCACGGGTGGTGCAGGTCCATGAACTGCATGTCGGAGACCATCTGCTCCCACGACCGCATCGCCTCGGCGGCCGCACCGGTGTCCGGCGCCGCCTTCGCCTCGCCCTCCCGAGCCGCGGCCTCGTCGGTGAACGCGACGGTCTCGATGAAGCTGCCGTCGGGCTCGATCGCGAACGTGGCACCGAGGATCTCGGGCCGGGCCTCGTGGAGCATCGTCTCCATGTCGTGCAGGCCGGCCTCGAGGGCGTCCGGGTCGCGGAGCCGGCCGCGGATCACCTGGACGAAGCCCGCCTCGTCGGAGCCGCCGTCCATCATCATCAGCACCCGGTCGCTGTCGTGGAACTCCGGCGGTGAGTCGAACAGCTGCTCCATCTGGGCCCACCACGCCTGCTGCTCGGGGCGGGCCGCGTTGGCCTGGGCGGCCTCCAGCGACTCGAACCGGACGACGGCGATCATGTCGCCGTCGTCGGTGAAGCCGTAGGTGCCGCCGAGCCAGCCGATCGCGTGCGGTGCCATCTCGGTCGACCAGCGGTCGGCCAGCGCCCGCATCTCGTCCTGCCGGCTGCACTTGCCCTGGATCACCTGGATGAACATGACTGCCTCCTGTCGAGCGTGAACGGTGACCCCCTCTCTCGGACGGTAGGACCAGGCTCCGGGGCCGTCCAGGGACGAACCGGGCCGTCTGGACCGCGGATCCGGGATGGCGTCGCGCGCAGCCTCCGGCTGGTTCCTGGACCACCCCGATCCGCAGACCTAGGGTGAGACTCCGGCCACCGGGCCGAGGGAGACAGGAGCGAGAGATGGCCGAAGTCGTGCTCTTCCACCACGTGCAGGGCCTCACCGACGGCATGCAGGCGTTCGCCGAGGGGCTGCGTTCCGGTGGCCACACGGTGCACACGCCGGACCTGTTCGACGGTGAGCAACCGGCGAGCATCGAGGCCGGCGTCGCGTTCGTCCGCGGCATCGACGACGAGGTGCTCGACGGGCGAGCCGACCGCGCGGTGGCCGACCTGCCCGCCGGCCTGGTGTACGCCGGCTTCTCCTACGGCGCCGCCACCGCGCAGCGGCTCGCCCAGACCCGACCCGGGGCACGCGGCGCGCTGCTCTACGAGTCCTGCATCCCGCTCACCGGTGACTGGGCGTTCGGCCCCTGGCCCGACGGGGTTCCGGTGCAGGTCCACGGGATGGACCAGGACCCGTTCTTCGCGCTGGAGGGCGACCTCGACGCTGCCCGCGAGCTGGTCGGGACGCTCGGCCCGGACCTGGCCGAGCTGTTCCTCTACCCGGGCGACCGGCACCTCTTCGCGGACAGCTCGCTGCCCTCGTACGACGCGGACGCGGCCGCGCTCGTCGTGCAGCGCTCGCGGGGGTTCCTCGACCGCGTGGGCTGACCCCCGCCGTGGGACTCCCGAGCATCACGCCTAGGGCGAGCCGCCGGAGAGCATGAAGATCATGAGCGCCAAGACGGCGACCAGGCCGAGGGTCGTGAGGGCGGACAGTCCTGCCAGCACCCTCCAGGCGGTTCGCCGGTCGCGGACCACACCGAGGGTGCCTGCGACGACGGCTGTCAGGGCGGCCGGCGCGGCGAGAAGGGTCAGGCTGCTGAAGCTCAGCAGGCCGACCCAGGTGATGGCTGCGCTGATGGGCGCGACCACGCTCCAGATGCTGCCCCGGCGGGCGGGCAGCTCAGTCGTCCCGGAGGGCACGGTGCTGGTCGACGTTCCGCCCCGCGTCCGGGTCTGGCACAGGGTCAGGGTCGACAGTCGCGATGGTGTCGTCCAGCCGCAGGTCCGGCGGCAGCCTGCGGTAGTCCCTCCCGGGTTCCACAGCACCCTCGGGGTGGTCGTCTGCTGCTGTCATGGTCCGAACCTAGTCCTCGGAAGCCGAGTCAGAGCCACAAACGGATCGGGTCGCGTCGGCGCGCTCGATGTTGCCGGACACGCGCGGGCACCGGCAGGCGGGGACGTACGTCACCGACGATGATGGCTGTCCGCAGGAAGGAGGAGTGGTGATCGGAGACGACCAGCGCCGCGTCGCGTACGGCGTCGTGTCCCTCCTCTGCCTGGCGTGGGCAGCACTGGGCGTGGCCGGCATCGTCACGGCCTACGCAACGCCCGTCGGGATGGACGGCACGGGTGGGTATCTCTTCCTGCTCGCAGTCGCGGGGGCCGGCCTCGTCGTGATCGCGTTCTCGGCATGGGTGACCGGGATCAGGGCGATCCGGCGAGCCGACGCGGGGGTGCGTCGTTGGCGCACGCTGCTCGTCGTCCTGGGTGTCGGCTCCGTGACCAGTGCGTTGGGCGGGGTGATGGTGGTCGCATCGCTTCCAGTACTGGGGGCACTGCTGGCGTTCCAGTCTGTTGCGCTTCTGGGTTTGGCGGCGATGCTGCGGCCCGTGCCGGCTACATAGGCTTTCCGTGGTGGCGGCTCCGGTCCGGCCTGTCGCGAGCAGATATTCGTTCCTCGAGCGCTCGTGAGCGTCGGACTTCGAGGAGGCCGATGATCGCGTACCCCAGGCTCAACAGCACCAGTGGCATGGCGATGAACCACGCGATCGACTCGTCAGGGACGGTGAATGCCCAGACGGCATTGAGGATTCCGCCGACCAGACCTCCGACGAGCAAGTCTTTGCTCGATACGGCGGGATCGACGTGGATGAAGCGGCGTGGACCCGGCACGTGCGTCGGGAAGGGTCGAAGGTCGTGCGCCATCGCCTGCGGGCACCTGGTGACTTGGGTCCCTCGCGGAGGGGTCTTCCCGCCCGACGTCTCCACCGCGATCCGGACGACGATGGAGGCAACGCGAGGGAGGAGGCGAGATGTACCTCTTCCCGCACACCTCGACCGGCCGGCGTGCGCTGTGGTTGTTGCTCCCCGTGCTGCTCTACCCGCTGTACTGGTCCGTGCTACGCCTGATCCCCGACTCGTGGCGGGCGGTGAGCATCGGAGCGGGGATCGTGATCATCGGCCTCGCGGTCGCCTCGCTGGTGACCGCCGGCATCGCCGTGGTGCGGGACCGGGAACGCTCGGTCCTGCTGATCGTGGTCGCGTCCCTGACCTTCCTGCTCGTCGTCGCGTTCGCCCTCGGTGAGGCGCTCGGCGGCCACTGAATTTCCCCACCGCCGCGCCGCACTCAGGTCGGCACAGGTGCCGCCGCCCGGGATCAGCGGTCGACGAGCGTGGTCTCGAAGGCGTAGAGGTCGGGCCGGTAGAGGTGGGTGCCGAACTCCACGGCGCGACCCTGGTCGTCGAACGACGTGCGCTGCATGGTCAGCAGCGGATCTCCCGCAGTGCCCTCGAGCAGCCGCGCCTCCTCGGCGTCGGCCTTGCGGGCGCTGATCGTCTGGTGCGCCACCCGCAGGTGGATGCCTGCCGAGCGGAAGTGCTCGTAGAGCCCGGTGGCCGAGAGATCGACCGCGCCGAGGTCGGCGACCTGGCCGGGGACGTAGTTGCGCATCACCGCCAAGGGCCGCCCGGCCACCCGGCGCAGCCGGTCCAGCCGCCACACCGGCGTTCCCGCGACGATCTTGAGGTGCTCCGAGATCGCGTCCGGGGCGGGCTGCAGCTGCAGGTCGAGCACCACGGTCGAGGGCTGCCGACCGGCCCGGAGCAGGTCGTCGTTGAGGCTCGTGAGCTCGACCGTACGGCGGATCGGGGCGTGCACGACGAGAGTCCCGACGCCTCGCTTGCGGACCACCAGGCCCTGGTCGACCAGTGACTGGATCGCCTGGCGCAGGGTCGGGCGGGACAGGCCGAGCCGGTCGGCGAGCACCACCTCGTTGGCGATCCGGTCGCCGGGCAGCAGCTCGCCGTCGCGGATGGCGCGCTCGAGCTGCTCGGCCACCTGGTGGTAGAGCGGCACCGGGCTGGAGCGGTTGACGACCACGTCCGGGAAGGACGACACCGGGCCTCCTTCGAGTCTGCACCCGAGCCGTGGGGAGCATAGCGGTCGGCGTCGGCTGGTGTCAGTACGTCCTTATGTCCGGACAAACCATTGACACCACGGGAGCGGGTCAGAACAATCGCGACCATGGACCCGATCCCCGCGCAGTCGCTCGTCTCCCGGTTGGCCGGGGCACCGATCTCGTGGGGGGTCTGCGAGGTCCCCGGGTGGGGCTACCAACTGGACTCCGGCTCGGTGCTGGCGCAGATGCGCGAGCTCGGCCTCCACGCCACCGAGTTCGGCCCGGCCGGCTTCCTGCCCGACGACCCGGTGGCGCGCGCAGCCGAGCTGTCCCGGCACGGCCTGCGGGCGGTCGGGGGCTTCCTGCCGGTGCTGCTGCACGACGAGGGGCACGACCCCTTGCCCGAGGTCGACGCGTTCATCGACTCCTGCCTGGCCACCGGCGCCTCGGTCGTGGTGCTGGCCGCCTTCACCGGTGTCGAGGGGTACGACGCCCGGCCGGTCCTCACCGCGGACGGCTGGACGACGATGCTGGCCCGCCTCGACACCATCTCCGACCACGCGCGGGCCCGCGGGGTGGTGGCCTGCCTGCACCCGCACATCGGCACCCTGGTCGAGAGCGGCGAGGAGACCGAGCGCGTGCTGGCCGGCTCGCGGGTCGGCCTCTGTGTGGACACCGGTCACCTGCTGGTGGCCGGCGCGGACCCGGTCGCGCTCACCGCGAAGTATCCGGACCGGGTGGTGCACGTGCACCTGAAGGACGTCGACGGCGAGCTGGCGAGGGAGGTGGCCGCGGGCCGGACCACGTTCGGAGCGGCCGTCCGGTCCGGGATCTTCCGGCCGCTGGGTCAGGGCGACGTCGACGTGGCGGCGCTCGTCAGGACGCTCGAGGCCTCCGGCTACCGGGGGTGGTACGTCCTGGAGCAGGACGTGATGCTCGACGGGCGGCCCGACGGCGGCCCGTCGAAGGGGCCCGCCGCCGACGTGGCCGCGAGCCTGGAGTTCCTGAGCGGGCTGGCCGGATGAGTGCCGGGGAGGGGCGGCCCGAGGCGATGCGCGAGCTCGCCGACCTCCTCGCGGTCCGGGTGCACGAGCCGGAGCGGATCACCCGGCTCGCCGCGGCCCGGACCCGTCCGGACAGCCTGGCCGGACAGACCGGCCGGCTGCTGCTCGTGGCCGCGGACCACCCGGCCCGGGGCGCGCTGCGCGCCGGCGCCGACACACTGGCGATGGCCGACCGCTGGGACCTGCTGCGACGGCTGCGGATCGCGCTGGCCCGGCCCGGGGTGGACGGCGTGCTCGGGACGGCTGACGTGGTCGAGGACCTGCTGCTGCTGGGCGCGCTGGAGGGCAAGGTCGTGATCGGGTCGATGAACCGGGGCGGCCTGGCCGGCACCGTCTTCGAGATCGACGACCGGTTCACCGGGTACGACGCGGCCGCCGTGGAGCGGACCGGCCTGCAGGGGGGCAAGATGCTGCTGCGCATCGACCCCGACGACCCGATGACCGCCCCGACCCTGGAGGCCTGCGCCGCGGCGGTCGGCGACCTCGCCGGTCGCGGGCTGATGGCGATGGTGGAGCCGTTCCTCTCCCACCGGCACGAGGGCCGGGTCCGCAACGACCTGAGCACCGAGGCGGTGATCCGCGCGGCCGCGGTGGCCTCCGGGCTGTCGTGGACCAGCGCACACACCTGGCTGAAGCTCCCCGTGATCGACGACATGGAGCAGGTGCTGGCCGCGACGACCCTGCCGGTGCTGCTCCTCGGCGGCGAGGTCGGCTCTGACCAGGGGCTCCAGTTCGCCCGGTGGAAGCAGGTGCTCGCCGGCCCGCAGGTGCGGGGCATGGTCGTCGGACGCTCACTGCTGTACCCGCCGGACGGCGACGTCGCCCGGGCCGTCGACGCTGTCGTGGGGATGATGTGAGATGACCGGTCCCGTGGGCGGCCACCACCTCCGCGCCGGCAGCGCTGCCGGGGAGGGCTTCGACCTCCTCGTCACCCCGGAGTCGGCCGGCTGGGGCTACAGCGGCCTCGCCGTCCTCAGCCTCGACCCCGGCCAGAGCGCCCGGGTCGCGACCGGCGACTCCGAGATGCTGGTGCTGCCGCTGTCGGGGGCCTGCGAGGTCGCGTGCGACGGCGAGCGGGTGTCGCTGGCCGGCCGGCCCGACGTGTTCGCGCACCCCACCGACTTCGTCTACCTGCCTCGTGATGCGGTCGCCGAGGTGACCAGCGCCCACGGCGGCCGGTTCGCGCTGCCGGCGGCCCGCTGCGAGCGACGGCTGTCGGTGCGGCACCAGCCGGCCGCGGCGGTGCCGGTGGAGCTGCGCGGCGCCGGTCGGGCCAGCCGGCAGGTGAACAACTTCTGCGCCCCGGAGGCCTTCGACGCGGATCGGCTCATCGCCTGCGAGGTGCTGACCCCCGGCGGCAACTGGTCCTCCTACCCTCCGCACAAGCATGACGAGGAGTCGCAGACCGAGAGCCGGCTGGAGGAGATCTACTACTTCGAGGTCGCCGACGGCCCGGCCGGGCCGGGGATGGGCTACCAACGGGTCTACGCCAGTCCCGGCAAGGAGATCGACGTGCTCGCCGAGGTGCGCAGCGGCGACGTGGTGCTGGTCCCGCACGGCTGGCACGGCCCGTCGATGGCGGTGCCCGGCTACGACCTGTACTACCTCAACGTGATGGCCGGACCGGGCGACACCCGGGCCTGGCTGATCCGCGACGACCCGGCGCACCGCTGGGTCCGCGACACCTGGGCCGACCAGCCGGTCGACCCACGGCTGCCGTTCGGCAGGAACGGCGAGGAGGAGCGATGACGACGAGGTTGACGGTCGCCCAGGCGGTGGTCCGGTTCCTGGAGGCGCAGTACGTCGAGCGCGACGGCGTGCGGAACCCGTTCTTCGCCGGCTGCTGGGGGATCTTCGGGCACGGCAACGTCGCGGGTCTCGGCGAGGCGCTCCTGGAGCGGGAGCGCGCTGCGGCCGGCACCGACGGCGGCCCCGGGGGCCGGGTCCTGCGCTACCACCAGGCCCGCAACGAGCAGGCGATGGTGCACGCCGCGGTCGGCTACGCGCGGCACCGGGACCGGCTGGCCGCCTTCGCCTGCACCGCCTCGGTGGGACCGGGCTCGACGAACATGGTCACCGGGGCCGCGCTCGCCACCGTGAACCGGATCCCGGTGCTGCTGCTGCCCGGTGACGTGTTCGCGACCCGGGCCAGCAACCCGGTCCTGCAGGAGCTGGAGGACCCGCGCTCGCTCGACGTCAGCGTCAACGACTGCCTCCGCCCGGTGTCGCGCTACTGGGACCGGGTCAACCGGCCCGAGCAGCTGCCCGCGGCCCTGCTGGCGGCGCTCCGGGTGCTCACCGACCCCGTGGAGACCGGCGCGGTGACGCTCTCGCTGCCGCAGGACGTGCAGGCCGAGGCGTGGGACTGGGACGACGAGCTGTTCGCCGAGCGGGTCTGGCACGTCGGCCGCCCGGCCGTCGAGGACGCCGCGCTCGCGCGGGCGCTGGCACTGCTGCGCACAGCACGCAGACCGCTCGTGGTGGCCGGCGGCGGGGCGATCTACTCCGGCGCGACCGAGGCGCTGCGTGACTTCGCCGAGATGACGGGCATCCCGGTCGCGGAGACCCAGGCCGGCAAGGGCTCGCTGCCCTACGACCACCCTTGCGCGGTCGGGGCGATCGGCGCCACCGGGACGACCGCGGCCGACGCGCTGGCGGAGGAGGCTGACGTCGTGCTCGGCGTCGGCACCCGCTACAGCGACTTCACCACCGGGTCCCGGACGGTGTTCGCGAACCCCGACGTCCGGTTCGTGAACCTCAACGTGGCGGCCTTCGACGCGCACAAGCTCTCCGCGATCGCCGCGGTCGGCGACGCCCGGCGCGGTCTGGAGCAGCTGCGAGAAGGGCTCGCGGGCTGGCAGGCCCCCACCGGGCACACCGAGCGGGCCGCCGTACTGGCGCGGGAGTGGGACGAGGTGGTGCAGCGGGCCTACGACCAGGCGCACGAACCGCTGCCTGCGCAGGCGGAGGTGCTCGGAGTCGTCAACCGGCTCTCGCGACCCGGCGACGTCGTCGTCTGCGCGGCCGGGTCGATGCCCGGGGACCTGCACAAGCTCTGGCGGACCCGGGACGCCAAGGGCTACCACGTGGAGTACGGCTACTCCTGCATGGGCTACGAGATCGCCGGCGGGCTCGGCGTGAAGCTGGCCGTGCTCGACGCCGGCGAGGATCGCGACGTGTTCGTGATGGTCGGCGACGGCAGCTACCTGATGATGGCGCAGGAGCTGGTCACCGCGGTCGCCGAGGGGGTGAAGCTGGTGGTGGTGCTGGTGCAGAACCACGGATTCGCCTCGATCGGCGCGCTGTCGGAGTCGCTGGGATCCCAGCGGTTCGGGACGCGCTACCGCTACCGCACCGGATCCGGGCTGGACGGCGATACGCTGCCGGTCGACCTGGCTGCGAACGCCGCGAGCCTCGGGGCGCACGTCATCCGCGCGGACGGGGTGGCCGGACTGGAGAAGGCGATCCTCGAGGCTCGGGCGGCGGACGTGACCACGGTCGTGCACGTGGAGACCGATCCGCTGGTCGGCGCCCCGGACAGCCCGGCCTGGTGGGACGTCCCGGTCGCGGCGACCTCGGGGCTGGAGAGCACGCGGACGGCCCGGTCGACGTACGAGCAGCACAAGGCACGCCAACGCACCCACCTGCGGCCCTCCGAGGGTCGAGGATGAGAAGAACACAGCTTCCGGCGCTTCCCGCCGGATCGGTCCCCGCCAAGCGGGGGGCAAGGAGGAACCAGATGAGGATCCGACGGGCACTGACCCTCGGGCTGGCCGCGGGGGCGCTCGTGCTCGCCGGCTGCAGCACCGGGGAGGACAGCAGCAGCAACGCCGGTGGCAACGAGAGCAGCAGCGGTGGTGGCGGTGGCGACAGCGCCGTCTCGGCGCAGGACATCCGGATCGACGTGGTGACGCACGCGGCGCCCGGCGACTCCTTCTGGGACGTCGTGAAGGCCGGGGCGGACCGCGCCGGCAAGGACCTCGGCGTCGACGTGCGCTACAACAGCTCCCCGGACCCGGGCGAGCAGAGCACGCTGATCGACAACGCGGTCGCCGACGGCACCGACGGGCTCGTGGTCTCGATGGCCAACCCCGACGGCCTGGAGACCAGCATCAAGAACGCCGTCCAGGCAGGCATCCCGGTGATCACCATCAACTCCGGCATCGACCAGTGGAAGGCGTTCGGCGCGATCACCCACGTCGGCCAGAGCGAGTCGATCGCCGGTGAGGCCGCTGGCCAGCAGCTGAAGGAGGCCGGGGCCACCAACGCGATCTGCGTGATCCACGAGGCCGGCAACATCGGGCTCGAGGAGCGCTGCAAGGCTGCCGCGGACGCCTTCGGCGGCACCATGAAGAACCTCCAGGTGGACAGCACCGACCTGGCCGGCGCACAGGCCACGATCGAGTCGCAGCTCAGCGCCGACAGCAGCATCGACGCCATCCTCACCCTCAACGGCGACATCGCCGGTCGCGCCGTGGCCGCCGTCGACTCCTCGGGTCGCGACGTGCAGATCGGCACCTTCGACCTGAACGCCGACGTGGCCAAGCTGGTCAAGGACGGCAAGCTGCTGTTCGCGGTCGACCAGCAGCCCTACGTGCAGGGCTACCTCGGGGTCACCGGCATCTACCTCAAGCTGATCAACGGCAACGACATCGGCGGTGGCCAGCCGGTCTACTCCGGGCCGGCGATCGTCACCCAGGACAACGCCGGGGACGTCTTGAAGTTCGCCGAGAACGGCACGCGCTGACCCACCGGCCGGCTCCGGGACGCACCGTCGCGGAGCCGGCCGGCCGGGCTGTCGAGGAAGGACCACCATGAGCACCAGCACCGCTGCGGGACGGGGAGCGCCGGACACGGGGCCGCCCGCCGCCGGGGACGAACGGCTCTCGTCGCGGCACCGGCTGGCCGGCGTGCTGCGGCGCCCGGAGATCGGGGCGTTCGCGGGGGCGCTGGTCATCTTCTTGTTCTTCACCTTCCGCACCGACTCGTTCTTCGAGCCGGCCGGGGCGAGCACCTGGATCTTCAACGCCTCCACGATCGGGATCATGGCGGTCGCGGTGGCGCTGCTCATGATCGGCGGCGAGTTCGACCTCTCCGCCGGCGCGATGATCGGCACCACCGGCCTGACCACCGGGATCCTGATGTCGGAGTACGACGTCAACGTCTGGCTCGCGATCCTCGCCGCCCTGGTGCTGGCCGTCGCGATCGGCGCGCTCAACGGCCTGGTCGTGATGTGGACCCGGCTGCCGAGCTTCATCGTCACCCTCGGCACCTTCTTCGTGCTCCAGGGCGTCAACCTCGCCGTCACCAAGATCCTGATCGGCAAGGTCTCGGTGACCGGCCTCCAGGACGCCGCCGGCTACTACGACGGCAAGCAGCTCTTCGGCTCCTTCGTGAACCTGGACATGGCCTGGGTGCCGTGGCTCGAGGCCAACGACGCCAAGACCACGCTCACGTTGTACGCCGCCACCTTCTGGTTCGTCGGCGTCACGGTGGCGGCCACCTGGGTCCTGCAGCGCACCCGGTCCGGCAACTGGATCTTCGCCGTCGGCGGCGCGCAGACCAGCGCCCGGCAGGTCGGGGTGCCGGTGCTGCGCACCAAGGTCGGCCTGTTCATCACGACCGCGGTCGCCGGCTGGCTGGTCGGGATGCTGCAGCTGTTCAAGACCACCACCGTGCAGAGCACCACCGGCGTCGGGCAGGAGTTCATCTTCATCATCTGCGCCGTCGTCGGCGGCTGCCTGCTCACCGGCGGCTACGGCTCGGCGGTGGGCGCGGCGCTGGGGGCGCTGATCTACGGCATGGTGCAGCAGGGCATCCCGCAGGCCGGCTGGGACAACGACTGGCTCTACGCCTTCCTCGGCGTGATGCTGCTCGGCGCCGTACTCGTGAACAACTGGGTCAAGAACCGGGCGGAGTCGATCTGATGGGCACCACCGCGACCGACCCGCGCCCGGGAGTCCCGGACCTGCCGCCGACCGGCACGCCGCTCATCGAGGTCGACTCGATCGGCAAGACCTACGGCTCGGTGGTGGCCCTGGTCGACGTCAGCACCACCGTGCACGCCGGCGAGGTCACCTGCGTGCTCGGGGACAACGGCGCCGGCAAGTCCACGTTCATCAAGATCCTCGCCGGGGCGCACGAGCACACCAGCGGCCGCTTCGTCGTCGACGGGGTGAGCCGCCACTTCTCCTCGCCACGGGCAGCGCTCAACCTCGGCATCGCCACGGTCTACCAGGACCTCGCGGTCGTGCCGCTGATGCCGGTCTGGCGCAACTTCTTCCTCGGCTCCGAGCTCACCAAGGGCCGCGGCCCGCTGCGGCGCCTGGACATCAAGGCGATGAAGCGGATCGCGAAGCAGGAGCTCGCCGCGATGGGCATCGACCTGCGCGACCTCGACCAGCCGATCGGCACGCTCTCCGGCGGCGAGCGGCAGTGCGTGGCGATCTCGCGCGCCGTGTACTTCGGGGCGCGGGTGCTGATCCTCGACGAGCCCACCGCCGCGCTCGGGGTGCGGCAGTCCGGCGTGGTGCTCAAGTACATCGCCAAGGCCCGCGACCGCGGCCTCGGCGTCATCTTCATCACCCACAACCCGCACCACGCCTATCCGGTGGGGGACCGGTTCATGCTGCTGCGCCGCGGCCGGAGCATGGGCACCTTCACCAAGGCCGAGCTGCCCCTCGACGAGCTGGTCCGGATGATGGCCGGCGGCACCGAGCTGGAGGCGCTCAGCCACGAGCTGGAGCGGGACCTGCCCGGCTCCGCGGTGACCCGCGAGCTCGAGGCCGAGGTGGCGCAGGTGCGGCCGGACTCCCCGGACCAGCCCGCGTGAGCGAGGTCGGGGAGCTCGGGGTCGCGGTCGTCGGATTCGGCTGGATGGGCCAGGTGCACTCCCGGGCCTGGGCGCGGCTGCCCCACCACTACCCGGCCGCTGCGCTGCGGCCCCGCCTGGTCGCGGTCGCCGAGCCCGACGCCGGCCGCCGTGACGAGGCGGTGTCCGGCTACGGGTTCCTCGCCGCCGACGCGGACTGGCGCCGCGTGCTGGAGCGCGACGACGTCGACGTGGTGAGCGTCTGCGGCCCGAACTTCGTGCACCGCGAGATCGGTACGGCGGTCGCGGCGTCCGGGCGGCACCTCTGGATCGAGAAGCCGGCCGGCCGGAACCTCGAGGACACCGAGGCCATCGCGGCAGCGGTCCGCGCGGCCGGGGTCCGGTCCGCGGTCGGCTTCAACTACCGCAACGCTCCGGCCGTCGAGGTGGCCCGCGAGCTCGTCGGAGCCGGTCGCCTCGGCGAGGTCGAGTCGGTGGAGGTCCGGATGCTCGCCGACTACTCCGCCCATCCCGACGGCGTGCTGTCGTGGCGCTTCGACCCCGCCCTCGCCGGCACCGGCGTCCTGGGGGACCTGGCCAGTCACGGCTTCGACCTGGCGCTGTACGTCGCCGGCGGCAGCACCGGGCCCATCACGGAGCTGGTCGCCGACCAGGCCACCTTCGTCGCGCAGCGGCCGCTGGCCGGCGGCGCCGTGTCGCACTTCGCCCGCGGCGGCGACGGGCCGCGCGGGCCGGTCGGCAACGAGGACCACGCCGCCGCGCTGCTGCGGTTCGGGTCCGGCGCACGGGGACACCTGGTGGCCTCCCGGGTCGCCGTCGGAGAGCAGTGCGGCTACGGCTTCGAGGTGCGCGGCACCGCGGGTGCGCTGGCCTGGGACTTCCGCCGGATGGGCGAGCTCCGGGTGTGCCTGGACCAGGACTTCCAGGACGCCGCCTGGACGACCCGCTTCATCGCGCCCGGCGACGGCGAGCTCGGCGCCTTCCAGCCCGGCGCCGGGGTGGCGATGGGCTACGACGACCTCAAGGTGGTCGAGGCGCACCGGTTGGTCGAGTCCATCGGCACCGGCACACCGGTGGGCGCCACGATCGAGGACGCGGTGCGCACCGCCCGGCTCGTCGCGGCGATGGGGACCTCCTACGACGAGAGACGGTGGGTAATCCTGTGAACGACGAAGCCACGAGTGTGGTCCGGGTCGGGGTGGTCGGAGCGGGCGCCATGGGTGCCGCGCACGTGCAGACCCTGACCCGCTGGGTGGGCGGGGCCCGGGTGAGCGCGGTCCACGACGCCGACCCGGAGCGGACCGCCCAGGTCGCCCAGCTCGCCGGGGCCCGGGCCGCAGCCTCCGCCGAGCAGCTGGTCGGCGCCGACGACGTCGACGCGGTGCTGGTCGCAGCGCCGGACCCGCTGCACGAGGAGCTCGTGCTCGCCTGCCTGGCTGGCGGCCTGCCGGTGCTCTGCGAGAAGCCGCTGGCGACCGGCACCGAGGGCTCCCGGCGGGTGGTCGACGCCGAGCTGGCCGGTGGCCGCCGGCTGGTCCAGGTCGGGTTCATGCGCCGCTTCGACCCCGCCTACGTCGAGCTGCGGGCCCTGGTCCGCAGCGGCGCGCTGGGCGACGTCCGGGCCGCCCACTGCGTGCACCGCAACGCCCAGGCCCATCCGGACGCGACGTCGGAGGGGGTGCTGGTCAACTCGATGATCCACGAGCTCGACGTGGTCCCGTGGCTGCTCGACGACCCGCTGGCGGCGGTCACGGTGCACGCGGCGCGGGTGCCGGCCGGGGCGCTGCGCGACGTCCAGGTCGCCGTCCTCGAGACGGTCGCCGGGGCGGTCGTCACCGTCGAGGTGTCGGTGAACGCCCGTTACGGCTACGACATCCACACCGAGGTGGTCGGCACCGCCGGCACGGCCTCCCTTACGCCGCCGTACGGGCTGGGCGTCCGCCGGGCCGGCCTGTCCGGCCGGGTGGTCGGCGGCGACTTCGTGGCCCGGTTCGCCGACGCCTACCGCGAGGAGCTGGCCGCCTGGGTGCAGGGGATCCGCGAGGACCGGCCGGTCGGGCCGTCGGCCTGGGACGGCCACCGTGCCAACCTGGCCGCCTCCGCCGCCGTCGAGTCCTTGCACGGCGCCGGCCGGGTCGAGGTGCCGCACGAGCCGACCCCACCGCTCTACGCCTGACCGGTCCCGGCCGCTCCCGAGCGGTGGGCCGGCGGGCCCGCTGGCCGGCGTCGATAAAGTGGCTCGTATGAACCCCCGCTACCGCCGCATGGTGATCCCGGGCGCCCTGGTCGGGCTGATCCTGATCGTGGTCGCCGCCGCGCTGCTGAGGGGCTGAGATGGCCGAGCCGCTGCTGCGGGCGCTGGCCCGCGTGCGCGGGGTGCTGCTCGACGACGCCGCGCTGGTGCGCGCCGTCGGCTCCGGCCGTCAGAAGGGCCGGACGCCGCGCTGGCGCCGGGTCGAGCTGCGCTACGTCGACCTCAAGGCCGGCCGGCGCCTCCAGGTGACGGCGTACGACGACACCCAGGCGCACACCTCCAACCACGAGCCCGGCCCGGATGCCCGTGACGCCGTCGACGCGCTGCTCGACGAGCCGTTCGGCAACTGGCACGTCGAGACCGCCGACGCCTCGGGCGGCGAGACCGTGCAGCTGCGGGTCACCAAGAAGCGCGAGGCGATGGTGCACGTGTCCGCCCGGCCGGCGCAGGCAACCCAGGAGGGCGACGAGGGTCAGGAGGCCGGGGAGCCGCACGCCCACGACCGGCGCAAGCCCCGGCTGCTGCCCGAGGACCACCCGGTGCTGCGGGCGATCGGCATCGCCGACGAGCAGGGCCGGATCAAGCCCAGCCGGCAGGCGAAGTACCGCCAGGTCGAGGAGTTCCTGCGCAGCCTCGGGCCGGCGGTCGACGAGGCGCTCGCCTCCGGCCGGCTGCGGAGCCCGACCGCGGAGGAGCCGCTGCGGGTGGTCGACCTCGGCTGCGGCAACGCCTACCTGACGTTCGCGGCGCACGCGTACCTCTCGGCCGTGCGCGGCCTGCCCGTCCACGTGGTCGGTGTGGACGTCAAGGCCCAGTCGCGCGAGCACGCCACGGCGCTCGCGGAGCAGCTCGGGATCACCGGCTCCATGACGTTCGTGCAGGGCGACATCGCCGGGGCGTCGCTGGACGGCGTGCTGGCCGGCCCGCCCGACGTGGTGCTGGCGCTGCACGCCTGCGACACCGCCACCGACGACGCGCTGGCCCGCGCCGTGGGCTGGGACGCCGCGCTCGTGCTGGCCGCGCCCTGCTGCCACCACGACGTCGCCGCGCAGCTGCGCCGGACGCCGACCCCGACGCCGTACTCCCTGCTCACCCGGCACGGGATCCTGCGCGAGCGGTTCGCCGACACCCTCACCGACGCGATGCGCGCCGGGGTGCTGCGCCAGGTGGGCTACCGCGTCGAGGTGATCGAGTTCGTGGAGAGCAAGCACACCCCGCGCAACACGCTGCTGCGCGCGGTGCGCACCGGCGCCCCCGCGGCGGACTCCGCGCGCCGCGAGTACGACGAGCTGACCGGCACCTGGGGTGTCCGGCCGCGGCTCGCGGAGCTGCTGCATGACCGCATGGGCTAGCGCGCTGGCCGCGGTGCTGCTGACCGGGACCGGCGCGCTGACGGGCACCCCGCTGTTCTCCTTCACCGACAGCGACATCACCGAGTCCAGCGGCCTCGTCGACACCGGCGACGTCGTCTACACGATCAACGACTCCGGCGCCGGGCCGGTGCTGTACGCCGTGGACCCGGCCACCGGGGACACGGTCGCGACGACGACGTACTCCGACGGGGACGTCTCCGACGTGGAGGCGCTCGCCCCGGGACCGGACGGCACGGTCTGGGTCGGCGACATCGGCGACAACGCCCGGCGCCGCGACTCGGTCACCGTCTACCGGGTGACCCCGGGGCAGGGCGACGCGCCGTCCTACGAGCTGACCTACCCCGACGGGCCCCGGGACGCCGAGACGCTGCTCGTGCAGCCGGGGACCGGCCGGCTCTTCGTGGTCTCCAAGACCATCTTCGGTGGCGTGGTGTACGCCGCCCCGCGGCGGCTCGACCCGGACCGGCCGAACCGGCTGCGGCGCTTCGCGGACGTGCCCGGCCTCCTCACCGACGGGGCGTTCCTGCCCGACGGCGAGCACGTGCTGCTGCGCGGCTACGGGCAGGCGTGGCTGCTGACCTTCCCGGACTTCGGGGTGCTCGCCTCCTTCGACCTTCCCGAGCAGAAGCAGGGGGAGGGGCTCTCGGTCGGGGCGGACGGGCGGATCCTGCTCAGCAGCGAGGGGGAGGGGTCGACGGTGCTCGAGACCACGCTGCCGCGTCCGGTGCAGCGCCGGCTGGAGGATCCGCAGGGGCCGGCGCCGACGCCAGAGCCGAGCGGGTCCAGCGACCCGCGGTCCGGACCGGTGCCCGGCAGCGAGGACTTCCCGGTGCCGACCTGGGCGGCGGCGGCGTCGGTGGTCGCCGCCGCGGGCTTCGCCTGGCTGGTCGCGCTCGGGGTCCGGTCCCGGCGCCGGCGCCACTGAGCGTCACCTCGCGGGTCCGGCGGCGGTGCGCCGGGAATGCCGGCGCGGCGCAATGGGTACGAACCCGGCATGGCACGGCTGCGCACGGTCTCCCCGAACAGCAAGGGCTGGACGCGTCGTCGGGCCGGCCGGGGGTTCGTCTACCTCGACGGCGCCGGCGTGCGGCTGCCGGCCGAGGACGTGCAGCGGATCCGCGACCTGGTGATCCCGCCGGCCTGGCAGGACGTGTGGATCTGTCCGCACCCCAACGGGCACATCCAGGCAGTCGGCGTGGACGCCGCCGGGAGGCGTCAGTACCTCTACCACCCCGACTGGCGGGCCAAGCGTGACCAGCTGAAGTTCGACCGGGTGGCCCAGGTCGCGCAGAGGCTGCCGGACGTGCGGGCGATGATCCTGCAGCACCTCGCGCTCGACGGGATGCCGCAGGAGCGCGCGGTGGCCACCGCGGTGCGCCTGCTCGACCTCGGCTACTTCCGGATCGGCAGCGACGCCTACGCCGACACCAACGGCAGCTTCGGCCTGACCACGTTGCAGAAGCGGCACGTGCGCCGCCGCCAGGACCAGCTGGTCTTCCGGTTCACCGGCAAGTCGGGCATCGAGCACCTGATCGAGATCGACGACCCGCTGGCCGTCGCCGCGGTCGAGACGATGCGCCGCCGACGGGGTGGCGGTGACCGGCTGCTGGCCTACAAGGAGCGGCTCTGGACCCCGATGGACGCCTCGATGGTCAACACCTACCTGCGCGAGTGGACCGGTGCCGACATCACCGCCAAGGACTTCCGCACCTGGCACGCGACGGTGCTCGCCGCCGCCGCGCTTGCCGACAGCGACGAGCCGGGGGACACCAAGACCTCCCGGAAGCGGGCGGTCGTGGCCGCCATGAAGGAGGTGTCGTCGTACCTCGGCAACACCCCGACCATCGCCCGCAGCTCCTACGTCGACCCGCGGGTGATCGACCTGTACGAGGACGGTGTGACGATCGGCTCGGCGGTCCGCCGCTCCTACGACTCGCCCGACGAGAAGCAGCTGGCGATCGAGCGGGCGGTCAGCCGGATGCTCGACTCGGCCCCGGAGCAGCTCGGCCGTGCGTCCCGGACCCGCGCCCTCACTCGGTGACCTGCGGCTCGACCGGTGCGGCCCTGCCGGCGAGCGCGACCGTCAGCGCCAGCACCGTCCCGGGGTCGTTGAGCGCGTCCCCGTAGAGCTCGCGGACCTGGCCCATCCGGTAGCGCACGGTCTGCGGGTGCACGTGCAGCGCCCGGGCCACGTCGTCGCGCCGGCCCTGGTGCAGCAGCCAGGCGTGCAGGGTCTCCGCGAGCCGCTCGGCGGTCGAGGGACGCAGCCCGGCGAGCGGCTCGAGGACCTGGGCGCGCAGGTCGGCCAGCGCCGCGGGGTCGGCGCCGAGGACCAGCGAGGTGAGGTGCTGCTCGGTGTCGCAGACGCCGGCCTCCGGGTCGGGCTGGGGACCGGCGGCGTCGAGCAGCCCGAGGCGGCGGGCCCGCAGCACCCGCAGGTACGACGACCGCACGGCGGTCCACGGACGCGCCGGTCCGATGTAGGCCTGACGGCCGCGCAGGCTGCGCACCAGAGCGGTGCGGGCCGGCCGGTCCGCGTCCGGGACGAGCAGAACCGCGATCTCGTTCTCGTCCTCGCCCTCGAGGTCCGGCAGGTCCTCCTCGGGGCGCAGCGTGCGGGGGTCCAGCCCGCTCAGGACCCGGCGTGCCTGCTCGCCGGGCATGACCACCGCGGTCAGGGTGCGCGGCGGGTCCCAGTCGGCGCGGGCCGCCGCGGCGGCGAGCTGGTCGGCCGGTGCCCCGAGCAGCAGGCTGCGGCCCAGTCGCTGCAGGTAGCGGCGTCGCACCCGGCCGGTGGTGGCCAGCTCGTCGGTGTGCCCGGCCACACTGGCCGCGGACAGCTCGTCGATGTAGGCGAAGACCAGCTCGGCGAACTTCGCCAGCGTCGCTGCGTCGAGGCCGGCGTCCACGGCCTGGGCGGACAGCTCGCGCCAGGAGACCCGGGCCCCGACGCGGTAGGCCGAGAGCAGCGCGTCCATGGTCCGGCCGCTGCGGGCCTCGCCGCGGCCCAGGGCGTAGGCCCCCTCCAGCGCGGGGGCCAGCGGCGTACCGGGGTCAGTGCCGCGGGGCCGGGCCGCCAGGCTGAGGAACCCGCCGAGGGCGAGCTGCACCGCCTCCTCGATGTTGGTGCCCATCGCCCCGCGCAGCGCGCCGGCGTAGCTGGGCACCTCGATGATCACCGCGCGCACGGTGTGCTCGGCCACCCGCGGCAGCTGGGAGCGGAGCCGTTCGGTGGTCGCCTCGTCGAGGTCCAGCTCGGCGGCGCCGCGGGCGGTGCGGCCCCGGGCGGCGTGCTGAGCCGCCTCCACCGCCGGACCTTGCACATCTGCCACGGTTCTTGTTCCCTCCGCACAGAAAGACTAGGATTATTCACGCACTCCGGTCATGATATTAACCCCTCACGCCCATCAGACTGAAGTCATGGCAACTTTCGTGCACGACAACGGTTCCGGCGGCGGCAGACGCCGTCGGCTGCGGGACCGTGTCTGGCAGGTCGCCTCCGCCGTGACCACCCCGCTGCACCCCTCCGACTACCTCGACATGTTCCGGCCGCTGCGCTCCGGCGCCGACCTGCGCGCCCGGGTCGTGGAAGTCCGGCCGGAGACGGCCGACGCGGTGACCGTGGTGCTCAAGCCCGGCGCCGACTGGCAGGGCCACGTCCCTGGGCAGTACGTCCGGGTCGGGCTCGACGTCGACGGGGTGCGCCTGTGGCGCTCCTACTCCCTGACCTCCTCCCCTGACGCCGCCGACGGGCTGATCACGATCACCGCCAAGGCCGTCCCGGACGGACTGGTCAGCTCCCACCTCGCCCAGCAGCTGCGACCCGGACAGCTGGTCCAGCTCGACCAGGCGCTCGGCGACTTCGTGCTCCCCGACCCGGCCCCGGCCAAGGTCCTCTTCGTCACCGGCGGCAGCGGCATCACCCCGGTGATGGGGATGCTGCGCTCCGGGCTCGACCGGCTCGACGACGTCGTGCTCGTGCACTCGGAGACGAAGGCCGACGACGTGATCTTCGGCGAGGAGCTGCGGGCCCTGGCGGCCGCCGGCCGGCTCCGGCTGGTGGAGCAGCACACCGACGAGCACGGCCGGCTCGACGTCGCCGCGCTGGCGGCGCTGGTGCCGGACCTGTCCGAGCGCGAGACCTGGGCCTGCGGCCCGGCCGGGCTGCTGGACGCCATCGAGGAGCACTGGGCGCAGGCCGGCCTCGCCGGGGCCCTGCACACCGAGCGCTTCCGGGCCCAGCTCGCCGAGCCGGGCGAGGGCGGCACGGTCCGGTTCACCGGCCTGGGCACCGAGATCGAGAACGACGGCTCCACCCCCATCCTCGACGCCGGCGAGGCGGCCGGCGTGCTGATGCCGTCCGGCTGCCGGATGGGCATCTGCTACTCCTGCGTGCTGCCGCTGCGCGACGGCTCGGTGCGCGACCTGCGCACCGGCGACGTCACCACCGCCGCGCCCGGCGACGGCGTGCTGATCCAGACCTGCGTCTCGGCTGCGGCCGGCGCCTGCGACATCGACCTCTGAGAAGGAGATCCCGTGACTGTTCTGCAGAAGAAGTCCGTCAACCCCGTGGCGCACCTGAGCGCCGAGGACATCGAGGAGCTGGGTCGCCGGCTCGACGCGATCCGCGCCGAGATCATCGCCGCCCGCGGCGAGTCGGACGCGGCGTACATCCGCCGGGTCATCGACGTCCAGCGCAAGCTCGAGCTCTCCAGCCGTGCGGTGCTGCTGTTCTCGCTGTTCCCGCCGGCCTGGCTGCTCGGCACCGCCGGGCTGTCGGTGGCCAAGATCCTGGAGAACATGGAGATCGGCCACAACGTCATGCACGGCCAGTGGGACTGGATGCGCGACCCGAAGATCCACTCGACGACGTGGGAGTGGGACAACGCCTCGCCCTCCGAGCAGTGGAAGCACTCGCACAACGAGCTGCACCACACCTACACGAACGTGATCGGCCGCGACAACGACCTCGGCTACGGCATCATGCGCGTCGACGAGGACCAGCGCTGGGTCCCGCTCTACCTCGCGCAGCCGCTGTGGAACTTCATCAACGCGTGCTTCTTCGAGTACGGCATCGCCGCCTACGACCTCGAGCTGGGCAAGAACCTGCGCTCGGAGCGCCGCCGCAAGAGCCCGGAGTTCAGGGCCCGCACCAAGCAGGTGCTGAAGAAGATCCGCGGCCAGGTCACCAAGGACTACGTCGTGCACCCGGCGCTGTCCGGGCCGTCGTTCCTGCACACCGTGGCGGCGAACGCCACAGCGAACCTGGTCCGCAACCTCTGGACGCACTCGGTCATCATGTGTGGCCACTTCCCGGAGGGCGTGGAGACGTTCGAGCGCCGCTCCATCGAGGGCGAGACCCGCGGCGAGTGGTACCTGCGACAGATGCTCGGCTCTGCCAACATCTCCGGCACCAAGGCGATGCACCTCATGACCGGCAACCTGAGCTACCAGATCGAGCACCACCTGTTCCCGGACCTGCCCAGCAACCGGTACCAGGAGATCGCCCCCCAGGTGCGGGCACTGTTCGACGAGTACGGCCTCACCTACACGACCGGCCCGCTGCCCAAGCAGGTGGCCTCGGCGTGGTCGAAGGTGATCCGGCTGTCGCTGCCCAACGGCTTCGTCGCCGACACCACGGGCAAGCTGCGCCGCAGGGCCGGCCGTCCGGTCGCCGCCCTGGTCAGGTCCACTGGCGCCGGCTCCACTCGTGAGACCGAGCAGGCCGCCTGACCGGTCCCCGGCACGACGAAGGGCCCTGACGCAGCGATACGTCAGGGCCCTTCGTCCCTGCCGGGGATAGCCCCATGACGCCAGGTGCCGGGACCCCTTCCGCGGTTACCGTGCAAGTGGGGAGGTGGTCGGGTGGGCGCCGTACAGCTCAGGGCCTCGACGGGCACGTCACGCTCGGCCCGTGTGGTCAGCATGTGCGTGTACGTCGCCGCGCTGGCCTGCTGGGTCGCGGTGCTCGGCCTGCCGAAGCAGACCCTGGCCGGCTTCCTGTGGATCTGGCTGGCCACCATCGCCTGGAACATCCGTGCGCCGTGGCGGTCCCACCTGGCGTTCCCGCTGGACTGGTGGCCGGCGCTCGCGGTGCTGACGCTTTACGTCTACAGCCGCGGCCTGGCCGACCAGCTCGGCTTCGTCTCGGTGCACGTGAGCGAGCCGATCCGGGCGGACCGCTGGCTGTTCGGGGGCACCCTGCCCACCGAGTACCTGCAGGCGGAGCTGTGCGGCATCCCGTGCGAAAGGACCATGCCGCCCAACTGGTACGACGTGGCGCTGACCACCGTCTACTACTCGTTCTTCTTCGTCCCGATCCTCACGGCCTCCCTTCTGTGGATGCGCAACCGGAGCACCTGGGTGGCCTTCATGCGCCGCTACCTCTCGCTCAACCTCGTGGCCCTGGTCTTCTACGTCACCTACCCGATGGCGCCGCCCTGGATGGCGGCGGAGGCGGGCTTCCTGCCCAGCGACATCGACCGGATCACGAGCCGCGGCTGGTACGACCTGGGGGAGGTGGGGGTGCACGACACGCTGTCCGCGCTCACCAACCAGGTGGCGGCGATGCCCTCGCTGCACGCCGGCATCACGCTGCTGGTCGCCCTGTTCGGCATCGAGCGGTCACGACGGTGGTGGCGCTGGCTGCTGCTGCTCTACCCGCTGGCGATGGGCTTCGCGCTCGTCTACTACGCCGAGCACTACGTGGTCGACGTGCTGGCCGGGTTCGCGGTCGCCGGGCTGGTGGTGTGGGCCTGCGCCGCCTGGGAGCGGTGGCGGCGACCGGCGGTGACGCTGCCGGTCGGGACCGGCGGGATCCGCCGGGCCACGTCGCCGTCTGTGACGCTGCGTGAATCGACGCCGCCGCCACCCCTGCCGCACGACGACTAGGACCTGGCACTAGGTCTTCGCAGCCGTGCCGGTGCCGCGCGGACCATAGAGCGTGCGCCTTGTCAGGCGGGTCGTTGCCGGCCACCGCGTCGCTGCTGACGCCAGACGACCATTCCGACGGCCGCCGCCAGGGGACCGATCACGAGCACGAAGTTGAGGACCAGGACCGTCAAGGCGGCCGACAGTCGCATCTCGCCCTTGGCGGCGTACCGGGAAGCCATGACCGTGCAGACCACGCCCATCACGAAAGTCGAAAGGAGGACGATCTCGACCGGGTCTGGGAGAAGCGGGTTCGTGTCCACGGGATCCTCACTGGGCTGCCGGAGCCTCGAGGCGCGAGCCTAGCGGACCTCGTGGTGGACCCGGCCGCGCGGAAGGCCGCGCACCGGGACGTCCGTGTCAGGGCGCTCCGGCGACGGCCCGCGCAGCGCCGCGCCGCGGCCGTAGGCTGAGGCCAGCGGTGCGGAGGTGGCCCCGTGCGCGACGACGCTGAGCAGCACCGTCACCGAGATCACGGCCACCACCGGATCGGCGGCGGGGCCCAGCTCGTCGAGCGCGAGGAGGGCGAAGACCAGCGACGCGAGCCCGCGCGGTCCGAACCAGGCCACGAACAGCACCGTCCGGCGGTCGAGCCCGGAGCCGATGGCTGCCAGGGCGACGGGGACCATCCGCACCGCCGTGAGGCTCAGCACGGCGTACAGCACCAGGGTGGCGTCCGGCTGGTCGAACATGACCGGTACGGCGATCGCGCCGAACGCGAGCCACACCAGCAGCGACACCAGGCCGCTCGCCTGCTCGACGAGCTCCAGCTCGCTGCGGCCACGGCGTCCGGCCGCGGCCCCGAATGCCGAGCCGCCGCAGAACGCCGCGACGAAGCCGTTGCACTGCAGGACCAGCGCCGCCGTGTAGGACAACAGGGCGAGTCCCAGGACGGAGACCCCCACGAAGTCGTCGGCGGCCCAGCCGCGGCGCCGCGTCCACCGCAGCAGCGCTCCGCCGCCGGCTCCGACCGCGATCCCGACCAGGACGCCGACGAACAGCTCCAGCAGCGCGTCCACCGGACCTGGCGCGTTCGCGACGCCCTCCGCGGTGCCCGCTCCGGCGATCGCCAGCATCACCACCGGCGTGGCCAGCCCGTCGTTGAGCCCGCTCTCCACGGTGATCAACCGGCGGACCCGTGCCGGCACGACCCGGTTGGTCACGACCGGCAGCCCTAGGGCGGCGTCGGTCGGCGCCAGCGCCGCGGCGATGAGCAGCGTGAGCCAGAGATCGAGATCGGGGAACAGCCACGCGGCCAGTCCCCAGCCGGCCAGGATGGTGAGCGGCAGTCCGAGGCCGAGCAGTCGCGCGAAGTCGCCCGCCTCGACCCTGAGGTCGTGGGGACGCACCCGGGCGGCGTCGGAGAACAGCACCCAGACCAGGGTGATCTCGACCAGCGGCTTCAGGCTCTCAGGCGCTGGTTGACGATCGACGAGGTCGAGGGCCGCGAGCAGGGCACCGACCGCGGTGAAGACGATCGGCGCGGTCACGTCTGCCCGCTGGATGCGCGCGGCGACCGCGCCCCACACGAAGATCGAAGCCGCAACCACCGCGACGGCGCTCGCGTCCACCGCCACCTCCTCGACCTGGGCTCCCATCGTCGGTCGCCGCGGCCGAGGCGCGCATCGTCTTGTCGGGACGAGCCGGCGGCCGCGTCACCGGGACGGCGGCCACCGAGGCCGGCGTGGGTCTAGATGCCCATCCCGAGGAGCAGGCACGATACGCGCGGCTGCCGGTCCCGGGTAGGGCCTCGCCGGCGGACCGTTGCGCTCCCTGCTCATCACGACAGCGACCTGACCTTCTCGACCTTGTCGGCGGTGAGCCTCAGGCCGAGCGCAGCGACGAGAAGCGGCAGCACCACGAACCAGTACCGGCCTGGCCAGTCGCGCGTGTAGAAGCTGGCGCCCGAGACCCAGTAGGCCAGCACCATCAGTGCCAGCACGGTGCCGGCGACAGCCACCAGAACCCCGCCCAGGGAGCGCAGCACCTGCGCGACGAGCCGCCTGTTCTCCGCAACGGCCCGTCGGTGCGCGGCGAGGATGGCTTCGGGGGTGCTGCGGGTGGCCTCGGCCATGGCGGATCCTTGTCTGCTCGACTCGCCCGGAGGATATGCCGCTCGAGCGGGCCGTGTCCTCGCACCGTCCGGAACCGGGCCTGCGGGCGCATACTTCGTCCGGAAGCCGCACCGGACCTGCCGGCGTCTCCGCGGACCCGATGAGTTTCACCGCTGTCTCGGGTCAGACCCACCGAAGCCACCACACCCACCAGGAGGCGCCGCGTGCGCAAGGTCGTGCTCTACACCCTCATGTCCCTCGACGGGGCGGTCGATCACCCGGACCGGTACTTCCCCGCTGACCAGGAGCCCACCGAGGTGCCCGAGTTCGACTCCCTGATGGAGGAGAACGAGGACAAGATCATCGAGACGCAGGACGCCGTGCTGCTCGGCCGGACCATGTACGACCAGTGGTCGCGCTTCTGGCCGACCGCCGAGCACCAGCCGTTCGCCCGGTTCATCAACAACGTCAAGAAGTACGTCGTCACCTCGACGCCGCTGACGAGCGCGTGGCACAACGCCGAGGCGGCGCAGGGGCCGCTGGAGGATCTGGTGCGCGACCTCAAGGCGCGACCGGGCGGCGACATCGGGATCCATGGGAGCATCCGGCTGGCCCAGTCCATGCTCGCTGCGGGACTCGTTGACGAGCTGCAGCTGGTGGTCGGCCCGACGATCGGGTGCACCGGGCGCCGACTGTTCGAGGGCGACGACCTCCGCCGGCTCGAGCTGCTCAGTGCCACACCGACCCCGCACTCCAGCGTGCTGCTCGCCTACCGCGTGAGTTGACAGCGCTGCACGTGCTGCCACCCTGACCTCATGCAGGACAACCCCGTCAGCGCGCACACGTGGCTGGTCGGTCTCGATTCCTGGATCGTCCAGGATGGCAACTACCGCGACTTCGTCACGGGCGAGCGAGCCGAGTTCGCCTTGGAGTTCGCCAGCCGAGGCGGACTGAGGCTGCTGGAGGGGGTGCACCGGGCGAGCGTGCGGTGGATCGAAGGCTCGCAGTACGAGGTGACCGCGCAGATCGTGCACGACAAGCCCAATGCCCACGTGCTCGACTTGGGCGTTCTCGCCTATCACTTCATCGGTATCGAAGACCCGATGCATCAACCGCGGATTGGTGCCTGGGTCACAGGCGAGGTCAACCTGTCCGTTGACCCGTTCTTCTACTTCGATCAACTCGCACACGAGGAAGGGTTCCCAGCCCTGATCTACACCTGGACGGTGCAAGAAATCCTGCAGAAGGTCGGGCAGGGAGCTCCGCACATCGAGGCTGCTGAGTTCCGCGACGACACGTCACGCGACTTTGTCCGGATCGAGAAGACCGATGTCTGGGGTGACGTCAGTACGTCGCCGAGCTACCTGCTCCGATGCCGGATGGAGCCGGATGCGAGATCCACTGCCCGGTCGCTCGACAACCCGTGAGTCGGCGGGCGGTGGCCTCCCGAGACCTCTTCGCGGGAGGTGCGGACGTCTCCGGAACGACGTCATCGCCGCGGAGTGGGTCCGTCTCGAAGCCGTGCACTTCGCCGCCCATCTTCGGGGCGATGTGACTGCGTGATCGCCTCTTCCTCGTTGCCTGCCCCAAGCCTGCTGTTGAAGCCTTCATCGCCGCTTGTGAGCAGCTGGGAGGTCCCCGGACTCCGTGAGCTACGTGGGCGACAACCTGCAGACGGATGCATTGGCGGCAACACAGGCAGGGCTGAAGGGCGTGTGGTTGAACCGCCTGGCAGAGACGGCCCGTGTTCAGCCGGAAACCACCATAAGAAGCCTGCGTGAGGTCGAGGCGCTCCTCGACTAGCGATGCGCGCGCGTCGGCTCGCCCCGCCCTCCGTGCAGATCCTGGGCCTCAGTAGCCGCGCGTACCGTCAAGTTGTGCACGCTGCGACCTTCGGATCACTTCGACCTTCACATCACGCGCGCTCATCAGCATGGTCGCCCTTTCACCATCAGCGGTAGTTCCGTGCTGTGCAGATCAACAGGCACGTTCGGCACGCGTGGGCAGAGTTCACGCTCAGGGGCACAGCGCAACATGCCAACCTGCATGTCCAAATGCACAAAGCGGCAACGTCCTCAATTCGGGATACCCGCGCTTCCACTATCCGCGACAGATCCGCGCGGTTGCTGGCGTGCGTCAGGACAGTGCCTGTCGCCAGGCCTGCTCATGTTGGGCGATGAAGACGGCGGTGCTGTTCCAGAACTCTCCGTGTCCGTGCAGGTTCTGTCAGAGCAGAGGGACTGGTCTGGGGTAGTGGAGCCCCCGCTTGTCAGCAGTTGCGCGCGGACAGCGGTCGTTGCTCGACGACACCGTGAACGCCGACAGCGGGAACGACGTGGTCAGGACGCGATTTACGGGTTTCGCTTGATGCGATGTGACTGCGTCGCTATTTTCAGTCCACTCATCAGGCTTGAATCGGGGGATTCTTAATGAAGCGATTACTGTGACCGGCCTCAAGGACAACGATTCCGACGGCCACTGGGTCTACGTCACCGGGAAGATCGGCGGCTCCGGCTGGTCGCGCACGGACGCGTCCATGGAGAGCTACGGCGGCCACCGGACCAAGAAGTACGTGTGGACGCAGATCTACGCCTCCGCTCGCGCGCAGCAGGGCAAGATCCAGGCTTGCCGTCACCGCGTGGGAGTCATTCCGAACCTCTGCACCGAGTCGGCGTGGAAGTGTCGCTGACTGCCGCGTCCCACCCGGTCTTGGCTGAACGCCAGGAATGGCTGTCAGCCCGATCACTGTCATACGCGTTTCCCGACGGGACGGTCGCCGTGTCCGGCGCGGACCTGACTCTGGGCCTGGGGGAGACGTTGGCGCTGGCCGGGCCGAGCGGGTCGGGGAAGAGCACACTCCTGATGCTGCTGGCCGGAATCCTGGTGCCCGCCGAGGGTGTCGTCGACTTCGACGGCGAGTCCCTGAGTGGAGCGTCGCAGGATGAGCGCGCGCGAGTGCGCCTGACCAGGTTCGGCTTCGTCTTCCAGTCCTCGGATCTGGTGCCCGAGCTCACGCTCAGGGAGAACATCGAGCTCCCGCTCAGGCTGACCGGACGCTCGGGTGCCGCCGGGGACGAGGCGCGCGACGTGGCGTCCCGGCTCGGGATCGAGGAGTTGCTGGACCGGCATCCCGCACAGGTCTCGGGCGGGCAGCGGCAGCGGGCCGCGCTGGCGCGGGCGGTGGTGCACCGCCCCGAAGTGGTGTTCGCCGACGAGCCGACCGGGGCCTTGGACCGTGAGTCCGGTCGACGCGCAATGGAGCTCCTTCTCGCGCTGAGCGCGGAGCGTGGAGCGAGTCTGCTCGTCGTCACCCACGACGAGAAGGTCGCAGGCATGCTGAGCCGCCGCGTCGTGATGAGCGACGGTCACGTCGAAGAGTGAGGGCAGCCGAGCAATGAGGTCATCGGGGGGAACGGCGTGGCTGGCGTGGGGAACGTCCCGCCGGGCAGCTCGATCGTCACTTCCGCTGCTGACGCGGCGTGCCCTAGGGGTCGCCATGGCCACGCTCGCGCTGGCCGTCGGAATGACGCTGTGGCAGGCCAACCATGACCGCGATCTTCGCGGTCGAGCTCAGCTGCCGCACTCGGCGCTCGCCGGGAAACCTCAGTTCCGGGCCGCAATCCAAGACCTGCCGTACCGCACCGACGTGTGGACGACGGTGCAGCTGAGCGCAGCACGTCCCGGCGCCACTCCGCCGCCAGGGGTGCCGACCTTCCCTGGGCCCGGAGAGGTATGGGTCTCGCCGGCCGTCCGGGCAGCGATCGCTGCCGACCCTGCCGCAGCAGGCCGGATCGCAGGTCAGGTGCGGGGAACGATCGGTGCCACAGCGCACCAGTCACCGGACCAACTTCTCGTATACGCAGGCGTCGCGTCTGAGGTGAGCACCCGGGCGTGGTCAGCCGGCGGGTGGGGAGCGCCGGCAGGGTCCGGCCAGCGTCCATCTATCCCGAGCTGGCCGCTGGCCGCGATCCTGTGCATGCTCCTCGGCACCCCTCTCGTGCTGGCGCTCACCGCCACCGCCGGAATGTCTGCCGAATCCCGACGCCGCTCGCGTGCAGCTCTGCACCTCATGGGCGTCCCACGACGAACCCTGGCCACCGCGGCGCTCGCCGAGGGCGTGGTCGCCGGGCTCGCCGGGTGGATCGTCGGCATCGCAGCCGCGGCCGTCGGCGCCGCCCTGCTCGCGAGGACAGGAACGTTGGGCATCAGCTGGTACTCCCCTCGCCTGGGTGTCAGCACGGCCACGATCCTGACCACCCTCGCGGTGCCCCTCGCCCTCGGCGTGCTGATGAGGCGAGCCACCATCGCGGAGCTGGACGACCCGGTCCGGGCACGAGCGGACGGGCCGCCACGACCCCGGCCCTGGAAGCTGATCCCGCTCGCAGCCGGCGTCGCCCTCATGACCGGGGTGCTCCTCCAACCCGTAGTCGGCGCGGCCCGCATGTCGGGCGGGATGGCGTTCGCCATGTTCGCCGCCGGCATCGCGCTGGCCGTGATCGGCCTGGGCGTCGGTAGCGCGGAACTGATCCGCACAGCCGCAGCACGGCTCCACCGAGCCGACGACGCGCCCAACCGGCACCTGGCCTTACGTGGACTCGCCTGGCGAGCCGGCTCCGTGGCCCGCACGATGGCCGGCGTATGTGTGGTGGCCATCCTCGGGCTGCTCGGATGCGGCGCCATCGCCGACCTCGACGCACTCTCAACCCCCGGACCCCACGGTGACGAGTGGACGATCTCGCTGACCGGCACCGACCTCGCGCAGGCCTCCGCCGCCCTCAGAGTCGAGGGTGCCTCCCGGGTCGCGCAGGTCCGCCAGGGCACGACGACCCTCTACGTGGGCTCGTGTGAGGCGCTGGCCATGCTGCTCGAGTCCCAGAAGGACTCAACCGCGCCGCTGAGTTCCGCATGCGCCGCGCCGGAGCGGCACCAGGGCGCGACCGGGAGATTCCCGTGGGGAGGGCGCTTCCGGATCGGTGACCCGGCATCCCTGTTGAGCACCACACACAACGCCGAGATCATCGCCCATCCCGGTACTGATACCAGGCACGTCGATGACTACCTCAGTGCGGTGGTCCACGCGGACCCCGGCGTGTCCGTCAGCAACACCAGTGCTGACACCTTCAAGCCGTCGATCGTGCCCACGGCGCGGCTGCTCCAGGGATGCGTCCTGATCGGCTTCCTGATCGCGTTCGTCCTGGTTGCGCTCACCGCCATCGACGCGTTCGAGGAACGACGCGCGGCCATCGACAGGTTGCGGGTCCTTGGGGTGACCGGTTCCGCGGTCGTGACCATGGACGCATCGGCGCTCGCGATCGGTGCCGGCGTTCTCACGGTGACTGCCAACGTCATCGGCTGGCTGGCTGGAGCCTCCTACGATGTGGTTGGCGCCACGGGCGCCAACCCAGGCGTCCGAGGACTGCTCGTGTCCGCCTTCTCGGTGGCAGCGGCGGCCGGAACCGTCCTCGCCGCTAGCGCAGTCATGCGCCGCTCCATGGCCCGTCGTCCGCTCGCGCTGACGCGGATGGAATGACTTTTGAACTTTGTGGATCCAGCGCTCGGCTGGGTGGCTCATGAGAACCACCCCGGGGCCGACTCGCCGACAAGGAAATCCGGGCGTTGAGACTACTTCCGGGTCAGCGGGTGCGTTTCGCCATCGCCGCACTGCCACGCCGTCACGTCGCCGAAGTTGTTGCGGCCGCGGACGCAGTATCCGTCCTCGATCGCGCGCACCTGCAGGGACACTCCCGGAGACGGGGGGAACTGGCGACCACCCACAGCGACGACCTCACCATCTGCCAGATCGAGTGGCAGCGCGTCCCCGCCAGCGGGGGCGCGCTGGTGGCGGTGTGCAGGTTCGGCATAGGGGTCATCGTGCCGGACCTCTGCCCTGAAGCAGCAGCACGGCGTGACGACAACACGATCGTTCCTTCTGCCGCGGTCGACGCAGCGGTTCCCGCCACCTTCGCCGGATCGCGGCGCCCGGTCACCGCCCGCCTGCTTGCTCATCGTCGGGGCCTGCGACCTGCCAGGGTGGTGCCATGCCGTCCCGCAATGAAGAAGTGCCGCTCGCCGTCGAGATCGAAGAGACCCGTCGACTCCTTCGCATCTATGACGGTCTGGCCCGGAGTATGCGCGATCCACACGCTGTCCTGGACGTGCTGCTGGAAGCGGAGGATCCCGCCGCTGCTGCAACGGCCCTTCGAGAGCGATTCGACCTCGATGACGTGCAGGCGCTCGCGGTGATGGATCTGCAGTACCGGCGGGCCACCCGACTCGACAGGCGGAACATCGATGAGCGACGTCAAGAACTCGCCGACCAACTTGCGTTCCTCAGGGGTCTCGAAGACCGCTGAGGTCGACAGGTGCAGTCCTGGGAGTCACCGTGACCCGAACTTGGTCCATTGCCCTTCGGAGACCACCTCGGCGGAGCCGTCGACGACCTTGATGGCCGTCTGTTCATCGATGGCGTACGCCGGGACGCCGATGTCGGCGGCCCACCGCTCCGCGTCGGCCAGCGTGTTGGTGGGGAAAGCCTCCAGGTGCGGGAAGATCGAGAAGTCGACGACTCCCAGGGTGCGGTCGTCCGGCGCAGAGGGCCACTTGACGAAGTCGCGCCCGATCCGGGGCGTCATCACCATGCTTCCGGCACTCACTCCCACCCACACCAAGTCGGGCAGCGACGGCAGCAGATCGGCCAGCCCGGACTCGCGCATCCAGTGGCACAGGTAGGCCGCGTCGCCGCCGTCGACCAGGAGCACGTCCGCCTCCCGGACCCAGGGGACCCACCGCTCCGCGCCGATGGTGGGCAGCGCGGTCAGCTCGAGGACACCCAGCGACGCCCAGCCCAGGCCGGTGAAGTGCCGCCAGGTGGGCTCGGCGGCGACAAGTCCGCGCACCGATGCCGGTCCGCACATCGGGTGGCCCCACTGGGCGGTGGGGACGACCAGTGCGTGGCATTCGGTGATCGGCTTGCCGAGAAGCTGCACGAGCGCCGAGTGGATGCTCGGGTTCGTGACGCCGCCGGACGTGAGCAAGAGCTTCAAGGTGTGCCTCCAAGTCCCCGCGCGGAAGGTAGTCGTACTTGAAGACCTGGGGCCGCGCCGGGACTCATCGTAGTTCGGGCAACCTCTTCGCGCTGGTTTGATGGTGGCGCGTGGGGGCCCCATCACCGGGGGCGCTGCGACGTCCCGTCGTTGAACGGGTCCGGGACGCCGTGAGGCATGGTGTCTCCACTGGGGATGCCGACTGGTTGTGTCCGCCTGTGGAGCATCCGATGCAGCGCGGATGCCTCACCGGCGTCGAGCGCGGTCGTGTTGCCGTCCATGCCCACTAGCCACACCAGGCCACGCCCGTGCCCCGGTTCGAGCCGCTCCCGCTCTCTGTCGTCGTAGACCAGCGCTACCGCGTACGTCAGGCGGTCCCCAGCCTGGCGCTGAGCCCAATCGATGACCTGCAGTACGTCGGCTCCGGTGACGTCGTAGGCCCAGGTGGCCCCGTGGGTCGATGCAGCCCCACTGCTGTGCAGGTAGACGCGGAATCGAGGCCCGACGCCTGGCCCCGGGGGCCCGACTTCCCATGACGAGTCCCGCTCGTCGACTCCTTCGATCTCGATCTCGGCCATGCTCGCCACCTTGACACGACCACACGCGCATCGACACGACGCTTTCACTACCCGCGGCATTTCCGTGCTGTGCAGATGAACAGGCACGTTGGGCAGCGTGACCAGAGCTCACGCTCAGCGGCACTGCGCAAGATGCCAACCTGCCTGTCCATATGCAGCAAGCGGCAACGTCCTCAATTCGCCAGATCCGGTAGACGGCCGCGCGGCCGGCTCACAACCCCACACCGCCCAGTGAGACCGGGTAGATCAGTCGACGAGCTCGCCGAGGTGCTGGGTCATGCCACGCCCGCGGTTCTCCGGGGTGTTCCACAGGAACTGCCCCTCAGGCGTCGGCCCGCTCGTCGTCCACGACGACACGCCGTCACTGATCCGTAGGAAGCGTCCGGAGTCCAGGTCGTAGAGGTAGGTGCCGGCACTGTCGGGTTGGCGCGACGTCACCGTCAGCAGTCCGGCGCCGGCGTCGGAGGTGAGCGCGCCCTCGACGTCGCTGCCCTGCAGCGTGACCACCTGGTGCCCCTCGCTGTCGAGCACCTGCACCCGGTCGTCGCGGACGCCGTCGTCGTAGGTCCCGCAGTACTGCCCCATCACGATCCGGTCGTCGGTCGCGCCGAAGGAGAGCAGGTTGCACTTGTTGCCGGAACGCGGGTCGAAGGCGTGCTCCGCACCGGTCTCGAGGTCACGGACGTGGACGCGGCCGCTTGCACCGTTGGAGGAGTCGGTCCACACCATCGAGTGGTCGGTGAACGCCACGGAGCCCACGATCAGCCCCTCGTCGCGCACGTCGGAGGGGTCGGTCAACGATGCCGACCAGAGCCGGTAGGTGGAACCCTCGGCGTCGGCATCGTCCGCCTCGCCGTCGGGGCCGGTCGGCCAGCCACCTTCCGGCGGCTGCCCCTGGGTGTTCGGCACGGGCACATAGATCCGGTCGTCGGGCCCCAGCACCGCCCCGAACGGGTTCTCCACCGCAGGGAGGCCGGGCCACTTCGTCTCCGTCCACTGCCTGCGCTCGCGGTCGAAGGTGTAGACGACCAGCCCCACCTGCGTGTCACCCTGGGCAGCCAACAGCCGCAGCCGGTCCTTACCGAGGTCGAGCGGCCAGGTCTGGGTCTGTCCGATGTCGAGGTCCGGCAGCCAGTCCTTCTTGCCGGTGGCCGGATCCAGGAGGGCGAATCGGGGGCGAAGCTGGTCCATCCGCGGTCCGTCGCGGAACAGGATGAGCCCGTCGTCGGTCACCCCGTCGAAGTACTGGCCGTTGTCGCGGTCCAGGTTGTCGTTCGTGTACGACGCCAGGACGCGGTAGTCCTTGCCGGGGGCCGCTGCGTCGGCGTCGGCCAACCGCAGCGTCGGCGCGTCCGGCTGCGGGACACCTGCGGCGGCGAAGTCCGGTGGGCCGCCCAGCGATGCGAGTGGGCCGACCATGACGACCGCGGCCGTGGCGAGGGCCGTGCCACCGAGGGCCACGAGCCGCCGGCGGCGTACGCGACGGCGGCCGCCGGTCACCACTGCGCCGAGGTCGAGGTGGTCGTGCGGGGGAGAGGCGACGTTGTCCCTCAGCAGCTCGCGCAGGTCGTTCACCATGATGTCGCTCCTTCAACCGTCAGGCCGTCGATGGGTGCACCGTCGAACGTGGACCGGAGCGAGGCCAGGGCGCGCGAGGTCTGGCTCTTGACGTTGCCTTCGCTGCAGCCGAGGACGGCCGCCGTGTCGGCGACGCTGAGGTCGTCGAAGTAGCGCAGCACCACGCAGGCCCGTTGCCGCAAGGGGAGCGCGGTGAGCGCCGCCATCAGGGCGGCCCGCAGCGCGACGGACTCCGCGAGGTCCTGCCCGGACGCCACGTCGTGGTCGGGCTCGGTGGGGACCTCGGTGCTCGACCGCCGCCGGGCGTGGTCCAGGAAGGAGCTGACCACCGCCTTCCGGGCGTAGGCGTACTCCCTGCCCGCCCGTTTCAGCCGGGGCCACGCCACGTAGACGCGGATGAGCCCTTCCTGGACGTGGTCCGAGGCCTGCTCCCAGTCGCCGCACATCAGGTACGCCGTACGGCGCAGCCGCCCGCGCGCCGCCTCGGCGAACTCGACGAACGCCTCCTCGTCACGCATCGGTCACTCGCTCCATGCCTTCCTAACGAGATGAAACGCCACAAAGGTTGCATGCGCAGCCTGACGGGTGACGCCGGTCGGTCCGGCACCTGGACGGCAGCCTGGCCGGGCCGTGCTCGCGAGGCAAGGCGCCACGGGCCGCCGGCGAGCCGCCGCGCTCGCGCGGCGGACCAATTCGCTTGCCACCCGGGCGCCGCCACGGCAGGTTCGGGGGGTGACGTGGCGCATCGAGACCGTTCCGAACCCGGGACACGAGGACGAGCTCACCGAGCGCCTCGTAGGGCACAACCAGGAGGCGTCGGAAGCGATCCGCAGGCGGTTCGAGCCGGACAACCTGCAGGCCACTCCGGTCGTGGCGTACGCGACCGACGACTCCGGCGAGCTGGTCGGCGGCTGCGTCGGAAGCACCGTCGACGTCTGGCACTGGCTGACCATCGACATGATGTGGGTGCGTCCCAGTGACCGGGGCGGCGGGCTCGGCCGCGAGCTGCTCGGCGCGGTCGAGGATCAGGCACGTCAGCGCGGGTGCCGCTGGGCGAAGCTCAACACGTGGGACTTCCAGGCTCCCGGACTTCTACGCCCGGTGCGGCTACGTCGTCTACGGCCGTGAGACCGACTACCCGCCGGGGCACGTCAATCACCTGATGCGCAAGGACCTCTGACCCGGGACATCGTGCTCAGCCCACGCGCAGCATCACCGCGCGGAGCCGCTCCTCGAGCCGCGCGCGCTCGTCGTCCGCCTTGATGAATGGCTCCTTCCCAGGAGGGGGCAGGAACCCGACGATGTCCATGACCTCGAAGTAGAGCTGCGGCTCGGCGCCGGTGTGCCCGACGTACGCGGCAGCGAACGAGTCGGCACGCTCGTCGCCGTGCCGGAGGGCGAGGTTGGTGCAGCAGTGCGCGACGTCGAGCCACGCCGGACCGATGGAGGTCTCGACCCAGTCGACCACTCCGCTGATCCGGCCCTCGGACCACAACACGTTGCGCGGCTGGAAGTCGCGGTGGAGGAAGCTCGGCTCGTAGGCCGGGGCCGGGGTGCGCAGCAGGGTGAACGCCTCCTGCCACAGGCCGGGGTCGGTCGCCCACGTGGGGACGACGTACTTCGCCTCCCACGCCCACGACTGGTAGGTCCGCACCTCGATGGTGGGCGACACCGCGTGGATGGTGGCGAGCAGGTCGGCGAGCAGGCCGAGTGAGCGATCGTCCACCCGGTCGAGCTCCACCCGGCCCGGCAGGAGACTCATCAGGTGGGCCGGGAAGCCGCAGGCGCAGCCGTGGGCGTCGAGCCGCCAGGAGCGGGGCGCCGGCACCGCCGTCGGTGCGAGCATCTCCTGGATCTCGCTCTCCCTGGTGGTCAGTCCGGAGCCGTGACTGCGCCAGGGCTCCCGGGTCATCAACCTGAGCACCAGGTCGTCGCCCGCCTCGGTCGACAGCGCCAGCATCGTCGAGGTCCAGCCGCCGAAGAGCTCGCGGGCTCCGGTGACGCGCGAGCTGCTGCTCCCGGCCCAGGTCAGCGCGGCGGTCACGTCGAGGCCGTCGGCGGTCAGCATGGGTACATCCCAACATCCGCGCCGAGGCGTGGCGGGAACCCGCTCAGGCGAGCCGCTCCACCACGTGGTCGATGCAGACGGTGAGCGCCTCGACGTCGTCGGGGTCGATCGCCGGGAACATCGCCACCCGCAGCTGGTTGCGGCCGAGCTTGCGGTAGGGCTCGGTGTCGACGATGCCGTTGGCCCGCAGCGTCTTCGCGACCGCGGCCGCGTCGATCGAGTCGTCGAAGTCGATCGTCCCGATGACCAGCGAGCGCTCGTCGGCGGCGGCGACGTACGGCGTCGTGTAGGAGGTCTTCTCCGCCCACGTGTAGAGCCGGTTCGAGCTGTCGCTGGTGCGTCCGACGGCGAAGTCGAGGCCGCCCTGGCCGTTGAGCCAGTCCAGCTGCTCGGCCATCAGGAACAGCGTCGCGACCGAGGGGGTGTTGTAGGTCTGGTTCTTGGTGGAGTTGTCGATCGCGGTCGGCAGGTCGAAGAACGCCGGGATCCACCGGTCGGTGGCGGCGATCTCGGCGGCGCGCTCGAGAGCCGCGGGGGACATCACCGCGATCCAGAGGCCGCCGTCGGAGGCGAAGTTCTTCTGCGGCGCGAAGTAGTAGGCGTCGACCTGGCTGATGTCGACGGGCAGCCCGCCGGCGCCGGAGGTGGCGTCGACCAGCACCAGCGCGCCGTCGTCCGCGCCCTCGACCCGGCGCACCGGAGCCATCACCCCGGTGGAGGTCTCGTTGTGGGCCCACGCGTAGACGTCGACGCCGGCCTCGGCCCGCGGCGACGGCCGGGTGCCGGTCTCGGACTTGATCACGCTCGGCTCGGCCAGGAACGGCGCCGCCTTGGCCGCGGTGGCGAACTTCGAGGAGAACTCCCCGAAGGACAGGTGCTGGCTGCGCTCCCGGATCAGCCCGAAGGTCGCGATGTCCCAGAACGCCGTGGCGCCGCCGTTGCCGAGCACGACCTCGTAGCCCTCGGGCAGCGAGAACAGGTCCGAGACGCCGTCCCGGACGCGGCCGACCAGGTTCTTGACCGGGGCCTGCCGGTGCGAGGTGCCGAGCAGCGAGCTGCCGGTGGCGGCCAGGGCCTGGAGCGCCTCGACGCGCACCTTGGAGGGGCCGGCGCCGAAGCGGCCGTCGCGGGGCTTGAGCTCGTCGGGGATGGTGATCGTGTCGGTCACGACAGGTACCTCGTCAGACATCGGGGGTGACGGTGACCTGACTCCGTTGTCAGAGCGTTGCGCGGCCTATTCTGTCACCCGCACCGCAGCGACGACGAAACGGGGACGGATCGTGAGCAGTCACCCCGGCGACCTGAGGGCCGGCCCGGTGGAGCTGCGCATCGCGCCCGTCGGGTTCCGCGACGACGACGCGCAGGCGCTGGTGGCGCAGGTGCAGGCGGAGTACGTCGAGCTCTACGGCGGGCCCGACGACACCCCGATGGACGACTCGGTCTTCGACCCACCGGCCGGCGCGTTCTTCCTCGGCTACCTCGCGGACGTCCCGGTGGCGATGGGCGGCTGGCGGTTCCGCCCGGACGTCGAGCGGCTCGGCGGGCGGCGTACCGCCGAGATCAAGCGCATGTACGTCGCCCCGGGCGGCCGCCGCCGGGGTCTGGCCCGGCGGATGCTCGAGCACCTGGAGCGCACCGCGCGCGGGTCCGGGGCCGATGTGATGGTGCTGGAGACCGGCACTGCGCAGCCCGAGGCGATCGCGCTCTACGAGTCGGCCGGCTATGAGCTCGTCGAGAAGTTCGGCCACTACTCCTGGTCGCCGAAGTCGCGGTGCTACGGCAAGCGGCTGGCGTCGGAGCGCTGAGCCCGCCGCTGGGCCGGCGCACCGGGGTCAGGTGACGGCGTTGCGCACGGCGTACTCCGGCCGCAGGTGCTCCTCACCGTCGAGGACCTCGACCAGCGCCTGGACCGCGTCGAAGACGTCGGCGTGGGTGACGTAGAGCGGCGCGAAGCCGAAGCGGGCGACGTCGGGGGTGCGGAAGTCACCGACCACGCCGCGGGCGATGAGGGCCTGGACGATGCCGTAGGCGTCGTCGTGGCGCAGCGAGACCTGGCTGCCGCGCAGCCGTGGCTCGCGAGGGGTGACCACCCCGACCCGGTCGCCGAGCCGCGCGTCGACCAGGTCGATGAACAAGCCGGTCAGCGACTCCGAGTGCGCCCGCAGCTCGGCCAGGTCCACGTCGTCGAAGACCTCCAGCGCGGCGTCGAGCGCCGTCTGGGCGAGCACCGACGGGGTCCCGGAGGCCAGCCGGGCCGCTCCCGGCGCCGGCTCGTAGTCCAGGGTCATCGCGAACGGCTGCGCGTGCCCCATCCAGCCGGTGATCGGCTGCCGGAGCGCGGCGTGGTGCCGCGGCGCGACGTAGCCGAACGCCGGAGCCCCGGGGCCGCCGTTGAGGTACTTGTAGCCGCAGCCCACCGCCAGGTCGGCGTCCACGGCGGTCAGGTCCACCGGCATCGCGCCGGTGGAGTGGCACAGGTCCCAGCAGACCAGCGCGCCGGCCTCGTGGGCCGCCCTGGTCAGCGCCGCCATGTCGTAGAGCGCCCCGGATCGGAAGTCGACGTGGGTCAGCGCGAGCACGGCGACGTCCTCGTCGAGGGAGGCGGCCGGGTCGGCGGGGTCGCACCAGCGCAGCTCCACGTCGAGGAGCTCCGCGACCCCGGCGGCGACGTAGCCGTCGGTGGGGAACGTCGTCGGCTCGAGCACCATCACGCGGCGCCCCGGCCGCAGACCGAAGGAAGCCACCAGCAGCTTGAACAGCAGCACGCTGGTCGAGTCGCCGACGTGCACGGAGCCGGCGTCGGCGCCCACCAGTCGGCCGACCCGGCCGGCGACCCGGCGCGGGAGGTCCATCCAGCCGGCGTCGTTCCAGGACCCGATCAGGCCGTGGCCCCACTCCTGCGTGATCGCTGCGTGCAGCCGCTCGTCCACGCCCCGGGGCAGGGCGCCCAAGGAGTTGCCGTCGAGGTAGACCAGCCCGTCGGGCAGCAGGAACCGGTCCCGCCGGCTGCGGAACGGGCCGGCCGCGTCGAGGGCCAGCGCGCCGGCCCTGTCCAGTGGAGTGCTCACCCAGGCGACCCTAGGGGGTCAGCCCAGCTCGCGGAGCCGGTCCCCCGCACGGCCGAGCAGCGACTCGAACTGCTTGCCGGTCATGTCCGCGCCGGTGCTCGGCGCGAACGTCAGCTGCGCCACCGTCGAGCCCACCGCGACGAAGCCGACCCGGAAACCGATCGACTCCTTCTCCGACACCTCGGTGGTCAGCCGCCACATGGACCACGGGGTGCGGCCGCCGCGGCTCGTCGCGTCGGTCACCGACGTCGCCAGGTCGCGGTCCTCGCAGCCGGCGACGCTGCGGCGCACCTGGTCGAGGAACGCGCGCGCCTTGCGCGGCGACCCGAACTCGCCGTAGGTCTCCGAGAGCCCGAAGCGGGTCGGCAGCTTCGCCTGCGGGATGAGGAAGGTCCGGGTGCGGGTGCGGCGCGCGCCGGCGGCGGCGAAGTCGGCCCGGTCGCAGGTGGTCCTCGACGGGTTGGGCCGCGCCCTGGTGGCCTCGGTGCCCACCCAGGGCCGCTCGATCGAGCCCACCGGAGGCAGGTCGGCGACGGCGAGCAGGCCCTTCTCCTCCCCGGACGGGGGCGGCGGCACCACGGTGTACTCGGGTCGCTTCGCGCAGTCCGTGGCCTCGCTGCGGCCGCACAGCATCGCCACCGAGTCCGCGAGCGACTGGGTGATCTGGCCCGGCGGCGCCGGCGACACCCCGACGTAGCGGCCCACGGTGCTGGTGGTGACGTCGCCGATCCGGGCGATCGCCACGGAGTACGTCGTCACCGGGCGGTCCCAGACCCGCATCATCAGCACGCTCGCCTCCGAGCCGATGTTGTCGACCCGGTAGGAGTCGAGCAGCTGCAGCCGGGCCACCCGGCAGCCGGAGTACCAGCCGAGCGTCGTGTCGAAGGCGTCGGCCGCCTGGGCCGCGGACTTCGACACCTCGACGGTCTGCACCGCGGAGCGGCGGCCGCCCCGGGCCTCGAAGGTCCGCACGATCGCGGCCGCCCCGTCGGGGTCGGCGAACCGGCTCTGCTGGCACACGGTGTTGATGCCGTCGCCCGAGGTGTTGCCGTGCGTCGCGACGACCCGCCACGGCCGGTCCGTGCCGAGGCGGGAGATCTGGTCCTGGTCGAGCATGTTCTCCGCGGTCGGGAGCATCTCCTCGACCGGCTGCCCCGCGGCGGCGTCCGGCGCGCCGGATGGCCCCGTGCCGGCGCCCGCGGAGGCGGCGGCACCGGCCGGCGGGGTGGCGGCGGTCGCCTCGGTGGCCGCCGGCTGGTGGACGGCCGCGCCGCTCACCACCGCCAGCGCCAGCGCCCCCACGGCCGCGCCCACCGTGTGCGCCTGGCGGCGCTTGCGCCCCGCCCGCCGGATGATCGAGGCCCGCGGCAGCACGGCGTCCCCGAGCGCCCCGTCGAGATCGAGCAGCCGCAGCCGCAGCGACGCCGAGTCCGCCTCGAGGTGCACCGCGAGCGCCGCGGTCGCGGCCTGCAGGTGCTGCTCGGCGAGGTGCTGGGTGATCCCCAGCTCACGGGCCGCCTGGGGCAGCGGTACGGCGGCGAGCTGCACCAGCAGCAGCATCCGCCGCTGCGGGCCCGACAGCTTGGAGAGGCCGTCCAGGACGGCGAGGTGCTCCACGGACATGCCCTTGTTGCGGTGCCAGATCCGGCCGGCGTGGCGGCGCTGCGCGTGGTTCCAGGCGACCGGCCGCACCCAGGCGGTGCGGTCCTCGACGCGGGACACCTTGCGCCAGTGGTGCCAGGCGGCGACGTACGCGTCGCGCACCGCCGACTGCGCCGCCGACAGGTCGCCGGTCAGCGCGAACGCCTGGTGGAGCACCTGTCGACGGGTCGACAGGTAGAAGGAGTCGAAGCTCTCCTCCGCATGCATCAGTCGTCTCCGGGGCGGTCAGGGTCAGGACAGCCCTCCACGGTACGTGGTCCACCCCACCGGGTCGAACCGGCGTGGGAGCCTCGGAGGAGGCCCGGCGTCCACGATCATGGATCGCGATGACCGATCTGCTGACCCGTCCCCGGACCGCCTCGACCCCCGGAGGGGAGCCGGTCCGCCGGCCGCTGTGGCTCAGCGCCGGCCTCGCCGGCGCGACCGCGGCCGGCGCGGTGCTGGTCGGCTGCATGGCGCTGGCCCTGGTCGGCTGGTTCGCCTCGGACGCCGGCGCGCACGGCGACACCCGGGACGCGCTCCGCGTCGGCGCGGTCGCCTGGCTGCTCGGGCACGGCTCCGGGCTCGCGCTGGGGGCGGCGACGATCAGCCTGGTGCCGCTCGGCCTGACCTTCTTCTGCTGCTACGTCACCTACCGGCTCGGTCGGTGGGCGGCGCTCACCTCGGAGTCCGGCGAGCCGGACCGGTCGGGGCTGGCCACGATCGGGCTCTCGACCGTGGTGCTGGCCGGCGTGTACGGCGTCGTGGCGCTCCTGACCTCGGTGCTCGCCGCCACTCCCGCCGCGCAGCCGTCGCTGGGCCGCTCGTTCCTCGGCGGCACGCTGGTCGGCCTGGTCGCCGGCGGCCTCGGGCTGCTCTCCGGGTGGCCGCACCGGCCGGCCCTGCTGGACCGGGTCCCGGCCCCGCTGCGGGCCGTCGCCGGGGGAGCGCTGGCCTGCGCCCTGCTGCTGCTGGCCGCCGGCTCGGTCCTGGTCGTGACCCGGCTGCTGCTCGACCTCGGCTCCGCGGCCAACGTGCTCTCGCGGCTGCACACCGACACCGCCGGCGGCGGCCTCTACACCGTCGTCGTCGCCGGGGTGGCGCCGAACGCGGCGCTGCTCGGCGCGGCCTACCTGCTCGGCCCCGGCTTCGCCGTCGGCACCGGCACGATCGTGTCCCCGGCCAGCGTCGTCCTCGGTCCGGTGCCGGCGTTCCCGCTGCTGGCGGCGCTGCCGCAGCCCGGCCCCGGCCCGGCGTGGGCGACCGGCCTCATCGCCGTACCAGTCCTGCTCGCCGCGCTCGCGGCCGCTCTCACCGGCCGCCGACACCCGCTGGCCGGCTATGACCGCACCGCGGTCCGCGGCCTCGCGATCGGCCTGCTCGGCGGACTGCTCTCCACGCTGCTCGTCGTCGGGGCCGGCGGCTCCGTCGGCCCGGGCCGGATGTCGCTCGTGGGCGCCCCCGGCCTCGAGGTGCTGACCAGCGCGGTGCTGTCGATGACCCTGGGCGCGCTGCTCGGCGCGCTGGTCACCACCTGGCGGCAGCGTCGCGGCGCCGTCCCGGCCGACGAACCGGACGACAGGTCCGCGGACGCCGGCGACGTCGAGGACACCGTCCGGCTCTGACCGGCGGGGCGCTCGCTACCCTGTCCGCGTGCCCGCCACCTCGCGCCCCGCGCGCCTCGTCGTGCTCGTCTCCGGTGCGGGCACGAACCTCCAGGCGCTGCTCGACGCCTGCCGGGACCCGGCGTACGGCGCCGAGGTGGTCGCGGTGGGGGCCGACCGGGATAGCGTCGAGGGGCTGGCCCGCGCCGCCCGCGCAGGGGTCCCGACCTTCGTCCACCGGGTCAAGGACCACTCTTCCCGGGAGGAGTGGGACGCGGCGCTGACCGCGACCTGCCGCTCCTACCAGCCGGACCTGGTGGTGCTGGCCGGCTTCATGAAGCTCACCGGCCCGGCCTTCCTCGCCGAGTTCGGCGGCCGCTGCGTCAACACGCACCCGGCGCTGTCCCCGGCGTTCCCGGGGATGCACGGGCCGGCCGATGCTCTGGCCTACGGAGTCAGGGTCACCGGCGCCACCCTGTTCGTCGTCGACGCGGGTGTGGACACCGGACCGATCGTCGACCAGACCGCGGTCCGGGTCGAGGACGACGACGACGAGGAGTCGCTGCACGAGCGGATCAAGGTCGCCGAGCGGCGGATGCTGGTCGACGTGGTCGGCCGGATGGCGCGTGAGGGATTCACGATCAGCGGCCGGAAGGTGCGGTTCGGCAGCGAGGCGCGGTTCCACTAGGGTTGGGGACACACGACTGGCGCAGGTGGGTCAACCACCAGGGAGTGAAGTCGAGCGCATCGAACGCCTGGGTGCCCTCATCGAGCCGATGAGGAGTGCGATCACCATGCAGCATGGGCAGACCGACCAGGAGCACAAGCAGGTCAAGCGGGCGCTGGTGTCCGTCTACGACAAGACCGGCCTCGAGGAGCTCGCCCGCGGGCTCCACGACGCCGGGGTGGCCCTGGTGTCCACCGGCTCGACCGCGGCCCGGATCGCGGACGCCGGCGTCCCGGTCACCAAGGTCGAGGAGCTCACCGGCTTCCCGAGTGCCTCGACGGCCGGGTGAAGACCCTGCACCCGCGGGTGCACGCCGGCATCCTCGCCGACCTGCGCCTGGAGTCGCACCGCGAGCAGCTCGCCGAGCTCGGCGTCGAGCCGTTCGACCTCGTCGTGTCCAACCTGTACCCGTTCACCGAGACCGTGCTCTCCGGCGCCACCCCCGACGAGTGCGTGGAGCAGATCGACATCGGCGGCCCCTCGATGGTGCGGGCGGCCGCCAAGAACCACCCGAGCGTGGCGATCGTGACCAGCCCGGCGACGTACGACGAGGTGCTCGAGGCCGTGCGCGCCGGCGGCTTCACGCTCGCGCAGCGGCAGCGGCTGGCCGCCGAGGCGTTCGTGCACACCGCGACGTACGACGTCGCCGTGGCGTCCTGGATGGGCAACGTCCTCACCGACACCTCCGAGGGCACCGGCTTCCCGGCCTGGATGGGCGCCACCTGGGACCGGCAGGCGGTGCTGCGCTACGGCGAGAACCCGCACCAGCGCGCCGCGCTCTACACCAGCGGCTTCGCCCCGGAGGGCGGGCTCGCCCGGGCGACGCAGCTGCACGGCAAGGAGATGTCCTACAACAACTACGTCGACGCGGACGCCGCCCGCCGGGCCGCCTTCGACTTCGACGAGCCGGCCGTGGCCATCATCAAGCACGCCAACCCGTGCGGGATCGCGGTCGGCGCGGACGTCGCCGAGGCGCACCGCCGCGCGCACGCCTGCGACCCGGTCTCCGCCTTCGGCGGGGTGATCGCCACCAACGTCCCGGTGAGTGCCGCGATGGCCGAGCAGGTCGCCGAGGTGTTCACCGAGGTCGTCGTCGCGCCCGGCTTCGAGGACGGCGCGGTCGAGATCCTGGCCGCGAAGAAGAACATCCGGCTGCTCGAGTGCCCGCCGGCCACCCGCGGCGGCGTCGAGACCCGGCCGATCTCCGGCGGGCTGCTCGTCCAGGCCCGCGACGCCGTGGACGCCGAGCTCGACGGTGGCGGCGACGACCCGGCTTCCTGGCGGCTGGTCTCCGGCGAGCCGGCCTCACCCGAGCAGCTGGCCGACCTGGCGTTCGCGTGGCGGGCCTGCCGGTCGGTGAAGTCCAACGCGATCCTGCTGGCCTCGGGTGGCGCCTCGGTCGGGGTCGGCATGGGGCAGGTCAACCGGGTCGACTCCTGCCGGCTGGCCGTGGAGCGGGCCGGGGAGCGGGCCGCCGGCTCGGTCGCCGCCTCCGACGCGTTCTTCCCGTTCGCCGACGGGCCGCAGATCCTCGTCGACGCCGGGGTGTCCGCGATCGTGCAGCCCGGCGGGTCGGTGCGGGACGACGAGGTCGTCGCCGCAGCACAGGCGGCCGGCGTGACGATGTACCTCACCGGCACCCGGCACTTCTTCCACTGACCCACCCCTGACTCGATGCGAGGATGACGTCGTGACCGCACAGATCCTGGACGGCAAGTCGGCCGCCGCCGACATCAAGGCCGAGCTCCGCGAGCGGGTGGCCAAGCTCCGCGAGCAGGGCGTGGTGCCCGGGCTCGGCACCGTGCTGGTGGGCAACGACCCCGGCAGCACCTGGTACGTCAACGGCAAGCACAAGGACTGCGCCGAGGTCGGCATCACCTCCCTGCGCGAGGACCTCCCCGAGACCGCCACCCAGGCCGACGTCGAGGAGGCCGTGGCCCGGCTCAACGCCGACCCCGCGTGCACCGGCTACATCGTGCAGCTGCCGTTGCCCCGGCACATCGACGACAACGCCATCCTCGGCCTGATCGACCCGGCCAAGGACGCCGACGGGCTGCACCCCACGAACCTCGGCTGGCTGGTGCTCGGCAAGGCCGCCCCGTTGCCGTGCACCCCCTACGGCATCGTCGAGCTGCTCCGGCGCAACGACGTACCCCTCGCCGGCGCGGAGGTCGTCATCGTGGGCCGCGGCGTGACCGTCGGCCGCCCGCTCGGGCTGCTGCTGACCCGCCGCAGCGAGAACGCCACCGTCACGCTGTGCCACACCGGCACCCGCGACCTCGCCGCGCACGTGCGCAACGCCGACATCGTCGTCGCGGCGGCCGGCGTCCCCGGCATCATCGCCGGCGACATGGTCAAGCCCGGCGCCGCGGTGCTCGACGTCGGAGTCTCGCGGGTCGACGGCAAGATCGCGGGCGACGTGGCGCCCGACGTGTACGACGTGGCCGCCTGGGTCTCGCCGAACCCCGGCGGCGTCGGCCCGATGACCCGGGCGATGCTGCTGTCCAACATCGTGCAGGCGGCCGAGCAGTCGCTGGACGCCGGCACCCCGGCCGCGACGCCGCCGGCCCACCGGCGGTGACGGTCCCGGTGGCCGAGGACCCCCCGCGGCGCTACCCGCAGACGATCGGGGGCGTGATCTTCCTCGGCGTCGTGGCGATCGTCGGGATCGGGATCGGCATCATCGTCGCCGGCCCCTGGCGCACCGGGCTGACCTGGATGGGCGCCGGGATGCTGGTCGGCGCGGCCGCCCGCGCGGTGCTCAGCGAGCACGGCGCCGGCATGCTGCGGGTCCGCCGCCGGTGGGCCGACGTCCTCATGCTCACCGTGGCCGGCGTGGCGCTGATCGTGCTCGCGATCATCGTCCCCGAGCAGCCCCTCTGACCCCCTGAACACCATGGGATGTCGGCAGTTTGACGCTTCCCATGGGCCGCAACCCATGGGGAGCATCAGATCGCCGACATCCCATGGTGTTCTGGGGTCAGGCTGCCTCGCGCTTCGCGCTCGTCAGATCAGGCTCCGCCGTACGGCCTTCCTCTGCCTCGCGCTTCGCGCTCGTCAGATCAGGCCGAGCTCCTTGACCGCGTCGCGCTCCTCCACCAGCTCCGCCGCGGTGGCGTCCATCTTGCCGCGCGAGAAGTCGTCGACCTCCAGGCCCTGGACGATCTCCCACCGGCCGTCGCGGGTGGTGACCGGGTAGGAGTAGATGACGCCCTCGGGGATGCCGTAGGAACCGTCCGAGGCGACCGCCATCGAGACCCAGTCGCCCTCGGGCGTCCCGGTCAGCCAGTCGCGTGCCGCGTCGATCGTCGCCGAGGCGGCGGAGGCGGCCGAGGACGAGCCGCGCGCCTCGATGATCGCCGCGCCCCGCTTGGCGACGGTCGGGATGAAGTCGTTCTCGATCCAGGACTGGTCGTCCACGACCTCGGCAGCGTTCCGGCCGGCGATCTCGGCGTGGAAGATGTCGGGGTACTGGGTCGCGGAGTGGTTGCCCCAGATCGTCATCTTCTTGATGTCGGAGACCGCGGCGCCGGTCTTCGCGGCGAGCTGCGAGATGGCGCGGTTGTGGTCGAGCCGGGTGAGCGCGGTGAACCGCTCCTGCGGGATGTCCGGGGCGTTGGTCATCGCGATCAGCGCGTTGGTGTTGGCCGGGTTGCCGGTGACGCCGATGCGTACGTCGTCGGCGGCCACCTTGTTGAGGGCCTTGCCCTGCGCGGTGAAGATCGCGCCGTTGGCCTCGAGCAGGTCGGCGCGCTCCATGCCCGGGCCGCGCGGGCGGGCGCCGACCAGCAGGGCGAGGTTGACGCCGTCGAAGATCTGCTCGGCGTCGTCGCCGATCTGTACGCCGGCCAGGGTCGGGAACGCGCAGTCCTCGAGCTCCATGACGACACCCTCCAACGCCTTGAGGGCGGGGGTGATCTCCAGCAGCCGCAGCTCGATGGGCCGGTCCGGACCCAGCAGGGCGCCGCTGGCGAGGCGGAACAGCAGGCTGTAGCCGATCTGTCCGGCGGCTCCGGTGACGGCGACCTTGACGGGGGTCCCTGACGGTGACGAGTTCACGACGACTCCTCGGTGCTCGAAGTGGATGCGGGTGACGCTAGCAGCGGCCTGCCCGTGGGGATCAGGGTGCCCCGAGGGGCTCGCGACGACACCACCCGGGGTCGCAGCGGCCTCGCGCCCGCCTCGGCGGAGGGGCAGGATGGGCTCGCTGGCCGCGCCCGGCCGGCATGAGATATCTTGACGTCAAGAAACCTTCAGTGAACGCGGACCTCGAAACGGAGCCCCGGTGACGGACTCGAAGATCATCTACACCCACACGGACGAAGCACCCGCCCTGGCCACCTACTCGTTCCTGCCGGTGATCTCGGCCTACGCCTCCACCGCCGGTGTCGACGTGGAGATGCGCGACATCTCCCTGGCCGGCCGGATCATCGCCAGCTTCCCCGAGCGGCTCGCGCCCGAGCAGCGCGTCGACGATGCGCTGGCCGAGCTCGGTGAGCTCGCCAAGCAGCCCGGGGCGAACATCATCAAGCTGCCGAACATCTCCGCCTCCATCCCGCAGCTCAAGGCGGCGATCGCCGAGCTGCAGGAGCAGGGCTACGACCTGCCGGCCTACCCCGACAACCCCACGTCGGAGGAGGACAAGGACGTCCGGGCGCGCTACGACAAGGTCAAGGGCAGCGCGGTCAACCCGGTCCTGCGCGAGGGCAACTCCGACCGTCGCGCGCCCGCCTCGGTCAAGCAGTACGCCCGCAACCACCCGCACTCGATGGGCGCGTGGAGCCCCGACTCCAAGACCAACGTCGCGCACATGAGCGCCGACGACTTCCGCTCCAACGAGAAGTCCGTGGTGATCGACGCCGACGACTTCCGCTCCAACGAGAAGTCCGTGGTGATCGACGCCGAGGGCAGCCTGCGCATCGAGCTCGTCGGCGACGACGGCACCACCACCGTGCTGCGCGAGTCGGTCCCGGTGCGCGCCGGTGAGGTCGTCGACGCCACCGTCATGCGGGTCGCCGCGCTGCAGGAGTTCCTCGCCGCGCAGGTTCGCCGGGCCAAGGAGGAGGACGTGCTGTTCTCGGTCCACCTCAAGGCCACGATGATGAAGGTCTCCGACCCGATCATCTTCGGACACGTCGTGCGCACCTTCCTGCCCGAGCTGTTCGCCGAGCACGGCGACGTGCTCGCCGCCGCCGGCCTGAGCCCCAACGACGGCCTCGGCGCGATCCTCAAGGGCGTCGAGTCGCTGCCCGAGGCCGACGCGATCCGGGCCACCGTGGCCAAGGGCATCGCCGAGGGCCCGGCCCTCGCCATGGTCGACTCCGACAAGGGGATCACCAACCTGCACGTGCCGAGCGACGTCATCGTGGACGCCTCGATGCCGGCGATGATCCGCACCAGCGGCCACATGTGGGGCCCGGACGGCAACGAGGCCGACACCCTGGCGGTGATCCCGGACAGCAGCTACGCCGGCATCTACCAGGTCGTCCTCGACGACTGCCGCGCCCACGGCGCGTTCGACCCGGCCACGATGGGCTCGGTGCCCAACGTCGGCCTGATGGCCCAGGCCGCTGAGGAGTACGGCAGCCACGACAAGACCTTCGAGGTTCCGGCCGCCGGCACCGTCCGCGTCGTCGACCAGGCCGGCAGCACGCTGCTCGAGCACACCGTCGCCGCCGGGGACATCTGGCGGATGTGCCTGACCTCGGACGTCGCGATCCGCGACTGGGTGAAGCTCGCCGTCACCCGGGCGCGCGCCACCGGCGACCCGACGGTCTTCTGGCTCGACGAGGGCCGAGCCCACGACGCGAACCTGATCGCGAAGGTGGGGGAGTACCTCCCGGACGCCGACGTGGTCGGCGACTCCACCGGCCTGGACATCCAGATCATGGCCCCGGTCGACGCCATCGCGTTCTCCCTGGAGCGGATCCGCCAGGGCCAGGACACGATCTCGGTCACCGGCAACGTGCTGCGCGACTACCTCACCGACCTGTTCCCGATCCTCGAGCTCGGCACCAGCGCCAAGATGCTCTCGGTGGTGCCGCTGATCAACGGCGGTGGCCTCTTCGAGACCGGTGCCGGCGGCTCCGCACCCAAGCACGTGCAGCAGCTGGTCCGCGAGAACCACCTGCGGTGGGACAGCCTCGGGGAGTTCCTGGCGCTGGCGGCTAGCTTCGCGCACCTGGGGGAGTCGACGGACAACAAGCGGGCGCAGATCCTCGCCGACACCCTGGACCGGGCCACCGGCACCTTCCTCAACGAGAACAAGTCCCCGAGCCGCAAGGCCGGTGAGCTCGACAACCGCGGCAGCCACTTCTACCTCGCCCTGTACTGGGCGCAGGAGCTGGCCGAGCAGACCGAGGACCCGGAGCTGGCAGCCGCCTTCGCCGACCTCGCCCGGACGCTGTCGGACAACGAGGAGCAGATCACCCGGGAGATGCTCGAGGTGCAGGGCCACCCGGTCGACATCGGTGGCTACTACCACCCCGACGAGGAGAAGGTCTGGGCCGTGATGCGTCCCTCCAAGACGTTCAGCGACGCCCTGGCCGCCCTGGCCTGATCCCGACCGGCCGGCGCGCTCAGCCCGACGGCCGGCACGACGTGGTGCCCGGACCGGGAGCCCCAGCGGCTTCCCGGCTCCGGGCACTGTCGTGCCAGGCCACCAGCCGGTCCACCACGTCGGCGGCGTAGACCCCGGTGCCGGCGACCAGGTCCAGCAGCGGCGCGGTCGGTGTCCGTGGCCCATGAGGCCCGGCAGGCCCGGCAGGTCCTTCGCTGGCGCCCGGGGAGGCGGCGGAGCGGGCTGCGAGCCGCCCGAGCCGGCGCAGGTCCGGCCCGTCCATCGTCACCGTCAGGTCGTACGTCGTCGCGCCCGGTCCTCCGGTCGGCAGGAGCGATCCGGCCGCACCGGCGTACCCGACGGCGAAGTCACGCACGGCCCCGACCGGCAGCCCGCGGAGGAGGACCTCGGCGCGGGAGGCGTCCGGCAGCAGCCGACCCGCGGCGTCGACGGTCTCCGCGGCCCGGACCGACGCGCCGCCCCCGCCCACGGCCGCGGCCAGGCTGACCCGGCCGTCGTCGTAGCGGGTCACGCTCTGCGCGGCTCCGGCGAACCGGCCGCCGGCCAGCCGCTCGAGCAGCGGCGGCAGCGCCACCGTCCCGGAGGCTGCCGGACCGCGCACCCGGGCCAGGCCGCTGACCCCGTTGCCGTCCACGGTCGGCAGCCGGCCGGCCAGCACGAGCCGGTAGTACGCCTCCCGGCCGGACGGGGTCGCCAGCGCGAGGTCGGCCTGGGTCACCTCCCCGGCGGCCGGCACGTCGAGCAGCTCGGTGCCGGTGTCGAAGCCGCCCCGATGACCGGGGGCGAGCAGCGCCTCCACGCTGAGGTGCGGTCCGACCAGCACCCGGACCGCGCTGCCGGGCAGCCGGACCACCGCGGTGGCGACGTCGGTGCCCGGCGCGCCCAGCCCGGCGACCAGCGACCGGTAGCCGGCGGCGAGGCCGAGGTCGGCGTAGGTGGACTGGGTGAGCAGCAGCGCGGCGCCCTCCGGCAGGGTCAGCGGGTCGAGCGCGGTGGGCGGCAGCCACTGCTCCGGACCGGCCGCCGCGACGTCGGCGGCCGGGACCACGACGGTGACCGTGTGCACCCGGCCGCCGCCGTCCGCATCCACGGCGAGGGCGCCGGCGAGGTCGGGGCTGGTCAGGTCGCGCCGGCCCGCGCCGGTGAGCCGGGCGTCGGAGGTGACCCCGGCGAGCAGCCAGGGCCGGCCGGCGTCGTCGGCGAGCAGCGGCCCGAACGAGGTCGACGTGCCGGTGACCACGGTGGTGCCGCCGGGGGAGCGGCGCCGGCCCTCGACCCGGAGGTCGCCGTCGGGCAAGGGCGGCGGGTCCTCGGCCGCGGCGCACGGTGCCACCGGCGCACCGGGCGCCGGCGACGCGTCGGAGGTCAGCGGTGGGGGCAGCGGCGCCGGGTCGGCCCACAGCGGGCGGAGGAGGGCGCCGCCCAGGGCGAGCACCAGGACGGCGAGCAGCGCGAAGCCGGCGAGCTCGACCGTGCTCCGCTGCGTCCTCCCCCGTCGGAGCATGGGCCCATCATGCCCGACGGCCCGTGCCCGGGGCGGTGCGGCGCAGGTCGTCGGGGAGCCCGGGCAGCGGCCAGGACGGGTTCGGCCGGAACGTCTCCCACCCGTCGCGGAACGGCGAGCCCCACGCCTCGACGATCGCCTCCACCGCCGCGGCGTCCGCCTCGATCGCCGCGGCCTCGGCGGCGGTGTAGCGGCCCTGCTCGACCGCGGCCCGCAGCTCGTGCTCGTCCTTGCGGGCGTGCCGGCGGTCGGCCTCGACCTCGACGTCGAGGACCCGGTCGGAGCTGTAGACGTTGTGCTCGTCGCGGGTGTGCGGCGCCTCGAGGTTGACGTACCAGCCGTCGAGGGAGCCGTCGTCGTGCCAGAACACCCAGACCGACCACGGCCTCCCGGTCGGCGCGATCCGCAGGTTGCCGTTGCCGAACCAGGTGTCGAAGCCCTGGGTGCGCGTCGCGGTGAACATCTCCTCGAGCGGGGATTCCCGGGTCTTCCGGCCGTCGGGGCGCACCGGCAGGGCCACCGGGGTGCCCGGCGCGATCCAGGCGACCAGCGCGTCCGCGTCGTCGCGCACCACGGTCACCGGGTGCACGTGCTCAGGCTCGTCGGGCGTCCAGCCCGGACGCCGGTAGCGCCACCACACCTGGGTGCCCGGGGACCAGTACGGCGGCCCGCCGCTCGGCCGCCCCGGAGTCGCCGTCATGGCGCGGAACCCTACTCGCGGGTCATGAGGCGCCGGTCACGACGGGGGTTTCGTCCGGGCGTGTCGGGAACATTCGCGCGATCATGCTCCTTGGACCTGGCAGGGACGCCCCGTCGTCCCCTGCCGCCCGTGTCCCGCGCCACCGTCCCACCCGAAGGATCCCCTGGTGACCTCCGCCCTCCCGACGACCGAGCTGCCCGACGCCGGCGTCCCCGACGTCGACCGCAACACGCGCCACGTCACGCTGGCCACCCTGGCCCTGGCGATGGGCGGCTTCGCGATCGGCACCACCGAGTTCGTCACGATGGGTCTGCTGCCGGAGATGGCCGACGGGGTCGGGGTGTCGATCCCGACCGCGGGCCACCTCATCTCCGCCTACGCGATCGGCGTCGTCGTCGGTGCCCCGCTGATCGCGGTGCTGGCCGCCCGGCTGCCGCGTCGCGGCCTGCTGCTCGCCCTGATGGTCGCCTTCGCGGTCGGCAACGCGGCGAGCGCCCTGGCCGGCAGCTTCGGGCTGCTGGTCGCCGCCCGGTTCTTCGCCGGCCTCCCGCACGGCGCGTTCTTCGGAGTCGCCTCGCTGGTCGCGGCCTCGATGGTCGCCCCGTCGCGCCGCGGTCGGGCGGTGAGCATGGTGATGCTCGGGCTGCCGATCGCCAACATCGTCGGTGTCCCGGCCGCGACCTGGATGGGGCAGCAGCTGGGCTGGCGCTCGGCGTACTGGGCGGTCTCTGTGCTCGGCGTCCTCACGATCGCGCTGGTCGCGGCGTTCGTCCCGTCGGTCCCCGGCGACCGCGCGGCCACCGGCCGCCGGGAGCTGAAGGCCTTCGCCAACGCCCAGGTCTGGCTGACGCTGCTGGTCGGCGCCATCGGGTTCGGCGGCATGTTCGCGATGTACTCCTACATCGCCCCCACCGTCACCGACGTGACCGGGCTGCCGTCCTCGTCGATCCCGTGGTTCCTGCTGGCCTTCGGTCTCGGCGGCACCGTCGGCACCTTCGTGGGGGGCCGGCTGGCCGACTGGTCGGTGCTGCGCTCGATGGTGGTGGGGTCCGCGGGGATGGGCCTGATGCTGGCGCTGTTCACGGTGACCGCGCACCAGCCGCTCGCGGCCTGGACGACGGTGTTCCTGGTCGCGCTGATCGCCTCGGTGCTGGTGGTGAGCCTGCAGATGCGGCTGATGCACGTGGCCGGCGACGCCCAGACCCTCGGCGCGGCGATGAACCACGCCTCGCTCAACGTCGCCAACGCGCTGGGGGCATGGCTCGGCGGCCTGGTGATCGCCGCCGGCTGGGGCTACACCGCCCCGAGCTGGGTGGGCGCGGGTCTGTCCTTCGGCGGCCTGCTGGTGCTGGCGGCGTCGGTCCTGCTGCACCGGCGTACGGCGCCCGCCGCGTCGACGACCGCCTGAGGGAGCCCTCCCGGCCTGCCGCTCAGCCGGCGTTCCGCTCCGCCCACTCCGTCGCGAGCAGGTCGTAGCCGATGCTGTCGACCAGGCTGCCGTCGCGCAGCCGGATCCCGAGCCGGTCCCGGCCGGTCTCGGTGAACCCGACCGACTCGATCACTCGGCGGCTGGCGAGGTTGCCCTCGGCGGCGAAGACCGAGACCCGCCGCAGTCCCAGGCCGCCGTCCTCCTCCGGGACGAACGCGTGCCGCACCGCCAGCGCGGCGGCCTGCTTCGTCAGCCCGCGTCCGCGCCCCGCCGGGTGCGTCCAGTAGCCGAGCTCGGCCTCGTGCCCGCGACTGACCCCGAACAGAGAGATGTTGCCGAGCAGCCCGTCGGTCGCCGGATCCGCGACGGCCCAGGTGACCGCGTCGCCGGAGGCGGCGCCCTCGGCGCGGCCCAGGACGTACTCCTCGGCGTCCTCGCGCGAGTACGGCGCGGGCATCCGGCTCAGCCAGTACGACGTCTGCTCGTCGTTGCACGCCTGCACGATCCGGGTCACGTCGGACCGGTCGAAGGGGCGCAGCACCACGTCGCGACCGACCACCCGGGGCACCGGCCACCACGGGTGCTGCGGGCTGCGCTCCTGGCGCGAGGTCAGCGCACCGACCCACGCGTCGCGGAGCGTGCCCCGCTGCGGCAGCCACTGCCGCACGGTGCCGTCGCAGCTGAACCCCAGGCGCCACGCCAGCCGGCGGGACGCGAAGTTGCCCCGGTTCGCCCACCAGATGACGGTCTCGAGCCGGCGCTCCCGGAAGCCCCAGTCGAGCAGCAGCCGGCAGGCCCGCTCCATCACCCCGCGGCCGCGGGCCCACGGGTGCGCGCCGTAGGCGATCTCCGCGCGCCGCTCGCCCTCGGGCCGGAGCTCGACGGTCCCGGCGAAGCGGGCCTGCCCGGCCTCGTCGGCGGCCTCGACGGCGAACGCCCACCCGGAGTCCTGCTCCCAGTTGGTCGGCAGGATCTTCAGGGCGTAGTCGCGCGAGGTCTCCAGGGACGACGGGACCGGGACGGTCGTCCACTCCACCGAGACCGGGTCGATGGCCTGCTCGAGCAGCGCGGGCAGGTCGCCCTCGTGGTGGGCGCGCAGCGTGACCACGCCGTCGGTGAGCACGGGCACGTCCTCGGGGAACCTCATCGGCACACCCTGCCTGGTGGGGTGTGGGCCCGGCAAACCGATATCGGCCTCTATCGTTGGGTCCATGGATGAAGGTCGAAGACGATGAGCGGCACGCTCGCGAACATCGGGCTTGTCGTCGTCTTCGTCCTCGTCGGAGGCCTGTTCGCCGCTGCCGAGATCGCGCTGGTGTCGCTGCGGGACAGCCAGGCGCGCGCGCTCGCCGCGCGGAGCCGGCGCGGCCAGATCGTCGCCGAGCTCAACGAGGACCCGAACCGGTTCCTCGCCGCGGTCCAGGTCGGTGTCACGCTCGCCGGGTTCCTCTCCGCCGCCTTCGGCGGTGCGACCCTCTCGGGGGACCTCGAACCGGTGCTGGTCGGCTGGGGCCTGCCCGAGGGCGCCGCGGGGCCGGCGGCGCTGGTGCTGGTCACGATCGCCATCTCCTACCTGTCGCTGGTGTTCGGCGAGCTTGCGCCCAAGCGGCTGGCGCTGCAGCGCGCGGAAGGCTTCGCGCTGGCGCTGGGGCCGCCGGTCGACAAGATCTCGAAGGTCTTCCGGCCGATCATCTGGTTCCTCTCGCTGTCCACCAACGCGGTGGTCCGGCTGGTCGGTGGAGATCCGCAGGCCCGCTCGGAGCAGATGAGCGACGAGGAGCTCCGCGAGCTGGTGAACGCCCACGAGACGCTCGGCGAGGAGGAGCGCCGGATCGTCGAGGACGTGTTCGAGGCCGGCGACCGGCAGATCCGCGAGGTGATGATCCCGCGCACCGAGGTGGACTTCCTCGACGCCGCCACCCCGGTGTTCAAGGCCGCCCGCGAGGCGCTCACCCAGCCGCACTCGCGCTACCCGGTGATCCGCGGGTCCGCCGACGACGTGATCGGCTTCGTGCACGTGCGTGACCTGCTCTCCCCGGAGATGTCCGGCCGCTCGGTGCGGGTCGGGGAGCTGGTCCGCGACGCGCTGGTGCTGCCGTGGACGCGGCCGATCCTGGCGGCGTTGGCGGACATGCGCCGCGAGGGCACCCACCTCGCAATCGTCGCCGACGAGTACGGCGGCACCGCGGGGATCGTGACGATGGAGGATCTCGTCGAGGAGCTGATCGGTGACATCCGCGACGAGTACGACGTCGACGAGGGTGAGACCACCCACTACCGCAGCGGCGAGGTCGAGGTGGACGGGCTGCTGAACCTCGACGACTTCGAGGACGAGACCGGGATCGAGCTGCCGGAGGGGCCCTACGAGACCGTCGCGGGGTTCCTGATGGCCCGGCTCGGGCGGCTTGCGGTGGCCGGCGACGCGGTCGACTACGAGGGTCATCGGATCGTGGTGGAGGACGTGGAGAACCGTCGGGTCGGCCGGGTCCGGGTGGGCGCCGTACCCGCGGAGCCGGAGCCAGGACAAGAGCTGGCGCCGGAGTCGCAGCCGGAGCAGGCCGCGCCGGTGGGCGCGACCCGGACCACCTCGGTCGGGACGCCGCCGGAGGCGCCGCGGCTCACGCAGTCGCCGGACGAACCGGAGGCCCAGCGGGAGGCGAGCCCCGAGCCGGGGTCGGCCACCGGGGACACCGAGGCCGCCGAGGCCGCCGAGGCCACCGGGGCCGCACGGCCGGAACCCTCGGCCGGGAGCCCGGACCGGCTTTGACACAATGCCGCACGTGACCGACGCACCCACTCCGCCGACCGCCCCCAGTGCCGCTGCCGGGCGCCCGCGCGTGCTGTCGGGGATCCAGCCGACGGCCGACTCCTTCCACTTCGGCAACTACCTCGGCGCGCTGCGGCAGTGGGTGGCGCTGCAGGAGGAGCACGAGCCGTTCTTCTTCATCGCCGACATGCACGCGATCACGGTCGAGCAGGACCCGCGGCAGCTGCGCGAGCGGTGCCTGCGAGCGGCCGCCCAGCTGATCGCGATGGGGGTGGACCCGGAGCGGTCGGCGATCTTCGTGCAGTCGCAGGTGCCGGCGCACGCCCAGCTGGCCTGGGTGCTGCAGTGCCTCACCGGCTTCGGCGAGGCGCGGCGGATGACCCAGTTCAAGGACAAGTCGTCGAAGAACGGCGAAGGGGCGGCCTCGGTCGGCCTGTTCACCTACCCGATCCTGCAGGCGGCCGACATCCTGCTCTACCGGCCCGCCTTCGTGCCGGTGGGAGAGGACCAGCGTCAGCACCTCGAGCTGACCCGCGACCTCGCGCAGCGGTTCAACCACCGCTACAAGAAGACCTTCCGGCTGCCGGAGCCCTACATCCTCAAGGCCACCGCGAAGATCCTGGACCTGCAGGACCCGCACGCGAAGATGTCGAAGTCGGCCTCCTCGCCGGGCGGCATCATCGAGATGCTCGACGACCCGAAGCTGTCGGCCAAGAAGATCCGCTCGGCCGTGACCGACTCCGGCAGCGACGTCCGCTTCGACGAGGAGGAGAAGCCGGGCATCTCCAACCTGCTCACCATCTACTCCGCGCTCACCGACCGGCCGGTCTCCGAGCTGGAGGAGGCCTACGCCGGTCGTGGCTACGGCGACTTCAAGAAGGAGCTGGGCGAGGTCGTCGTGGAGTTCGTGACCCCGTTCCGGGACCGGACGCTGGAGCTGCTGGAGGACCGGGCGACCCTCGACGAGGTGCTGCGGTCAGGGGCCAAGCGCGCCGCCGAGGTGGCCGAGCGCACGCTCGCCGACGTCTACGACCGGGTCGGTTTCGTTCCGGCCCCTCGCTAAGGTTGCCGACCGTGACCTCCCAACGCACGACGATCGGCGTGGCCATCGCCGTGCCCGAGCCCTGGGGTGCGCAGCTCCAGGAGTACCGCGAGCGCCTCGGCGACCGCACTGCCTCCGGCATTCCCACGCACATCACGCTGGTGCCGCCGTACCACCTCGACACCGACGAGCTGGTCGCCGTCGAGCAGCACCTCGTCGAGACCTCGGCCTCGAACCTCTCCTTCAAGGTCCACCTGCGTGGCACCGGCACGTTCCGCCCGGTGTCCCCGGTGGTCTTCGTCACGGTCGCGGAGGGCATCGCGGGCTGTGAGCAGCTGGCCGTCTCGGTGCGTCGCGGCCCGCTCGGCTGCGACCTGCGGTTCCCCTACCACCCGCACGTCACGGTCGCCCACGACCTCGACGAGCCGCTGCTGGACCGGGCCTACAAGGAGCTCGCCGAGTTCGAGTGCGCCTTCGAGGTCGACCACTTCTCGCTCTACGTGCACCACGAGGACGAGGGCTGGGTGCGGACCCGCGACTTCGCGCTGACGGCCGCACGCGACCGCTGAGGCCGCCCGGGCCACTGAGGCGCGGTAGCGGTGGGCCGGGAGTGGGTACAAGCCCGCCATGGCCTCGATCAAGGACCGGCTGACCGGCACGCTTTCGCGCCTGCGCGAGCGCTGGCCCTTGCTCGACCACGCGATCGGCGCCGTGGGGCACTACGGCAAGGTCAACGGTTCCGGCCAGGCGGGCGCGGCGACGTTCTTCGGGTTCCTCTCGTTCTTCCCGATCCTGGCGCTCGGGTTCTTCTGCATCGGGCTGATCGCCCAGGTCTCGCCAGAGCTGCGCGACAGCCTGCGGCACGAGGTCGAGAACCTGCTCCCGGGGGTGATCGGCAACGGCGACGGGGAGATCCCGCTGCGGACCTTCGAGAAGTACGCCGCCACCGTCGGCATCGTGGGACTCGTCGGCTTGCTGTACTCCGGCCTCGGCTGGCTCTCCGGCATGCGCTCGGCACTCGAGGTCATGTTCGTGACGCCGCGGCGCGACCGGCCCAACTTCCTGCTCGGCAAGGTCCGCGACCTCGCCACGCTGGCCCTGATCGGCGTCACGCTGGTCCTCTCGGTGGCGCTCTCCGCGCTGGTCAGCGGCTTCTCGAAGCGGATCGTCGGCTGGCTCGGCTTCGACCCCGAGAGCGCCCTGCCGCAGGCGCTGCTGTGGGTGATCGCGCACGGGCTGGCGATCGCGGCGTCCACCGCGCTGCTGATGGCGATGTTCACGTTGCTCGCGCAGCCGCACGTGCCGCGTCGGTCGCTGGTGCGCGGCGCGCTGCTCGGGGCGGTCGGCTTCGAGCTGCTCAAGGCGCTGGCCACCTACCTGATCGCGCAGACCAAGGGGCAGCCGTCGGCCCAGGCGTTCGGCGTCGCGCTGATCCTGCTGGTGTGGATCAACTACTTCTCCCGGCTGGTGATGCTGGCGGCGGCGTGGTCCTACACCGCCCCGGCGGCGGTCGAGCTGCGCCGCCGCGAGGCGATGCGGGCGCCGGCCGCGGCGCTGGAGGGCGCGGGGGAGCGGATCGAGGACCCGGTCGCCGCCCGGCACGCGGCGGAGCGTGAGCAGGCGGGCACGTCGCGGTTGCTCGCGGCCGCCGGCGCCACCGGACTGGCCCTGGCCGGGCTGGTCGTGCTCGGCCGCCGCCGTACCGGCTGAGGACGGACCCGGCCGGACGACGTACCGACCCTCGCGTGACAATGGCGGGGTGAAGTTCCAGCGCAAGCACGCCGTCCTGTTCCTCGCGATCGCCGCCTGGAACGTCTTCAGCTACGCCAACTTCGGCAAGAACCTCGTCGAGGCGCACCAGCGCGGCGAGGAGCGACCCACCGGCTACTGGGTCGCGCACATCGTGCTGATCGTGGTCAACCTCGGCATCGCCGGGGTGCTCGGCCGACTCGGCGTCAAGGCCTGGCGCGCGACCGGGCAGGCGTCGGTCGACAAGGTCTCTGCGTGACGCAGCCGCGGCTGCCCGGCCGCGCCGACGTCGAGGCGGCGGCTGCCCGGATCGGCGAGGGCGTACGACGCACCCCGGTCCTCACGCTCGACGGAGCCGAGCTCGGAGTCGGCGGCACGGTGGTCCTCAAGCTCGAGCTGACCCAGCACTCCGGGTCGTTCAAGGCGCGCGGGGCCCTCAACAGCGTGCGGTCTCTGGCCGACGGCGTCCCCTCCGTGGTCGCAGCGTCGGGCGGCAACCACGGTGCGGCGGTGGCCTGGGCCGCCTCGCACGCGGGCCTGGTGGCCGATGTGTTCGTGCCCGCGACCTCGACGCAGGCGAAGCTGCAGCGGATCGAGGAGTACGGCGCCCGGCTGCACCGGGTGGACGGCGACGTGGGGGCTGCCCTGGACGAGGCCGCGGCGTTCAGCGCGGCGCACGGCGTGCCGGTGCTCCACCCCTACGACACCTTCGAGACCGTCAGCGGTGCCGGCACCCTCGGCCTCGAGCTCGAGCAGCAGGTTCCGGAGCTGGACCGGGTCGTGATCGCCTGTGGCGGCGGAGGGTTGTACGCCGGGGTGGCAAACGCGCTGGCGGGGCGGGTCGAGGTGCAGCCGGTCGAGCCCGAGCTGTGCCCACACCTGCACGATGCGGTGGCCGCGGGCGAGCCGGTGCGCCGCGCCTCCTCAGGTGTGGCGGCCGACGCGCTGGGGCCGCCGCGGATCGGGGCGTTCGCGTTCGCCACGGCCGGCGTCCAGGGGGCGGAGCCGCTGCTGGTCGGCGAGGAGGCCATCCTCGAGGCGCGCCGGTGGCTGTGGTCACGGGTGCGGGTCCTGGCGGAGCCGGCGTCGTGCGTCCCGCTGGCCGCCGTGCTCGCCGGCGTGGTCGCGGTGCCGTCCGGGACGACCACCGCGCTGGTGGTCAGCGGCGGCAACAACGCCACGCTGCCCTGAGCTGTCGGCGCCGGTCCTTGCCGCCTGCCAGACTCCGGGGCATGTCGCTGTTCGCCGCTGGTGTCCCGGACTGCCCGTGTGGCAGCGGCACGCCGTACGCCGCCTGCTGCGGACCCGTCCACGACGGCCGGCCCGCCGCGACCGGGGAGGCGCTGATGCGCTCGCGATACTCCGCCTACGCGCTGGGCAGGACCGACCACGTGTTCCGCACCTGGCACCCGCGGACCCGGCCGGCGGACGTCGGACCGACGCCCGGGCTGACCTGGACGGGGCTGGAGGTGCTGCGCACGGTCGACGGCGCGGAGGGCGACTCCACCGGCCTCGTCGAGTTCCGGGCCCGGTTCCGCGCCGACGGGCGGGAGTCCGAGCTGCACGAGACCAGCCGGTTCGAGCGCCGGGGCGGTCGCTGGGTCTACGTGGACGGGGACGTCGACGGAGCCGGCGGTTGAGCCGGCTGCCGGGTCGGGGCGACGGTGACCTCGGGCGCGTGCCGGACCGGGAAGTTCACGCTGTTGGCGATGAAGCAGAGCTCGTTGGCGCGCTCGTGCGCGTGCACGGCGCGCTCGACCATGTCCGGGTCGGCGACGCTCACGCGCGGCCGGAGCAGCACGTCGGTGAACCGGCCTCCGCCGTCGCGGTCCGTGGCCATCTGGCCGGTCGCGTGTCGACGTACGACGTCACCACGACGCCCTGGGTGACGCACACGTGCAGGTAGGAGAGCAGGTGGCACTGCGACAGCGCGCTCAGCAGCAGCTGCTCGGGGTTCCAGCGGTCCCGGTCGCCGTGGAAGGTCGGGTCGGCCGAACCGAGCAGGTCGGGGCAGCCGTCGGTGCGGACGATGTGGTGGCGGCGGTAGCCGCGGTAGCCGGACGTGCCCTCACCGGTGTTGCCGGTCCAGGTCACCTCGACGTCGTAGGAGTGCTGGTGCATCGAAGCCATGCCGACATCCTGCCTGGGAGGGATCGGCGGTTGTCAGCAGGCTCGGGAAGGCTTTGTCTCCGAGGCCGGCGCAGACTCTGTCCCGAAGGGGCAGAGAAGGCTCCGTCCCCTAGGGGGCGGCGAGTGCTCCGTCCCCTAGGGGCGGCTCTGCGCGCCGTCCGTCCCCAAGGGGCGCGCGGATAAGGCTGTCCTCAAGGGGCGCGCGGATAAGGCTGTCCCCACGGCCGGGCGGGACATTCTTGGGTTGTCCCCAGACCCGGAGACGGCTCTCGATTCTGTCGGCGGTCTCTCCTAGGATCGAACACATGTTCGACACGATGGAGATCGAGGAGCTCGACGCCAGCCAGGCGTGCGAGGCGATCTCCGCCGAGCACCGGGCCCAGCGGCTGGTCGAGGCACGGCGGCTGCGGTTGGCCGCGCACTGGCTGGACCTGCATGCCCCGGTCGAGCATGCCGCCTCCGACCGCCCCGAGGACCCCGACGCCGCGGGTGGTAGGGGTGGGCGGGTGTTGCCGGGGACCGAGCGGGTGGTGGCCTCGGGTGCGGACGGCACCCCGATGATCACCGAGTTCGCGGCGGCGGAGTTCGCGGCGTTGCAGGAGATGAGCCCGGCCGCGGGGCAGGCCTACCTGCGCAAGGTGGCGAACCTGCGGCACCGGCATCCGCTGCTGTGGGGCCGGGCGGTGCGCGGCGAGGTGCCGGTGTGGAAGGCGTTGGAGACCGCCCGGCTGGTCGGGCGTTCCGAGGCCGGTGAGCCGCCGGTGGCGCTGGAGGGGGCCCGGTTCGTCGACGGCCAGACCCATTCCTGGATCGACACGCTGTCCTGGGCGGCGTACGTGGAGCTGGTGGAGCGGATGGTGATCGCGGCGGATCCTCGGCGGGCCGAGGACTGCCGGTTGGCGGCGGCCGCGGAGCAGTACGTCGTGGCCGGGCAGTCCAACGAGCACGGCCTGAAGACGCTGATCGCCAAGGCCAACGCCGGGGAGGTGATCTACCTGGTCGCGGTCCTCGACCAGCTGGCCGAGGTGCTCCGCCGCCGTGGGGACGCCCGGTCGGTGGCGGTGCGCCGGGCCGCGGCGCTGGGCATCCTCGCCCACCCCGCGCACGCGCTGGCCCTGCTCACCAGCCAGCTCCCCACCCACCCCGCCAACCCCGACGACGCAGACGCGCCCGCCGACCCCGCCGACCCCGGTGTGCCCGCCGACCCCGCCGACCCCGCCGACCCCGCCGAGCCCGCCGACCCCGCCGCGTCCGCCGCGTCCGCCGCGTCCGCCGCGTCCGCCGATCCTGCTGACCCCGCCGCGTCCGCTGACCCCGCCGCGTCCGCTGACCCCGCCGCGTCCGCCGATCCTGCTGACCCCGCCGCGTCCGCTGATCCAGCCGTGTCCGCCGCCTCTGGTGCATCCAGTGGCGCGCGTGCTGACACCGAGCGGACCGGCGGCAGCGACACCGATCCGGATGCGTCCGGCGACCACGGTGCGCCCGCTGATCCCGCCCCCGAGCAGAGCGGCGGCAGCGACGATGCGGAGGCTGCCGTCGACCCCGACGATCCCGCCGACCACATCGCGGACGAGCCCGCTGCGGCGGACCAGCCGGCCGCGCCGTCGTACCTGCAGGTCCCCGACCACGCCGACCCGGACCTGCCCCGGGACCCCGACGCACTGTGGGCCCGGCTCGGTGGGCTGCGCCAGGCCGACTTCGACAAGCTGCTCCCCAAGGCCGTGCTGCACCTGCACATGAGCCTGGAGACCTACCTCGCCCAGTTCCGCCCCGGCCTGGGCCCCCAGGCGGTCCACGCCGAGGGCATCGGCCCGCTCACCCTCGAACAGGCCCGACAGTGGCTGGGCCACCACCGGGTCACCATCCGACCGGTGCTCGACCCCGACACCGTGCAACCCGTGAACGGCTACCACTTCACCCCCAACCAACGAGAAGCCCTGCACGCGATCAACCCCCGCGACGTCTTCCCCTGGGCAGTGCACACCGGCCGCGACAAGGACATCGACCACCCCGTCCCCTACCGATGGACCGGCCCACCGGACCAGCCACCCCCCGGCACAATGCTTCCCACCCCGACCAGCTCCACCCCGACCAGGTCCGGCGCCCCACCCGGCCAGACCGGGCTGCACAACGCCGCCCCGATGGTCCGACACCACCACCGCCTCAAGACCCACGGCCGCTGGCACCTCACCCAACTCCAACCCGGCGTGTACCTGTGGCGCTCGGTCCACGGCCACCACTGGGTCACCGACCCCACCGGCACCTACCGAGTCCCCACCACCATCGCCCACACCCTCCTCGCCACCCGCGCCGAAACCGCCGCCTGACCCATCACAGCCGCCCTCACTGGGCGCGTCCTATCTGATGCGCGGGTGGCGCGGTCTGGGGACGGCGACGACGGTTGACTGGGCTAACGAATGACGGTGATCGGTCCTTCGTCCGGCGTCGGTGGCTCGAAGTGGTCGAAGTACTGGGCGACGAGGTCTTCGGTGAGCACGAAGTCATCGGAATGGTCGCCACGCCTGGCTCTCATGCGCCGCAGGACCGTTTCGCGGTCGGTCGCAAGGTAGATCGTCTCGGGTACGACGCCAGTGGGCTCGAGCAGCTTGCGGTAGTCGTCGCGCATACGTCGCGACCAGAACGAGAAGTCGAGGACGACGTCGGTTCCCGCCGCGACGAGCTCCAACAGCCGAGCCCGCAGGCCAGTCTCGATCTCGGCGCGTACCTCTGGGGGTAGGGGCACCATCGAGAGCCCGCGACGCCACATCTCCACGTCGAAGGAGAGCCGGACCATCCCCTCGCCCTCCAGCCGCCGGGCGAAGGTCGACTTCCCGGCCCCCGAGGGCCCGCACATGAAGATCACGCGGCTCACGGATGGACCCTACGTCGACCTCCGGGAGGCTCTAGCGTTGAGCGTCCTCGCGACGCAGCCCGCGACCTCGGCGGGAGCCCCTGAGGGACTTTGGGCGCCGTCGGCGCGCCAGGCGTGCCGGCGGGGGCAGACCGCCGGCTGCATGTCATCCCACCCCTCCGTGCCGATCGGTCTACCAGGTGCAGTCACACGAACAGGACGCACGCAGTCAGCCTGCTGCGAGCAACCAGACCAGCAGCACCAGCACGACGACGGCACCCACGACGGCGACTGCGAAGGACCATGCCGCGCGCTCCGCGCGCTGCGCCTCCTCGGTGGGGGAGAGCAGGTGCGTCGTCCCCGACGACGGCGACGACGTCGGCGGGGATGTCGGCTGGGACGGTGACGGCGCGCGTCGGCGCGCCGAGGCAGCCGGCCAGGGCGACGAGCCACCCGGCGCCTGGGAGATCAGGGCCCGCACAGCGCCGGCCAGGCCGGCAGGGCTCCCACTCGGTGACAGACCTGCACCGCCACCCGCCCCCGCGCGGGCCGCCACCAGCTGGCGCCCGGCATCGGTCAGGTCGAAGACCCACGTGCCGTCCTGCTGCCGCGCCACCAGCAGCCCCTCGCCGATCGCCCGCCGGATCCTCTCGTCGACCGCCGGCGCCGGCACGCGGAGCGTCCTCGACAGGGCGTCGAGAGTCCGGCGGCCCGCTCCCACGGCCACCAGCACCTGCAGCTCAAGCGCGTCACTCATGGGCGCATTGTGGCAGTCGTCGAGGTGCGTCGGGGGTCCCGTAGTTAGGCGTGGCGGAGCGAGTCCCGTCCGCGTCAGAGATGGCTCAGCACCGAGAGCAGGATGAGACCGAAGAAGAAGACGGCGACGACGGTCTTGATCGCGGTGTACGCGCGGACCACCTGCACCATCGGCGCGGTGAACGGGTCCACCGGGGCCGGCGCGATCACCTCTTGCGGGTCCAGGTCGTCGACCGCCGGGCGCAGCTCGCCTCGGGTCCGGGCGCTCAACACGATCGCGGTGCGCCGCTCGAGCTCGGCGAGGTCGATGGCGCCCTCCGCGTAGTGCTCCCTGAGCGAGGTGCTCGCGGCTTCACGCTCGGCGTGGTCCACGACCAGGTGCGCCTGGCTGCGCTGGAGCTCTGCCGTCTGCCCCTCGCGCATCGCCTGCCAGGACGCCCCGAAGTCCCGGCTGAGACCGGCGAGGTCGATCTCGCCCTTGGGGCCGTAGGCACTGACCAGGCGGCGTTGGAACGCGACGGTGGACAGCCCCTTCTCGGTGAGGACGACGTACTCGCCCTCCATGAGAGGCATCCGGTTGACCAGCCCCTGCCCGACGCCCCAGACGAGGACGCGCTCGACCTCGTCTGGTGGGGACGCCGTGGCCGCACTCAGCTCGGCGACGTCATGCGCCCCACTCGCGAGCTCGTCGAGGACGGCGATCTCCAACGGCAGCGGGTCGTCCCCCGCTCTGAGCTGAAATCCCACGCCGGTCAGTGTGCAGGCGTGGTGGCATGCTCGGGGCGATTTGCCCGAAAAGGGACCGGCTCACGCCCGCTCGGCGTCGACAGCACGGGCTCGGTCTCCCGCCTCACCGACGGAAGATGAGCGCCCGCTTCACTTCCTGGATCGCCTTGGTGACCTCGATGCCGCGCGGGCACGCCTCGGTGCAGTTGAAGGTGGTGCGGCAGCGCCACACACCCTCCTGGTCGTTGAGGATCTCCAGGCGCTGGTCGGTGCCCTCGTCGCGGCTGTCGAAGATGAACCGGTGCGCGCCGACGATCGCCTGCGGGCCGAAGTACTGCCCGTCGGCCCAGTACACCGGGCACGAGGTCGTGCACGCGGCGCACAGGATGCACTTGGTGGTGTCGTCGAAGCGGTCCCGGTCCTTCTGGGACTGCAGCCGCTCACGGGTCGGCTCGTTGCCGGTCGTGACCAGGAACGGCATCACCGAGCGGTAGGCCGCGAAGAACGGCTCCATGTCGACGACGAGGTCCTTGAGCACCGCCAGGCCCTTGATCGGCTCGACGGTGATCGGCTCCGACGGGTTCACGTCCTTGAGCAGCGTCTTGCACGCCAGCCGGTTCTTGCCGTTGATCCGCATCGCGTCCGACCCGCAGACCCCGTGGGCGCAGGAGCGACGGAAGGTCAGCGTGCCGTCGAGGTCCCACTTGACCTTGTGCAGTGCGTCGAGCACCCGGTCGGTCGGCTCAGCCGTGACCTGGTAGCTCTCCCACTTCGACTCCTCCGAGACCTCGGGGTTGTAGCGGAGGATCTTCACCGTGACCGTCATGGTCGTGGTGCTCTGGGCAGGCGTTGCGCCTGCCTCGGCTGCGGTGTCCGTCGCCATCAGTACTTGCGCTCCATCGGCTTGTAGCGGGTCTCGATGACCGGCTTGTAGTCCAGTCGGATCGACCCGTCGGAGTTGCGGTAGGCCATCGTGTGGCGCATGAAGTTCACGTCGTCACGCGTCGGGTAGTCCTCGCGGAAGTGGCCCCCGCGGGACTCGTTGCGGGCGAGCGCCGAGGTGACGAGCACCTCGGCCAGGTCGAGCAGGAAGCCCAGCTCGATCGCCTCGAGCAGGTCGGTGTTGAACCGCTTGCCCTTGTCCTGCACGGACACGTTCGCGTAGCGCGCCTTCATCGCCTCGATGTCGGCGAGCGCCTGCTTCAGCGAGCCCTCGGTTCGGTACACCTGGGCGTTGATGTCCATCGTCGCCTGCAGCTCGGCGCGGATGGTGGCCACCCGCTCGGAGCCGCCCGCGTCGCGCATCTGCTCGATCATCGCGACGACCTTGGCCTCGGGGTTCGGGTCCTCGATGTCGTCGAAGTCGGTCGAGAGCGCGTAGTCCGCGGCATACAGACCCGCGCGCCGGCCGAACACGTTGATGTCGAGCAGCGAGTTGGTGCCGAGCCGGTTCGCCCCGTGCACGGACACGCAGGCCACCTCGCCCGCGGCGTACAGGCCCGGGATGACGGTGTGGTTGTCCGCCAGCGCCTCGCCCTTGATGTTCGTCGGGATGCCGCCCATGGCGTAGTGCGCGGTCGGGAACACCGGGATCATCTCGGTGTAGGGCTCCACCCCGAGGTAGGTCCGCGCGAACTCCGTGATGTCGGGCAGCTTCGCGTCGATCTGCTCCCGCGGGAGGTGCGTCAGGTCCAGGTAGACGTAGGCCTTGTCCGGCCCGGCGCCGCGGCCCTCGCGGACCTCGTTGGCCATCGCCCGGGCGACCATGTCCCGCGGGGCGAGGTCCTTGATCGTGGGGGCGTAGCGCTCCATGAAGCGCTCGTTCTCGCTGTTGCGCAGGATGCCGCCCTCACCGCGGGCCGCCTCCGAGAGCAGCACGCCGAGGCCGGCCAGGCCGGTCGGGTGGAACTGGAAGAACTCCATGTCCTCGAGCGGCAGCCCCTTGCGCCACACGATGCCCATTCCGTCGCCGGTGAGGGTGTGCGCGTTCGAGGTGGTCCGGAAGACCTTGCCGAAGCCGCCCGTCGCGAAGATGACCGACTTCGCGTTGAAGACGTGGATCTCGCCGGTGGCAAGCTCGTACGCGACCACGCCGTTGACGCTGACGCCGCCGTTGGTCTCCACGGTCAGCAGGTCAAGGACGTAGAACTCGTTGAAGAACTCCACCTCGTGCTTGATGCACTGCTGGTAGAGCGTCTGCAGGATCATGTGGCCGGTGCGGTCGGCCGCGAAGCAGGAGCGGCGTACGGCGGCCTCGCCGTGGTTGCGGGTGTGGCCGCCGAACCGGCGCTGGTCGATCTTGCCCTCGTCGGTCCGGTTGAAGGGCAGGCCCATCTTCTCGAGGTCGAGGACCGCGTCGATGGCCTCCTTGGCCATCACCTCCGCAGCGTCCTGGTCGACGAGGTAGTCGCCGCCCTTGACGGTGTCGAAGGTGTGCCACTCCCAGTTGTCCTCCTCGACGTTGGCCAGCGCGGCGCACATGCCGCCCTGGGCCGCGCCGGTGTGGGAGCGGGTCGGGTAGAGCTTGGTGAGGACCGCCGTGCGGGTGCGCTGGCCGGACTCGAGGGCGGCACGCATGCCCGCCCCGCCCGCGCCGACGATCACGACGTCGTACTTGTGCTGCTGAACCATGGCTTTGTCTCGCTCCTCGCTCAGTGGGACCGGCAGACCTCGAGCGTGGAGGCCGGGTCCGCGCAGGGGTCGAACGTGAAGATGACCAGCGTGCCGAGGACCAGCACGATGAAGGCCGAGAAGTAGAGCAGCGCCTTCAGCCAGAACCGCGTGGTCGGCTTCGTCGCGTAGTCGTTGATGATGGTGCGCAGGCCGTTCATGCCGTGCAGCTCGGCCAGCCACAGCATCGCCAGGTCCCAGACCTGCCAGAACGGGTTCGCCCACTTGCCGGCGACGAACGCGAAGTCGAGCGCCTCGACGCCCTTGCCGACCATCAGGTTGACGAAGAGGTGGCCGAAGACCAGCACCAGCAGCAGGACGCCAGAGCCACGCATGAACAGCCAGGTGTTGAGCTCCACGTTGGACCGGCGGCGGGCGCGTGAGCCGGTCGCCACGGGGCTGCGGGGGGACTGGATCGCAGGGGTAGTCATCGCCCTCAGCCTCCGAACACGTTCGACAGGTGCCGGATCAGGAACGGCACGAAGAGCACCACGAAGAGCACCAGCACGCCGTAGGTCATCTGCTTCTGGTAGCGGGGGCCCTGGGACCAGAAGTCCACCAGGATGACCCGGATGCCGTTGAGGGCGTGGAAGAGGAAGGCGGCGACGAGGCCGACCTCCATCAGCCCGACGATGGGGTTCTTGTAGGTGTCCACGACCCGGTTGAAGACCTCCGGGGAGACCCGGACCATCGAGATGTCGATGACGTGGACGAACAAGAAGAAGAAGAGCGTGACGCCGGTGAGCCGGTGGGCGACCCACGACCACATGCCTTCACGACCCCGATAGAGCGTGCCTGCCGGAGAGCTGGCCAACGTCGATTCCTCCGAACTCGAGCGGTGCGCTGAGGTTGAATCTTCGAGCAGATGGCGACCGGTACGCCCAAACCGGGCGTACGGGCATCCCAGTCATGCTAGCCGCGTCCGGACGGGGCCAGACCACCGGCCGCTGTGAGATCGATTACCGCACGACACTGTTGGCAAAAACCTGCGTCGCCGCAACCGGTCCCGGCGACCGCCCCGGCTCAGACGAACGTCGGGAAGGTCGGCTCCGGCAGCGGCCCGCCGGTCCGGTCCCGGGCGGACTCGTAGCCGTGGCCGATCTCCACCAGCGTCGCCTCGCTGCCGGCGGTCCCCCAGAACGAGACCGCCACCGGCAGCCCGGCCGCCAGCTCGGTCGGCACGGTCAGCAGCGGGTAGCCGGCCATCGCGGTCGGGGAGGTGCAGGAGCCTGGGTGCGCCTCGGCGTTGACCAGGTCGATCGGGCAGGCCGGTGCGTACGACGGGGTGACCAGCGCGTCGAGGTCGTGCGCGCGCAGCACCGCGTCGATGCCGTTGTCCCGCGACGCCGCCACGCAGCGCGCCCGGGCCGCGGCGTACTCCGGCGACCCGACGTCGGGACCCGCGAGCGCCTGCTCGAACAGCGACTGGCCGAAGTGCGTCAGCTCGGTATCGGCGTGCGTCCGGTTGAACGCGACGACCTCGGCCAGCGACCGGGGTACGTCGCCGGGGCGGGTCGGCAGGTACGCCGCCAGCCCGGCCTTCAGCTCGGCGAGCAGCACCAGCAGCTCGTCCTCCCCGTCGAAGCCCTCCAGCGCGGTGAGGTCGGTCGCGTCCACGATCGTGGCGCCCTCCGCCGCGAGCAAGCCGACCGCCCGCTCGGCGGCCGCGTCGGCGTGCGGGGAGTAGCCCCAGAAGCTCGCCCGCGGTACGCCGATCCGCTTGCCGGCCAGCCGCCCCTCGACCGCGTGCGCCGCGTAGTCCGTGCCGTTGCCGGCGATCACGCCGAGCAGCGCGGCGGCCTGGCGCACGCTGGTGGCCAGCGGCCCGGGGGCGTCCTGGGACGCCGAGATCGGCACCACCCCCTGCGTCGGCACCAGGCCCACCGTCGGCTTCAGCCCGACGCAGCCGTTGAACGCCGCCGGGCAGGTGATCGAGCCGTCGGTCTCGGTGCCGATCGCCAGCGGGGCCAGCCCGGCGGCCACCGCGGCGCCGCTGCCCGAGCTCGAGCCGCCCGCGGACCGGTTGAGCGCATAGGGGTTGCGGGTCAGGCCGCCGTAGGCGCTCCAGCCCGAGGTCGAGGCGCCGTCGCGGATGTTCGCCCACTCCGAGAGGTTGGTCTTGCCGAGGACGACCATCCCGGCCTCGCGCATCCGGCGCACCAGTGGCGCGTCGTGCGTCGGCGCGGGAGCCTCGGCGAGCGCCAGCGAGCCCGCCGTGGTGGGCAGGTCGTGGGTGTCGACGTTGTCCTTGACCAGCACTGGCACCCCGTGCAGCGGGCCCCGGCTGCGGCCGTCGGCGGCCTCCGCGTCCCGGGCGGCGGCCTGCGCCAGCGCCTCCGGGTGCGGCGTGCAGACGGCGTTGACCAGCCCGTCGACGGTCTCGGCCCGGTCGAGCAGCTGCTCGACGTACGCCTGGGAGGAGGGGGACGGGATCACGGGAGCGGTCACGCCCCGATCCTGCCTCATCGCACGGGCCGGGGCCGTGGGAGATCTCACGGTGCACCGCAGGCCCGCCCGGCCGTACGCTCGCGTCTATGAGCGAGAGCGGCATCACCGAGTCCGGACTGCCCTTCGAGCCGGTCTACGGCCCCGACGCCCTCGAGGGCTTCGACCCGTCGGCCAAGCTCGGCGAGCCGGGGGAGTACCCGTTCACCCGCGGGGTCTACCCCTCGATGTACACCGGCCGGCCGTGGACGATGCGGCAGTACGCCGGCTTCGGCACCGCCCGCGAGTCCAACCAGCGCTACAAGCAGCTGGTGGCCAACGGCACCGGCGGCCTCTCCGTCGCCTTCGACCTGCCCACCCAGATGGGGCACGACTCCGACGCCCCGATCTCGCACGGCGAGGTCGGCAAGGTCGGGGTCGCGATCGACTCGATCGAGGACATGCGGCTGCTCTTCGACGGCCTGCCGCTCGACCAGGTGTCGACCTCGATGACGATCAACGCGCCGGCGGCGCTGCTGCTGCTGATGTACCAGCTCGTCGCCGAGGAGAACGGCGTGAGCGGCGCGGACATCACCGGCACCATCCAGAACGACGTGCTCAAGGAGTACATCGCGCGCGGCACCTACATCTACCCGCCGGCGGACTCGCTGCGGCTGATCACCGACATCTTCGCGTACTGCCAGGCCGAGATCCCGCGCTGGAACACCATCTCGATCTCCGGCTACCACATGGCGGAGGCCGGGGCGACGCCCGCGCAGGAGATCGCCTTCACCCTCGCCGACGGCATCGAGTACGTCCGGGCGGCGATCAAGGCCGGCCTCGACGTCGACGACTTCGCGGCCCGGCTGTCGTTCTTCTTCGTCTCCCGGACCACGATCCTGGAGGAGGTCGCGAAGTTCCGCGCGGCCCGCCGGATCTGGGCGCAGGTGATGCGCGACGAGTTCGGCGCGACCGACCCCAAGTCGCAGATGCTGCGCTTCCACACCCAGACTGCGGGCGTCCAGCTCACCGCCCAGCAGCCCGAGGTCAACCTGGTCCGCGTGGCGGTCCAGGCCCTCGCCGCCGTGCTCGGCGGCACCCAGTCGCTGCACACCAACTCCTTCGACGAGGCGCTCGCGCTGCCCAGCGAGAAGGCAGCCCGCCTCGCGCTGCGCACCCAGCAGGTCATCGCCTACGAGTCCGACGTGACCAAGACCGTCGACCCGTTCGCCGGCTCGTACGCCGTCGAGGCGCTCACCGACCAGGTGGAGGCCGAGGCCCGCAAGCTCATGGAGCAGGTCGAGGAGCTCGGTGGCGCGGTGGCGGCGATCGAGAAGGGCTTCCAGAAGAACGAGATCGAGAAGTCGGCCTACCGGATCGCCCGCGAGATCGACACCGACGAGCGTGTCGTGGTCGGCGTCAACCGGTTCCGGGTCGACGAGGAGGAGCCCTACGAGCCGCTCCGGGTCGACCCCACCATCGAGGCCCAGCAGGCCGAGCGGCTGGCGACGCTGCGTGCCGACCGGGACCAGGCCGAGGTCGACCGGCACCTGGCCGCGCTCAAGGCCGCGGCGCAGGGCTCCGACAACATGCTCTACCCGATGAAGGAGGCGCTGCGGGCCCGCGCCACCGTCGGCGAGGTCTGCAACGCGCTGCGCGACGTGTGGGGGGTGTACGTCCCGCCGGACGCGTTCTGACGCCGCCGGACGCCGCCGGACGCCGCCGGGCGCCACCGGGCGCCCTCCGGTAACCTGGCCTGTTGTGCCCCTCCCTGACCCAGCCGCGCCGAGCATCAGGGCAGCAGTGAACGCCCTGGAGCCCGAGCTCGTCGCGCTGCGGCGTGACCTGCACGCGCACCCCGAGCTGGCCTGGCAGGAGGAGCGCACCACCACGGCGGTCGCGGACCGTCTCGGCGCCGCCGGGATCGACGTCCAGATGCTCCCCAAGAGCGGCCTGCTGGCCGAGGTCGGCCCCGCCGGCGGCCCGGTCGTCGCGCTCCGCGCCGATCTCGACGCGCTGGCGGTCGACGACCTGAGCCCCGGTCCCTGGACCAGCACCGTGCCGGGCGTCGCGCACGCCTGCGGGCACGACGTGCACACCGCCGCGCTGGTCGGCGCCGGTCTCGCGCTCCAGGAGCTCCAGAGGCAGCACGGCCTGCCCGGCCGGGTCCGGCTGCTCTTCCAGCCCGCCGAGGAGGTCATGCCGGGCGGCGCGCTCGAGCTGATCGCCAGCGGAGCGCTCGAGGGGGTCGCCCACGTGTTCGGCCTGCACTGCGACCCGACCATCGACGTCGGCGCGGTGGGCCTGCGCGAGGGGCCGCTGACCGGTGCGGCGGACGCGCTGAACGTGCGGCTGACCGGCCGCGGCGGCCACACCTCCCGCCCGCACCTCACCGAGGACCTCACCTTCGCGCTCGGCAAGCTGGTCACCGACCTGCCCGGGGCGCTCTCGCGCCGCCTGGACCCGCGGGCCGGCGCCAGTCTGGTCTGGGGGATGGTCCGCGCCGGGTCGGCGAAGAACGTGATCCCCGCCTCCGGCGAGGTCGCCGGCACACTGCGGATGCTCGACGCAGTCGCCTGGGTCGACGCCGAGGACCTGGTCCGCGAGCTGATCGAGCAGATCCTGGCCCCCTACGGCGTCGGCGCCGAGGTCGGCTACGTCCGCGGGGTGCCGCCGGTGGTCAACGAACCGGTCTCCACCTCGCTGCTCGTGGCCGCCGTCGAGGGGGTGCTCGGAGAGCACGCCCACGTCTCCACCCCGCAGAGCCTCGGCGGCGAGGACTTCGCGTGGTACTGCGAGTCCGTCCCCGGAGCGATGGGCCGGCTCGGCACCCGGACGCCCGGAGGAACGACGTACGACCTGCACCAGGGCGACCTGGTGGTCGACGAGCGCTCCGTCGGCATCGGCGCCCGGGTCCTCAGCGCCGTCGCCCTCGAGGCCCTGGTCGCGACTCGGTAACGACTGGTGGTTTCCGGTCGGATACCGCCAAACCCCGGCTGAGCCGGTATTAGGGTGTGGCCTGGCCCGCCTCCGGCGGGCCCGTTCATCGCCCGGGGGTCTCGTGGACCGTGCCGGGCATGCGTTCACCACCCCAGATCAGGAGGCGCCGTGAAGAAGACGGCACGAGTGGCAGCGCTCATCGGAGCAGCTGCCCTGACCTTGGCCGGCTGCGGCGACCGCGGCACCGCCACCGAGAGCACCGACACCCCCGCGGAGTCGACCTCGTCGTCTTCGTCGGCCCCGGCCCAGTCCAACCCGGACTTCAAGGCCTGCATGGTCTCCGACTCCGGCGGCTTCAACGACAAGTCGTTCAACCAGACCTCGCACGACGGTCTCGTGCAGGCCAAGACCGACCTCGGCATCACGACCGCGGAGGTCGAGTCGCAGTCCGACTCCGAGTACGCCGACAACATCGACGCCCTCGTGCAGCAGAACTGCAACAGCATCACCACCGTCGGCTTCCTGCTCGGCGAGGCCACCGAGAAGTCCGCGAAGGCCAACCCCGACATCGACTACTCGATCGTCGACTTCGCCTACGACAAGCCCGCCAAGAACCTCAAGGGCCTCGTCTTCAACACCGCCGAGCCCTCCTACCTCGCCGGCTACCTCGCCGCGGGCATGTCGAAGACCGGCACCGTCGGCACCTTCGGCGGTCTGAACATCCCGACCGTGACCAGCTTCATGACCGGCTACGTGCAGGGCGTGGAGAAGTTCAACGAGGACAACGACGCGGACGTCCAGGTCGTCGGCTGGGACCCGAAGACCCAGAAGGGCTCGTTCACCGAGGACTTCGAGGACAAGACCAAGGGCCTCACCGTCGGTCAGAACATGATCCAGCAGGGCGTCGACGTGATCTTCCCGGTCGCCGGCCCCGCCGGCCTCGGTGGTCTCCAGGCCGCCCAGGACAACGACGCCTACGCGATCTGGGTGGACACCGACGGCTGCGAGTCGGCCGCTGAGTTCTGCGACACCCTGCTGACCTCGGTCGTCAAGGGCATGGACGTCGCCGTCGAGCAGGCCATCACGGACTCGCTGGAGGGCAAGTTCACCAACGAGCCCTACGTCGGTACGCTCGCGAACGACGGTGTGGGGATCGCCCCGTACCACGACCTCGACGCCGAGGTCCCGCAGGACCTGAAGGACAAGGTCGAGGAGCTCAAGCAGCAGATCATCTCCGGGGAGCTCAAGGTCGGCTGACCTCGGCCGGCAGGCCGCAAGGCCTGACCTGAGCTGGATCCGCACGCAGCATCCGGCGTCGGGGCGGGGGAGCGATATCCTCCGCCCCGACGCTGTTTCTGTCATCGTCGTGTCGCGCGTCGCGCCCGTCCGCGGGCGGAGGAGGCAATTCCTGTGGAGCTAGAGATCCGTGGTCTCACCAAGAGATTCGGCTCCTTCGTCGCGAACGACGACATCACCCTCACCATCGAGCCGGGTGAGATCCACTGCCTGCTCGGGGAGAACGGCGCCGGCAAGTCGACGCTGATGAACATGCTCTACGGGCTCCTCGAGCCGAGCGAGGGGGAGATCCTCCTCGACGGGGAGCCGGTGCACTTCACCTCGCCCGGTGACGCCATCGAGGCCGGCATCGGGATGGTGCACCAGCACTTCATGCTGGTCCCGGTGTTCAGCGTCGCCGAGAACGTCATGCTGGGTCGCGAGCAGACCCGCGGGCTGGGCGTGCTGGACCGCGGCAAGGCCGCGACCCTGGTGCGCGGCCTCTCCGAGCGCTACAAGCTCGCCGTCGACCCGAACGCCCTGGTCGAGGAGCTCCCGGTCGGCGTCCAGCAGCGCGTCGAGATCCTCAAGGCCCTCGCCAACGAGGCCAAGGTGCTGATCCTCGACGAGCCCACCGCGGTGCTCACCCCGCAGGAGATCGACGAGCTGATGGAGATCATGCGCTCGCTCAAGGCGCAGGGCACCTCGATCGTCTTCATCACCCACAAGCTTCGCGAGGTGAAGGCGATCGGCGACCGGATCACGGTGATCCGTCGCGGCAAGGTGGTCGGGACCGCACCGCCGTCGGCCTCCGAGACCGAGCTCGCCGAGATGATGGTCGGCCGGGCGGTCAGCCTCAAGGTCGACAAGACCGTCGCCGAGCCCGGTGCGCCGGTGCTCGAGGCGCGTGGCATCACCGTCGTCGACGCCCGCGGCCACGCGGTCGTCAAGTCCGTCTCGTTCGAGGCCCGCGCCGGGGAGGTGCTCGGCATCGCCGGCGTCCAGGGCAACGGCCAGACCGAGCTGATCAAGTCGCTGCTGGGGCTCGTGAAACCGGACGCCGGCCAGGTCCTCGTCGACGGCAAGGACATCTCCAGCCACGGCCCGCGCGAGAGCCTGGCCCAGGGCATCGGCTACATCCCCGAGGACCGCTCCCACGACGGCTTCGTCGGCGGGTTCAGCGTCCGGGAGAACCTGGTGCTCGACCTCTACACCCACGACGAGTTCTCCCGCGGACTGGCGCTGCGGCTCGACGCGATCGAGAAGAACGCCGCGGCGCGGATCGAGGAGTTCGACATCCGCACCGAGGACATGGACACCCCGGTGAGCTCGCTGTCCGGCGGCAACCAGCAGAAGGTCGTGGTGGCGCGGGAGTTCTCCCGTTCGCTGAAGGTCCTGGTCGCCTCGCAGCCCACCCGCGGCGTCGACGTCGGCTCCATCGAGTTCATCCACAAGCGGATCATCGAGGAGCGCGACAAGGGCACCGCGGTGATCATCGTCTCCACCGAGCTCGACGAGATCTTCGCGCTCTCGGACCGGATCGCGGTGATGTACGACGGCCGGATCGTCGGCACCGTGAGCCCGGACATCGCCCGCGAGGAGATCGGTCTGATGATGGCCGGAGCCGGCCGCGCGACCCGGAAGGACGCCCAGGATGTCTGAGACCCCCGAGCGGGGCGGCCGGACGTCGACCGTCGCGAGCTGGCTGCCCAGCATCAAGGTGACCGCGGCGGCGATCTTCCTCGCCCTCCTGGTCGGAGCGGTCCTGATCGCCTTCAGCGACCGGCAGGCGGTGGAGTCGCTGCGCTACTTCTTCAGCTACCCCTGGGACTTCTTCCGCTACGCCGGGGAGGCGATCATCCAGTCCTACTGGGCGCTGCTCACCGGCGCCGTCGGGTCCTGGAAGGCGATCACCCAGACCCTGGAGCGCGCCGCACCGCTGATCTGCGCCGGCCTCGGCGTCAGCCTCGCCTTCCGGGCCGGCCTGTTCAACATCGGCGCCCAGGGCCAGCTGATCCTGGGCGCGATCTGCGCCGGCTACGTCGGCTTCGCCTTCGACCTGCCCCCGGGGCTGCACCTGCTCGTGGCGCTGCTGGCCGGCGTGCTCGGCGGTGCGGTCTGGGGCGGGATCTCCGGCTACCTGAAGGCGCAGACCGGCGCGCACGAGGTGATCACCACGATCATGCTCAACTACGTCGCGAGCTCGGTGCTGCTCTACCTCCTCACCAAGAACGCCTTCCAGCGTCCCGGCAGCGACAACCCCCGCTCGCTGCCCGCGGACGACAGCGCGATGTTCCCGACGATCTTCGGCGTCCACACCGGCGTGGTGGTGGCCGTGCTCGTCGCGGTCGGCGTGTGGTGGTTGCTCGAGCGGAGCACGCTCGGCTTCGAGATGCGCGCGGTGGGCGCCAACGCGGACGCCGCCCGGACCGCCGGGATGAGCCTCGCCAAGGTCTACACGTTGGCGATGCTGGTCGCCGGGGGGCTGGCCGGCCTCGCCGCCACCCAGCAGATCCTCGGCCACCACGACTCGCTGACGGCGAACGTCGCGGGCTCGATCGGCTTCGACGCGATCACCGTGGCGCTGCTCGGTCGGGCCACCCCGCTCGGCACCGTGCTGGCCGGACTGCTCTTCGGCGCGCTCTCGGCCGGCGGGGTGCAGATGCAGGCGAGTGCGGCGGCCACGCCGCTGGCGCTCACCCAGGTGCTGCAGGCGCTGATCGTGCTGTTCGTCGCGGCGCCCGCCCTGGTGCGGGGCGTCATGCGGTTCAAGGACACCGGTGGCGGCGCCACCGTGATGGCGAAGGGATGGGGCTCGTGAGCACCCGCGTCGAACAACCGCCCGCAGCGGCGGCGGAGGCACCAGCGATCCGGGACCGGGCCGACGTCCGCCGCCAGGTCAAGCTCGTCGTGGTGCTCGCGATCGCCGCGGGGCTGCTGCTCTACTTCGCGCTCTCGATCGACAACGCGACGGTCAAGTACGTCCTCGGCGACCGGGTCTCGGCCGAGTTCCCGGCCAAGGACCTCGCCGCGAAGCCGGTCGTCTGGGTCTCGTTCGCGCTGGTCCTCGGTGCGCTGGTGCTCGCCGCACTCAACCGGCTGCCCCGCGGCTGGGTCGCCACCACGGCGTACGTCGTCAGCGGGCTGGCCTTCTACGCCGGCTTCATCGTCTGGGCCTACTCCGACCAGGGCGAGGGCGCCTTCCAGGCCGCCATCGCCAACCCGCTGCCCGGCACCATCGAGATCGGCACCCCGCTGGTGCTCGGCGCCCTGGCCGGTGTGATGTGCGAGCGGGCCGGCGTCATCAACATCGCCATCGAGGGCCAGTTCCTGGTGGGCGCCTTCTTCGCCTCGGTGGCCGCCAGCCTCGCCTTCAGCGCCTACATGGGTCTGGTCGGCGCGGTCATCGCCGGCGTCGGGATCGCCGCGCTGCTGGCGCTGTTCGCGCTGCGCTACCAGGTGAACCAGGTGGTGCTCGGCGTCGTGCTGATCGCGCTGGCCTCCGGGCTGACCGCGTTCCTGCTCAGCCAGATCCCCAGCGACCCGGCGATCAAGCAGTACCTCAACGAGCCGCCGCGGCTCGAGGAGCTCCCGATCCCGGTGCTCTCCGACCTGCCCGTCGTCGGTCAGGCGCTGTTCAACCAGACCCTGCTGGTCTACCTGATGTACGCCTCGATCTTCGTGGTCACGTTCGTCCTGTTCCAGACCCGCTGGGGGCTGCGGGTCCGCTCGGTCGGCGAGCACCCGATGGCCGCGGACACCGTCGGCATCAAGGTCAACCGGGTCCGGTGGCAGGCGGTGCTGTTTGGTGGTGTCTTCGCCGGTCTCGGCGGCGCCTACTACACCGTCGGCTCGACCGGCGCCTTCGACCGCGACCTGTCGGCGGGCAACGGCTTCATCGCGCTGGCCGCGGTGATCATGGGCCGCTGGCACCCCGTCGGCGCGACGTTCGCGGCGCTGTTCTTCGGCTTCATGACGAACCTGCAGTTCCAGCTGGCGCTCGTGGACAAGATCCCCACCCAGTTCCTCGGCGCGACGCCGTACCTCGCCACGATCATCGCGGTCGCCGGCTTCGTCGGTCGGGTCCGCCCGCCGGCCGCCGACGGCGAGCCCTACGTGAAGAGCTGACCGGTGGCCGACGACTTCGACTGGCCAGCGCTCACCGACGAGGCGCGACGGATCAGCCGCAACGCCTACGCGCCCTACTCCCACTACCCGGTGGGGGCCGCCGCGCTCGCCGACGACGGCCGGCTGCTGACCGGCTGCAACGTGGAGAACGCGGCGTACGGCGTGACCCTGTGCGCCGAGTGCGGGCTGGTCTCGAGCCTGGTGGCGACCGGGGGCGGCCGGCTCACCCACTTCGTCTGCGTGAACGGCGCCGGCGAGGTCATCATGCCGTGCGGCCGGTGCCGCCAGCTGCTGTTCGAGCACGGCGGCAACGAGCTGTTGCTGCTCACCGTGCGGGGGGTGCGGCCGATGAGCGAGGTGCTCCCGGACGCGTTCGGCCCCGACGACCTGACCCGCTGAACCCGTCCTTCCGAGCCGAGGAGTCCCATGGCTGAGCTGCACGACGCCGTCGAGGTCATCACCACCAAGCGTGACGGTGGTGCGCTGAGCGACTCCCAGATCGACTGGGTGGTCGACGCGTACACCCGCGGGGCGGTGGCCGACGAGCAGATGTCTGCGCTGGCGATGGCGATCCTGCTCAACGGGATGTCGCGCCCGGAGATCTCCCGCTGGACCGCGGCGATGATCGCCTCGGGGGAGCGGATGGACTTCTCGGCGCTCTCACGCCCGACGGCCGACAAGCACTCCACCGGCGGGGTGGGCGACAAGATCACCCTGCCGCTCGCGCCGCTCGTCGCGGCCTGCGGCGTCGCGGTTCCGCAGCTGTCCGGGCGCGGTCTCGGCCACACCGGCGGCACCCTCGACAAGCTGGAGGCGGTGCCCGGCTGGCAGGCCTCGCTGTCCAACCAGGCGATGCTGCGCCAGCTCGAGGAGATCGGCGCCGTCATCTGCGCGGCCGGAGCCGGCCTGGCGCCCGCGGACAAGAAGCTCTACGCGCTGCGCGACGTCACCGGCACGGTCGAGGCGATCCCGCTGATCGCCAGCTCGATCATGAGCAAGAAGATCGCCGAGGGCACCGGCGCGCTGGTGCTCGACGTCAAGGTCGGCAGCGGCGCGTTCATGAAGAGCCTGGAGCGGGCCCGCGAGCTCGCCGAGACGATGGTGGCCCTGGGCACCGACGCGGGCGTCACCACCGTCGCGCTGCTGACCGACATGTCCACGCCGCTCGGGCTGACCGCCGGCAACGCCCTCGAGGTCCGCGAGTCGGTCGAGGTGCTCGCCGGCGGCGGCCCCGCCGACGTCGTCGAGCTGACGGTCGCGCTGGCCCGGGAGATGCTCACCGCCGCCGGGGTCGCCGACGTCGACCCCGCCGACAGGCTGGCCGACGGATCGGCCATGGACGTCTGGAGGCGGATGATCGCGGCCCAGGGCGGCGACCCCGACGCGCCGCTGCCGGTGGCGCGGGAGACCCTCGTGGTGCCGGCACCGGCGAGCGGGGTGCTGACCCGCCTCGATGCGATGGCGGTCGGGGTGGCCGCCTGGCGGCTCGGCGCCGGCCGGGCCCGCAAGGAGGACCCGGTGCAGGCCGGCGCGGGCGTGGAGCTGCACGCCAAGCCCGGCGACACCGTCGTGGAGGGGCAGCCGTTGCTGACGCTGCACACCGACGAGCCCGACCGGTTCGACCGGGCGCAGGCCGCGCTCGACGGGGGCGTCGAGGTCGCGCCGGCCGGGACGTCGTACGCACCGGCCTCGATCGTCATCGACCGCGTCTCCGCCTGAGGCCGCCCGCCCCGGTCAGGGGAAGAGGTGTCCGGTTCGGGCCTTGCGGTCACCGAGGAGGCGGAGCAGGCTCGTTGGTGGGACCTCCGGGGACGTCCCGAGGTCCCACGACGAGGAGGGCCGACATGGTGGAGCAGGCAGCACGGTCGCCGGTGATGGTGGCGACCGAGATTTTCGACGCGTTGAAGCGGCACGACCTGGACGGGATGCAGCTGCTCGCCCATGACGACGTGGACGACCACTTCGTCGCGGTCGGCCACTTCCGCGGCCGGAAGCAGGTGCGGGAGTTCTTCGACGAGCTGCTGGGCGCTGTCCCGGACCTCGACATCGAGGTGCTCGAGATGGTGGGCGACGACAGGCGCGCGGTGGTCCAGTGGCAGGCCACCGGCACGTTCACGGGCACGTCGTTCCAGGGCGTGCATGCGACCGGCCGCGGCGTCGACCTGCTCGGCTGCGACGTGATGACCTTCGAGGACGGCAAGCTCCGGCGCAACACCATTTACTACGACGGTCTGACCTTCGCCCGTCAGATCGGCTTCCTGCCGCGCGAGGGCTCGGCTGCCGACAAGGCGATGACCGCAGCGTTCAACGCCAGCGTCGACGTACGCGCCCGGCTCCGCAAGCAGCACGAGGCGCCGGCGAAGAAGGACGTCGCCTAGAGGGGCTCAGGCGCCTGGTTCAGGGGAGCAGCAGCACGACGCTCTCCGCGACGCAGGCCGGCTTGTCCGAGCCCTCCAGCTCGACGACGTACCGCAGCACCATCTGCTTGCCGGCCGGCACGTCGCTCACCTCGACCACGGACACGTGGGCGCGGACGCGCGAGCCGACCGGCACCGGCGTGGGGAACCGGACCTTGTTGACGCCGTAGTTGAGCTTGGCGCCGGGGGTCTCGAGCGCGAAGACCTGGCTGCCCAGCCACGGCACCAGGGACAGCGTCAGGTAGCCGTGCGCGATCGTGCCACCGAACGGTCCTGCCTTGGCCCGCTCGACGTCCACGTGGATCCACTGGTGGTCGCCGGTGGCGTCGGCGAAACGGTCGACGCGGTCCTGGTCGATGGTGACCCAGTCGCTGGTGCCGAGCTCCTTGCCCGTCGCGTCGGCGAGCTCCTCGAACGTGGTGAAGGTGCGCATGCCGGTGTGCCTCCTGCGGGTGACGGCGTCTGGTGCTGGTTGGATGGGACGTATGTCCGAACCTATCGGTGAGCAGATCCGCCGCGCTCCCAAGGTGCTGCTTCACGACCACCTCGACGGCGGGCTGCGCCCGCAGACCATCCTCGACCTGGCTCCGGAAGGGCACCTGCTGCCGGCCGGCGACGCCGGGTCGCTCGGCCGCTGGTTCGAGGAGGCGGCGAGCTCGGGGTCGCTGGAGCGCTACCTCGAGACCTTCGACCACACCGTCGCGGTGATGCAGACCGCCGACAACCTCCGCCGCGTCGCCCGCGAGTGCGTGGCCGACCTGGCCGAGGACGGCGTCGTGTACGCCGAGGTGCGCTACGCGCCCGAGCAGCACCTCGAGGGCGGCCTGGCCCTGACCGAGGTCGTCGAGGCGGTCCGGGACGGCTTCGCCGAGGGCGAGCAGCAGGCCCGCGACGACGGCAGCCCGATCGTGGTCCGGCAGCTGCTGACCGCGATGCGGCACCAGGCGCGCTCGCAGGAGATCGCCGAGCTGACCGTGGCCTACCGCGACCAGGGCGTGGTCGGCTTCGACATCGCCGGCGCGGAGGCGGGCTACCCGCCCACCCGGCACCTGGACGCCTTCGAGTACCTCCAGCGCGAGAACGCGCACTTCACCATCCACGCCGGCGAGGCGTTCGGGCTGCCCTCGATCTGGCAGGCCATCCAGTGGTGCGGCGCCGACCGGCTCGGCCACGGCGTCCGGATCATCGACGACATCAGCGTCGGCCCGGACGGCTCGCCGCGGCTGGGCCTGCTAGCCTCCTACGTGCGGGACAAGCGGATCCCGCTGGAGATGTGTCCCTCGTCCAACGTGCAGACCGGCGCCGCGACCTCGATCGCCGAGCACCCGATCGCGTTGCTCACCAAGCTGCGGTTCCGGGTCACCGTCAACACCGACAACCGGCTGATGAGCGGCACCTCGATGAGCCGGGAGATGACGCTGCTCGCCGACGCGTTCGGCTACGGGATGGCCGACTTCCGCTGGTTCACCATCAATGCGATGAAGTCCGCGTTCCTGCCCTTCGACGAGCGCCTCGCGCTGATCGACGAGGTCATCAAGCCGGCGTACGCCGTCCTCGGCGCGATGAGCTGAGCAAGGCCGGGCCGGCGCTCAGCCCTGGCTGCCCAGCCAGTCGCTGTAGAAGATCCCGAGGGCGGCCGCGGCGCAGACTCCGGCGATGATCCAGAAGCGGACCACCACCGTCACCTGCTCCCAACCGAGCAGCTCGAAGTGATGATGGAGCGGGGTCATGCGGAAGATCCTCCTGCCCACGCCGGTGGTGCGCCTGGTCAGCTTGAACCAGGACACCTGGAGCAGCACCGACCCGGTGACGGCCACGTACAAGCCCCCCAGGACGATCAGCAGCAGCTCGGTCCGCGTCAGCAGCGCCAGGCCGGCCATGGCTGCCCCCAGGGCGAGGGAGCCGGTGTCCCCCATGATGATCTGGGCGGGGGAGGCGTTCCACCACAGGAACCCGAAGCAGGCGCCCGCCAGGGCGGCCGCGACCGTGGCCAGGTCCAGCGGGGAGGCCACCTGGTAGCACAGGCCGTTCGCTCCGTTGGCGGATCCGCACGAGTGGCTGTTCTGCCAGACGCCGATGACGGCGTAGGCGGCGAAGACCATCGTGGCACTGCCGGTGAGCAGCCCGTCGAGACCGTCGATGAGATTCGTGGCGTTGCTGGTCCCGCTCACCATGAACCAGATCAGCACGATGACGATCACCCAGGGCAACGCCGGTCCGACGTCACGCGCGAACGACAGCCGGTGAGAGACAGTGGCTGCCGCCCCGTCGCCCAGGACGGGCTGGAGCGCCAGGAACCCGAAGGTGAGACTCACAACGGTCTGGCCCACCAGCTTGGCCTTGCTCCGGAGCCCGAGGCTGCGCTGCTTCCTGACCTTGATGAAGTCGTCGAGGAACCCCACCCCGGCCATGCCCACCAGGAGGAAGAGCACCAGGAGCGCGGACCGCGACGGTAGGTCCCACGTCAACAGCTTGGCGAACGCGTAGCCGATCACCACCGAGACCACGACGGCGGCGCCACCCATCGTGGGGGTGCCCCTCTTCACGTGGTGCGTCTGGGGACCGTCCTCGCGGATCAGCTGCCCCAGACCCCAGGCAGCGAACTGCCGGATCGCCCAGCGAGTGCTGAACAGCGACACGATGAGCGCGCACAGGCCGCTCAGCAGGATGGCCTTCAACCCGAGTCCAAACCGATCGTGTGGGGCTTTCCGTCAGGACCGTCACGGTCTCAGCGGCTCGCCTTGGACAGAACCTACAAACCAGACCACATCGACCGTTGCTCGGCAAACCCATCGGCGGGTGTCGGACTGAACTCACCCGCCCTGGCGCAGGAGCTTCCGCAGGGCGAAGTAGGTCAGCAAGGCAGCGACCACCGGGACCGCCATCCCCCAGGTGTCGGCGCTGTCCCCCCAGGGCAGCGGCAGCAGCACGGCGCTCTGGCAGGTCGTCGGTCCACCTTCGGCCGACATGCACACCGCGGGCCAGAATGCGACGAGGACGATCGTCGCTGCTGTCCAGGGAGCGAGTGTGCGCACGTCCGGATGATAGGGGTCGCCGACCTCGCTGCGCGTCAGCTTGCGTGTTCCCGCACGAAGCTCGCGATCACGCCGGCGTACTCCTCGGGCTCCTCGTGGTACGCGAAGTGCCCGGAGCCGGCGAAGGTGTGGACGGCGCCCCGCGCGACTTCAGTGCGGTACGTCTCGACGACTTCGGGTGGGACGACCAGGTCGCTCCTGCCGTGCACCAGGAGGCTGGGCACCCGGAGTCCGGCCAGCAGGTGCACCTGGGGCTGGTACATCGCGTCGAGCAGCGGCTGGTGCGACATCCCGCGGGCCCACTGCTGCTCGGTGAAGCCTGCGCTCTCCATCAGCTCCTCGAAGGCACGCGCGGACTCCGGCGTGTGGAAGAACAGGTCGAGGTAGGACTCGTCCAGCTCCTGCATGACGAGCCTCGACTCGTCTGCCGCGGTGATGCGCCCGGGCTTCGCAGCGAGGTGACGGCACGCTGCTGCCGCTTCCACCTTGCCCGCCTCCTCGAGACGGGCCGCCACGACCGGCAGCCGGAGGCGGTCGGTGAGATCGCCGTCCCAGCACGGGCAGTCGAAGACCACCGCACGCACGGACTCGGGGCACCTGAGGGCGTAGCGCAGCGCGTAGCCACCTCCGGCGGAGTGACCGAGCACCGCCCATGCCTCGATCCCGAGGTGCTCGCGGACCGCTTCGAAGTCGTCGATGAGGACGTCGACGTCGAGCGGCTCGTCGGGGGCACGTCGCCGGACCGCAGCACCCCGCGTTGGTCGACCCCCACGAGCCTGATGCTCCGCCCGAGGCGATGACCCTGAGCCGCCATGAAGTCCCAGCAGCTCTGGCCAGGACCGCCGTGCAGGTAGACCATCGGGGGCGACGTGGCCTCACCGCGCTGGTCGACGAAGACCTCGACGCCTCTCACCGGGACCATCTCGGACCGTTGCATCATCTCGTTCCCCCTCGCGAGCGCTTCGGCTTGCTACGTCGGCTGCTGGGCGGCGTGCTGCGTGACGTTGATGATCGTTCCGTTCGGGTCGCGCACGAAGAACCTTCGCAGCCCCCACTCCTCGTCGGTCAGGGGGTAGGTGATCTCGGCACCCGCGGCGACGGCCCGGGCGTGGACCTCGTCGACGTCGTCCACCTCGATGGACACGGCGGGATGATGGTGGGCCTTGATGTCCAACGCCATGACGCTGAGCTGGACCTCGCGCTTGTCGGTGCCGAAGAAGAGGATCCAGTCCAGTCCGTCACCACCCTCGAGCCCGATGACGCCGTTGTAGAAGGCGCGACTCGCCTCGAAGTCACTCGAGAGGATGTTCGGCTTGATGCGCTGCACGGCCATGGGGGGACCTTACGACGTCCGCGAGCGCCTAGATTGGCGGTCGTGGACTTCGTCGTCGCCGAGAGCGACCAGATCGACGCCGAGACCCGGGTGGCGCTGCGGGACCTGTGGCGCCGGGCCTTCGATGGTCGGTTCAGCGACGACGACGCCGACCATGCGTACGGCGGTGTGCACGTGCTGGCGCGGGACGGGGACCGGTTGGTCGGCCATGCCAGCGCCGTGCCCCGCCGGATCAGGTTCGGGGACCAGGCGTGGCGAGGCGTCGGCTACGTGGAGGCCGTCGCCACCGATCCTGACCGTCAGGGTGAGGGCATCGGGCGCGCGACGATGCAGACGCTCCAGGCGGAGATCGCCGAGCGCTGGCCGGCAGCGCTGCTCTCGACCGGGCGCGCGACGGGCTTCTACGAGAGGCTCGGCTGGGAGAGGTGGCGGGGCGTGTCGTACACCCAGACGGCGACGGGTGCCTTCCCGGACGGCGAGCACGGCGGGCTGATGGTGCTTCGCCTCGAGCCCTCCGTCGTCCCGGATCTGTCCGTCACGGTGACCTGCGAGGACCGACCCGGCGACGCCTGGTGAGGGAGTCAGTGGCGGCGGAGGGTGCGGCCGTCGGGCAGCATCCGGCCGCCCAGGAGCGCCACCAGGGAGCCGCTGTCGGCCCGGACGAGCCGGCCGTCCCCCCAGCTCCAGCCGGTGTCGGAGGCCTCGAGCCGGACCCCGGACAGGTCGAGCCCGAACACGGCGCCGTGGGCGGCGGTGAGCTGGTCGAGGACGGTCGTGGTGGCCTCGGTCGGTGCCACCGCCGGCCGGCCCAGCGCGATGGTCACGTCCAAGGAGTGGATGACGGCGTGGCTCAGTGCGCCGGCGGCGCCGCCACCGGGCGGCTGCCACGCGTGCAGGCTCGGTGACCTGAGCTGGTCGAGCAGGTCGGCGACCGGCAACGAAGCGTCCCGTGCGGCCACCGTGTCGGAGAGCACGGTGAAGTCGCCGCCGGCCGCGACCATCTCGGCGCCGAACTGCGTCGGGGTCAGCCGCACCGGCATGGTCATGTGCGCGACCACGTGACGCACCGACCACTTCTCGCACAACGACGGTGCGTCCCAGGTGTCGACCGGCTCGGCGGCGAGGAGGTCTGCGAGCCGGTCGTAGGTCGGCGCCACCCACAGCTGTGGATCGGTCACGATCGGTCTCCCTGCAGGCGGTGGGCGAGGTGCTGCTCGAGCTTGTCGAGAGAGGTGAGGAACCCGGCGCGGGCCTCGGGCCGGCGCATCGGCTCGGGAACGTGTCGCTGATGGATGACCACCTCGGTGGTGCCGTCGCCGAGGTCGTTGAGCGTGCTGGTGGTGTGCATCCCGCTCGCCGGCTCGACCCAGCCGAGCCGTTCGGGAGCGACGACGTCGGTGAAGGTGGCGATCATCCGGTGGCTGCCGTGCTCGCCCAGCATCAGGGTCTCGAACCGGCCACCGGGACGGAGCTCTACGACGATGCCGTCGAACGGGGTGGTCATGCCGCTCGGGCCCCAGAACTGCGCCAGCTCGGCGGGCTCCGTGAGGCACCGCCACACCAGCTCGCGCGGTGCGTGGAGGACCCGCCGGTAGATGAGCTCGTCGTCGTTCATTTCTCCGGACCTTCCTGCAGGCGGGCGAGGTGCGTCTCCAGGCGGTCCAGGCGCTCCGACCAGGCGCGCCGGCTCTCCTCGATCCAGCTGAGCGCGGCCTCGAGAGCCGCGGGCTCGAGTCGACACGGCCGCGTCTGCCGGTGCCGTCCCTGGCTGATCAGCCCGGACCGCTCCAGCACCCGGATGTGCTGCGAGACAGCCTGCATGCTCATCGCGTACGGCTCCGCGAGCTCCTTGACGGTCGCCTCGCCGGCGCTCAGCCGGGCCACGATGTCTCGCCGGGTGTGGTCCCCGAGCGCCGTGAACACGGCGTCGAGCTGGGTGTCCTCGGCAGTGGTCTCCATGCTTTTACTCAAGCATTTGCTTGATCAAGTGTCAACTAGAGGATGTTGCGCTCTTCCTCGCCGTCATGCCCGCCCTGGTCGTCCTCTTGCCCCCGCCTAGGGGTCGCGTCACGCCAGCTGGTCGCGGCGCCGGGTCAGGTAGGCGGTCTCGGCGGTGTTGCCCGCCAGCTCGATGCCCCGGTCGTACGCCGCCCGCGCCTGCCGGCTGCGGCCCAGCCGGCGCAGCAGGTCGGCGCGGGTCGCGTGAAAGGCGTGGTAGCCGGCCAGCGTCTCCTCGAGACGGTCGACGGCGGCCAGCGCCACCTCCGGACCGTCCAGCTCGGCGACCGCGACGGCCCGGTTGAGGGCGATGATCGGCGAGGGGTCCAGGCGGACGAGCTGGTCGTAGAGGGCGAGGACCTGCGACCAGTCGGTGTCGCGCGCGTCGCGGGCCGAGGTGTGCACGGCGTTGATCGCCGCCAGGATCTGGTAGCGACCCGGAGCCACGCCAGTCGCCAGGCGCTCGCGCACCAGCCGGTGACCTTCGGCGACCATCGCCGCGTCCCAGGCGCCACGGTCCTGCTCGCCGAGTGTGACCAGCTCGCCGGTCGCGGAGACCCGGGCGGTACGGCGGGCCTCGGTGAGGAGCATCAGCGCCAGCAGCCCGGCCACCTCACCGTCCTCCGGGAGCAGGGTACGGATCATGCGGGTCAGCCGGATCGCCTCGGCGGTCAGGTCCCGACGTACCGGATCGGTGTCGGGACCGCTGGCCAGGTAGCCCTCGTTGAAGACCAGGAAGAGGACCGCGAGCACTCCGGCCACCCGGGCCGGGAGGTCCTCCGTGGACGGCACCCGGTACGGGATGCGAGCCACCTTGATCTTCGCCTTCGCCCGGGTGATGCGCTGGCCCATGGTGCTCTCCTGCACCAGGAAGGCATGGGCGATCTCGGGCACGGTCAGACCGCCGACCAGGCGCAGCGTCAGCGCCACCCGGGCCTCCATCGAGAGCGACGGGTGGCAGCAGGTGAAGATCAGCCGGAGCCGCTCGTCGTCGACCGCGCCGAGAGGCTGGGGCGGGTCGTCGGCGTACAGCACCTGAGCCTCCCTCTGCTTGGCGTCGCGCTTGTTCTCCCGCCGGATCCGGTCGATCGCCTTGCGGGTGGCGGTGGTGGTCAGCCAGGCGCCCGGGTTCGGGGGTACGCCGTCGGCCGGCCACCGCTCGACGGCGGTCGCGAACGCCTCGGCCGCCGCCTCCTCGGCGAGGTCGAGGTCACCGAAACGCCGGGTCAGGGAGGCGACCACCCGCGCCCACTCCTCGTGGTGCACCCGGGTGATCGCGTCCGCGACCTCGACCGGGTTCACAGGAACGGTCGCACCTCGACCTTCCGGTTGCAGCACTTCGACCCCTCGGCGGCGAGCGCCAGCGCCACGTCGAGGTCGGCGGCCTCGATGATCCAGAAGCCGGCCAGGTACTCCTTCGACTCCACGAAGGGGCCGTCGGTGAACACCGCTTCGTCACCCCGGTTGTCGATGACGGTCGCCGGGTCGGGCGACCCGAGGCCGCCGGCGAAGACCCAGTGGCCCTCGGCCCGGAGCCGGTCGTTGAACGCGCCGATGTCGGCCTCCTCGGTCGGGGTGGCCAGGCCGGTGCCGTCGTCGATCACGGAAACCAGGTACTGCATCGCGGATCATCTCCTGTGCCGTGGGGCGCCCCTGCCGGGCAGCCGCTCACTCCTGCTACGAACGACCCCGCCCGGATCCGACACCGGACCGCGCACCTGTTCTCCCACCACGCTGGTGCGGCGGTGCGGCGCATCCGCCGACGGTGCTGCGCCACGCCACGAAGCCGCCGCAGAGGTCGGTGGCGTTGACGAGACCGAGCAGCTGCAGCGTGCGTGCGGCCAGGCTCGAGCTGTAGCCCTCGTTGCAGACCAGCACCACGCGACGCTCCGGATCGTCGGCGATCGCGAGCCGGTGCGGGCTCGTAGGGTCGAGCCGCCACTCGAGCACGTTGCGGTCGACGACCACGGCGCCCGGGAGCTCGCCGTCGCGCTGCCGCTGCTCGAGGGGGCGGATGTCGACGACCAGGGCGCCGGCCGCCCGGGCGGTCTCGAGCTCCTCGGGCCGGACCCGGCGCAGGCTGCTGCGGTTCTCCGCCAGCAACCGGCTGATCGCGGACCCGTCGTCGGCACTCATGCGGCGAGGATACGAAACCGCCGAGCCGGCCGGCTGTCCGCGGTCACGACTCAGGCCCGGGGACGCTGGTCGGAGATCCGCTTCGCCTTGCCCAGCGACCGCTCCAGCGCACCGGGCTCGAGCACCTCGACCTCGATCCCGACGCCGACCGTGCCCCGCACGTGGTGCACCAGCTCCGCGGCCAGCGCCCTCCACCGGGCTGCCGGCGTGTCGGCGTGCGCCTCGACGCGGACCGTCAGCACGTCGAGGTGGCCGGGCCGGGTGAGCACGCACAGGTAGTGCGGGCTCAGCCCCTCGACCTTGAGGATCTGCTCCTCGATCTGGGTCGGGAAGACGTTCACGCCGCGGACGATCATCATGTCGTCGCTCCGGCCGGTGATCTTCTGCATCCGCCGGAACGCCGGGAACGCGGTGCCCGGCAGCAGCCGGGTGAGGTCCCGCGTGCGGTAGCGCACGACCGGCATCGCCTGCTTGGTGAGGCTGGTCAGCACCAGCTCGCCCTCCTGCCCGTCGGGCACCACCTCGAGGGTGAACGGGTCGATGACCTCGGGCAGGAAGTGGTCCTCCCACAGGTGCAGGCCGTCCTTGGTGGAGACGGCCTCCTGCGAGACGCCGGGACCCATCACCTCGGAGAGCCCGTAGATGTCGACGGCGTCCAGGCCGGCCCGGCGCTCGACCTCCAGCCGCATCTCGTTGGTCCACGGCTCGGCCCCGAAGATGCCGATCTCGAGGCTGGTACGCCGGGGGTCCACGCCCTGCCGCTCCATCTCGTCGAGGATGGCCAGGAAGTACGACGGGGTCACCATGATGATCCGGGGCCGGAAGTCCAGGATCAGCTGCACCTGCCGCTCGGTCATCCCGCCGGACACCGGCACCACCGTGCAGCCGAGCCGCTCCGCGCCGTAGTGCGCGCCCAGCCCTCCGGTGAACAGCCCGTAGCCGTAGGCCACGTGGACCAGGTCGCCCCGGCGACCTCCCGCGGCGTGGATCGAGCGGGCCATCAGGTCCGCCCACGTGTCGAGGTCCTCGGCGGTGTAGCCCACCACGGTGGGCCGCCCGGTCGTGCCCGACGACGCGTGGATGCGCGCGACCTGCTCCCGGGGCACCGCGAACATGCCGAACGGGTAGTTCTCGCGCAGGTCCTCCTTGGTGGTGAACGGGAACCGGGCGAGGTCGCCGAGCGTGAGCAGGTCCTCGGGGCGGACCCCGGCGCGGTTGAAGGCGCGGCGGTAGTGCGGGACCAGCTCGTAGGCGCGGGTCAGCGTGACGCGGAGGTGGTCCAGCTGGGCCGCGCGGAGCTCGTCCAGCGACAGGTCGGGCATCGGGAACGTCATCGTGGTCCTCCTCGGGAGTTCACCTTCGCACGTCAGGTGCGGGCGTGGACCAGAGATCTGATCCGGTCGAACGCCTGCTCCGGCGGCATTGCCGCACAGCCCACCTGCACGGCGTGAGCCACGATGCGCGGCTCCTCGCGCATCAGACGCAGTCCGCGCCGCACGAGCAGCAACGGTGGCTTGCGGTGCTCGCGCAGGTCCCGGCTGAGCCGGCGCCAGAAGGTGACGGCCGGATGGTTGCGGACGCACAGCGCGTCGGCCAGGATCCCGCGGGCCCGGCACGCCGCCACCACCTCCTGGGCGAAGATGCCCTCGGCCACCAGCAGCGGCGCGCCGGCCAGCTCGAAGCGCCGGTGCCCGATCCGGCCGTCCCGGGAGATGTCGTAGACCGGCACGTCGGCGCCGCCGTCGCGGCAGATCCGTTCCAGGGCGTCGGTCGCCTCCTCGCCCAGCCAGGAGTCCGGGTGGTCCCAGTCGGGCTGTGCGGGCCGGCCGGCACCGGGGAGCATCGGCAGCGTCGGGTCCCCGCCGCTCTTGTAGTAGTCGTCGAGGTTGACCGTCGGCAGCCCCAGGTGCTCGCCCACCCGTCGGCAGAGCCGGGACTTCCCGGACCCGGAGGGCCCGGCCAGGACGATCACCTTCGCGTGCACCGGAGCATTCTGCCCGACGCGGTCGGTACGCCCGCCGCGGGGACCGGCCGCTCAGATCCCGATCGGGTGCCAGACGGTCTTGGTCTCCAGGAACGTGGTCATCGCCTCGAGCCCCGGCTCGGGCGTCCAGTCGGGCTCGGCGGCCGGTGCCCGGCGGACCCGCTTCAGGTTCTCCGCGGCCGCCACCTCCAGCGCGGTCGCGGTCTCCGGGTCCCCGGCCAGGCCGGTGAGGTCGATCGCGTTCACGTCCATGTGCGAGGCGAGCGTCGGCGTGGTGTCCGCGAGCGCGCCGGTGAGCACGTTGACCACACCGCCCGGCACGTCGGAGGTGGCCAGCACCTCCGAGAGCGTGATCGCGGGCAGCGGCCGGGCGCTCGAGGTGGCGACCACACAGGTGTTGCCGGTGACGACCACCGGGGCGACCACGCTGACCAGGCCGAGCAGCGAGGACTGCTGCGGCGCGACGACCGCGACGACGCCGGTCGGCTCGGGCAGCGAGAAGTTGAAGTACGGCCCCGCCACGGGGTTGGTGCCGCCGACCACCTGGGCGATCTTGTCGGCCCAGCCGGCGTACCAGACCAGCCGGTCGACGGAGAGGTCGACCGCCGCCTCGGCGGCGCGCTTGCCGGAGCCCTCGGAGCGCTGCACCTCGTCGACGAACTGGGCGCGGCGGCCCTCGAGCACCTCGGCGATCCGGTAGAGGACCTGACCGCGGTTGTACGGCGTGCGCGCCGACCAGCCGGGGAATGCCTTGCGGGCGGCCTGGACGGCGTCGCGGGCGTCCTTGCGGGAGGCCGCCGAGGCGTTGGCGAGGAAGGTGCCCTTGGCGTCGTTGACGACGTAGGAGCGGCCCGACTCGGAGCGCGGGAACGCGCCGCCGATGTAGAGCTTGTAGGTCTTGCGGACCTCGAGCCGGCCGCCGCGGGCCTCGGAGGAGGAGATCGGTGTCATCGGATGTAGCCCTCCAGGCCGTGACGGCCGCCCTCGCGGCCGTAGCCCGACTCCTTGTAGCCGCCGAAGGGGCTGGTGGGGTCGAACTTGTTGAACGTGTTGGCCCACACCACGCCGGCGCGCAGCTGGTTGGCCACCCACAGGATCCGGGAGCCCTTGTCGGTCCAGATGCCGGCGGAGAGGCCGAACGGGCTGTTGTTGGCCTTCTCGACCGCCTCGGCCGGGGTCCGGAAGGTCAGCACGGACAGCACCGGGCCGAAGATCTCCTCGCGCGCGATCCGGTGGGCCTGGGTGACGCCGGTGAAGACCGTCGGCGGGAACCAGAAGCCGGTGCCGGGCAGGTCGCACGGCGGCGACCACCGCTCGCCGGGGCCGCCGGCCAGCTCGGTCTCACCGACGTCGGCGAGCTCGCGGATCTTGGCCAGCTGCTCGGCGGAGTTGATCGCCCCGACGTCGGTGTTCTTGTCCAGCGGGTCCCCGACCCGCAGCGTCGCCATCCGCCGCTTGAGCCGCTCGAGCAGCTCCTCGGCGATCGACTCCTGGACCAGGAGCCGGGAGCCGGCGCAGCAGACGTGGCCCTGGTTGAAGAAGATCCCGTTGACGATGCCCTCGACGGCCTGGTCGACGGGCGCGTCGTCGAAGACGATGTTGGCGGCCTTGCCGCCGAGCTCGAGCGTCACCCGCTTCTCGGTGCCGGCGACCGTCTTGGCGATCGAACGGCCGACCTCGGTGGAGCCGGTGAAGGCCACCTTGTCGACGTCGGGGTGCGCGACGACCGCACGGCCGGTGTCGCCGGCGCCGGTGACGATGTTCACCACGCCGGGCGGCAGGTCGGCCTGCTGGCAGATCTCGGCGAACAGCAGCGCGGTGAGCGGCGTGGTCTCGGCCGGCTTGAGCACCACGGTGTTGCCGGTGGCCAGGGCGGGCGCGATCTTCCAGGCCAGCATCATCAGCGGGAAGTTCCAGGGGATCACCTGGCCGGCGACCCCGAGCGGCTGCGGGTCGTCGCCGAAGCCGGCGTGACCGAGCTTGTCGGCCCAGCCGGCGTAGTAGAAGAAGTGCGCGGCGGCCAGCGGTACGTCGACGTCGCGGGACTCGCGGATCGGCTTGCCGTTGTCGATGCTCTCCAGCACCGCGAGCTCCCGGGAGCGTTCCTGCAGGATCCGCGCGATCCGGAAGAGGTACTTCCCGCGCTCGCGGCCCGACATCTTCGACCAGACCCGGGTGTAGGCCCGGCGGGCGGCCGCCACCGCCCGGTCGACGTCCGCCTCGGAGGCCTCGGCGACCTCGGCGAGCACCTCCTCGGTGGCCGGGGAGATGGTCTTGAAGGAGCGGCCCTGCGCCGGGTCCACGAACTCGCCGCCGATGAACAGCCCGTAGGAGGAGCGGATGTCCACGACGGCGCGGGACTCCGGCGCCGGGGCGTAGTCGAAGATCGCCGCCGGGCTGGTCGCGCCGGTGCCCGCCGCCGCGGTGCCGGGGGTGCTGATGTCGTCGTTGGCCATCGATCAGTCCAGGGTGAAGTAGTCGGGGCCGGAGTAGCGGCCGGTGCGCATCTTGGTCCGCTGCATGAGCAGGTCGTTGAGCAGGGTGGAGGCGCCGAAGCGGAACCAGTCGGGGGAGAGCCAGTCCGGTCCGGCCACCTCGTTGACCATCACGAGGTACTTGATCGCGTCCTTGGCCGAGCGGATCCCGCCGGCCGGCTTCACCCCGACCATCGCGCCGGTGGCCTCACGCCAGTCGCGGACCGCCTCGAGCATCACCAGCGTCACCGGGAGGGTGGCGGCCGGCTGCACCTTGCCGGTCGAGGTCTTGATGAAGTGCGCGCCGGCCAGCATCGCCAGCCAGGAGGCGCGGCGGACGTTGTCGTAGGTCTGCAGCTCCCCGGTCTCGAAGATCACCTTGAGGTGCGCTTCGGAGCCGTCGGGCCGCCGGCACGCCTCGCGGACCGCGACGATCTCCTCGTAGACGTCGAGGTAGCGGCCGGCCAGGAAGGCGCCGCGGTCGATCACCATGTCGATCTCGTCGGCGCCGGCCTCGACCGCGTCGGCGGTGTCCATCAGCTTGATGTCGCGGGCCGCGCGACCCGAGGGGAAGGCGGTCGCGACCGCGGCCACGTTCACCGCGTCGCCGACGACCTCCTTGGCGGTCGCCACCATGTCGGCGTACACGCACACCGCGGCGGTCGAGGGCGCGCTCGGGTCGGCGGGGTCGGGACGCAGCGCCTTGGTGCACAGCGCGCGCACCTTGCCCGGAGTGTCCTGCCCCTCCAGCGTGGTCAGGTCCACCATCGAGATCGCCAGGTCCAGGGCGACCGCCTTGGCCGTGGTCTTGATCGACCGGGTGCCGAGCATCGCCGCCCGGGCCTCCGCGCCGACCTGGTCCACACCCGGCAGTCCGTGCAGGAACCGACGCAGCGAGGCGTCGGAGGAGGTCGCGCCGGCGAGGTCGTCCGGAACGCCGGACGCGTGCCGGCGGCCCTCGCTGGGGGTCAGGGTGCTGCTCACCGGGTCAGCATAGGTGCGCCCCCGTGGTTGCGGGAAAACGACGGGCAGCAGGCACAATCGGGGTCATGAGCAGCCCGCCGTCCTCCCCGGACCCTTCTCGCCCGGTGGAGCGCTTCAAGCCCACCAGCGGGGTGCTGCTCGGCTACACCGGCCTGGCCGCGACCGTGTTCCTGCTGGGCTACGTCGTCGTCTACGCCCGCTCGGTGGACGGCCTGCGGCTCGCACTGGGCGCCGTCCTGTTCGGTCTCCTCGTCTGGGTCAGCCAGCTGCGGCCGCGGGCCACGGCGTACCGGCGGCACGTCGTGCTGAAGAACATGGTCCGCGACGCGCACGTCCCCCTCGCTGCCGTCGACGAGATCTCGGTCGGGCAGACGCTGAACCTGTGGGTCGGTGAGAAGCGCTACGTGTGCATCGGGATCGGCAACTCGATCCGCGAGGAGGTCCGCTCGCGTCGTCGCCGCGACCAGCCCCTGGGCACCAGCCGACTCACCGAGTTCGCGCTGCGCGCCGACCGGGCCAACAACGACGAGCGGGCGATGTCCTACCAGACCTTCGTGGTCACCCGCCTCGAGGAGCTCGTGGACGAGGCCCGCCGGGAGACCCGTGGCCAGGAGGCCGGCCAGGCACGGTACGTCCTCGCCTGGCCGGAGGTGGCCGCGCTGTCGGTGACCACCGTCGCGTTCCTGGTCACGCTGCTCCTCTAGCCGCTAGCCCTCCAGGTCCAGCGCCGCCGCCAGGTCGGCACGGATCGCGTCCAGCCGGCCCGCCGCGGCGATCCGGGCGGCGTCGACCGCGCCCTGCTCGGCGTCGCGCCCGCCCTCGACCGCGACCACGACCTCGAGGTAGGCCTTCAGCTTCGGCTCGGTACCGGAGGGGCGCACCACCACCCGGGCCCGGTCGGCGAGACGGAAGCGCAGGCCGTCGGTCGGCGGCAGGTCGGCGCTGCCCTCGGCGAGGTCGTCGACCTGCTCCACGGCGAGGCCGCCGAGCCGGGTCGGCGCGGTGCTGCGGAGCCGGGCCATCGCGTCGGTGATCCGGGCCGGATCGCTCACCCGCACCGAGAGCTGGTCGGTGGCGTGGAGGCCGTGCTCGCGGGCGATCTCGTCGAGCCGGTCCTGGAGGGTGCGTCCCTCGGCCTTGAGCGCGGCCGCGAGCTCCGCGATCCGCAGCAGCGCGCTGACCCCGTCCTTGTCCCGGACCAGCTCCGGCGCGACGCAGTAGCCGAGCGCCTCCTCGTAGCCGAAGGCCAGCCCCTCCACGCGTCCGATCCACTTGAAGCCGGTGAGCGTCTCATGGTGCGGCTGGCCGTGGGACTGCGCCAGCCGCCCGAGCAGCGAGGACGAGACGATCGAGCACGCGTAGACCCCCTGCACGCCGGCGCGGAGGAGCGCGTCGGCGAGCAGCACCCCGACCTCGTCGCCGCGCAGCGTGCGCCAGCCGTGCGGCCCCGGGACCGCGACCGCGCAACGGTCGGCGTCCGGGTCGTTGGCGACCACCAGGTCCGCACCGACCTCGGCGGCCACCTCGGTGGCGAGGTCCATCGCGCCGGGCTCCTCCGGGTTCGGGAACGCGACGGTGGGGAAGTCCGGGTCGGGCTCCGCCTGCGCCTTGGTCAGGTGCGCGGCCGGGAAGCCGGCCCGCTCCAGCACCCGGGCCACCGACTCCCCGCCGACCCCGTGCAGCGGGGTGTAGACGAGCGAGAGGTCGCGCGGGCCGCCGGGGGAGAGCAGGCCGGCGACGTCGTCGAGGTAGCGCTCCACGACCTCGTCGTCGAGCGTGGTCCAGCCCTCCCGAGCGGCACGTCGGAGAGCGCGCCCACCGCGTCGATCCGGGCGGAGATCTCCTCGTCGGCGGGCGGCACGATCTGGCTGCCGTCGCCGAGGTAGACCTTGTAGCCGTTGTCCTGCGGCGGGTTGTGCGAGGCGGTCACCATCACCCCCGCCACGCAGCCGAGCGCCCGGATCGCATAGGCCAGCACCGGCGTCGGCAGCGGCCGGGGCAGCACCAGCGCCCGCAGCCCGGCACCGCGCATCACCGCGGCGGTGTCGCGGGCGAACACGTCGGAGTTGTGCCGGGCGTCGTAGCCGACGACGACGGCGTCCCCCGGCCCGGCGCCGTGCGCCTGCAGGTACGCCGCCAGCCCGGCCGCCGCCCGGATCACCACCACCCGGTTCATCCGGTTCGGGCCGGCGCCGAGCGCACCCCGCAGCCCGGCGGTGCCGAACTCCAGCCGCCCGGAGAACCGGTCGGCCAGGTCGGCTCCCTCGGCCCCGGCCGGGTCTGCCGCGACCGCGGCGAGCAGCTCCTCGAGCTCGGCCCGGGTCCGGTCGTCGGGGTCCTCGGCGGCCCAGGCGCGGGCACGCCCGAGCAGCTCGGTGCGGTCGGGACGGTCGGCGGCTGCGCTCATGGGCGGAAGGCTAGCCTCCCCGCCCGGCCGGGCACCGGACCGCCGGCTCAGCCCTCCCCGAGGGCCGGGCGGTAGAACGCCTCGGTGGCCTGGGGGCCGCCGACGAGCGCGGCCTCCGCCGGGTCCTCGGGCCGCGCGGCGATCCGGTCGGCGAAGGTCTCCGCGTCGTCCTCCGGGTGGTAGCCGAGGGCCCGGCCCGCGGCCAGGTCCCACCAGCCGCGGCTGTTCGCAGAGACGCCGTACAGCACGGCGAAGCCGGGGTCGGGAGCGGTGAGGCACGCCTGCACCATCCGCACCGCGTCGTCGGGGGAGAGCCAGGTCGACAGCTGGCGCACCGTCTCGGGCTGCGGCAGGAAGCTGCCGATCCGGCAGGCCAGCGCGTCGATGCCGTAGCGGTCGGCGTAGAGGCCCAGCAGCGCCTCCCCGGCCACCTTGGCCACGCCGTAGAAGGTGTCGGGCCGGGGGAGCACGTCGGTGGCCAGGCTCTCGCAGCGGCGGACCCGGCCGACCGCGTGGTTGCTGCTCGCGTAGACCATCCGGGTCACGCCGTGGCCGACCATCGCGTCGAGCAGCGCTCCGGTGGTCACCACGTGGCTGTGCAACGCCACCGGCAGCGAGGACTCGGTGGGGATCCCGGCGAGGTGGACGACGGCGTCGAGCGGCCCGGTCCGGGTCTCCGCGGCGAACACCGCACCCACGGCGTCCGGGTCGGCGCAGTCCGCGGTGTGCCAGCTGTCACCGGTGAACCCCTCCGGCACGGGAAGCAGGTCGACGGCCACCACCTCGTGCCCGCGGTCCGTCAGGCCGGCGCTGAGGACCGTGCCGATGCTGCCCGCGGCGCCGGTGAGCAGGACGCGCATGGCCTCAGATCCGCGGCACGACGGCGCCGAGGAGGTCGCCCATCCGGGTGGCGGCGGCCCGGCCGGCCTCGAGCACCTCGGCGTGGTTCAGCGGCTCGCCGGTGATGCCGGCCGCCAGGTTGGTCACCAGCGAGATGCCGAGCACCTCCAGCCCGGCCTCGCGGGCAGCGATCGCCTCGAGCACGGTGGACATCCCGACCAGGTCGCCACCGAGGGCGCGGACCATCCGGATCTCGGCCGGCGTCTCGTAGTGCGGGCCGGGGAACTGGACGTAGACCCCCTCGTCGAGGCCCGGCTCCACCTCCCGGCAGAGCTGCCGCAGCCGGCTGCTGTAGAGGTCGGTGAGGTCGACGAAGTTCGCGCCCTCGATCGGCGAGGTCGCCGTCAGGTTCAGGTGGTCGCTGATCAGCACCGGGGTGCCGGGCTGCCAGGTCTCCTTGAGGCCGCCGCAGCCGTTGGTCAGCACCACGACCTCGCAGCCCGCGGCGGCGGCGGTCCGGACCCCGTGCACCACCGAGCGCACCCCGAGGCCCTCGTAGAAGTGCGTCCGGCCGAGGAAGACCAGCAGGTTCTTGTCGCCGGCGCGCACCGACCGGATCTTGCCGGCGTGCCCGGCCACGGCCGGCGGCGCGAAGCCGGGCAGGTCGGTGGTGCTCAGCTCGGCGGTGGCCTCGCCCAGCGCGTCCACCGCGGGCAGCCAGCCCGACCCCATCACCAGGGCGACGTCGTGGGTCTCGACCCCGGTCAGCTCCCGCAGTCTGGCGGCGGCGTCGCGGGCGGCCCGGGAGGCGCTTTCGGGGGCGCGCTCGGCGCCGGTGCTCTCACTCACGCGGGGCAGCGTAACGGCTGTGTCAGTGGCCCAGGGACCGGCAGGGCCGCGAGCGCAGCGCCGCGACGTAGTCGTCGGGGGCGTCGGCCGCCTGCGCCGCCTCGGCGATGATGCCGAGGTAGATCGCGGAGGGCAGGCCGCCCTCGTAGGCGTCGAGCACGTAGGTCCACGCCACCTGCTCGCCGATCAGCGTGTCCACCCGCACCCGGGTCCGGCGGTAGAGCCCGGAGTCCGCGCTCTCCCACGAGTCGAGGCGCCCGGCGTCCTCGTCGCTGACGTCGTAGAGCGCGACGAAGACCTGCTCGATCGGGTCCTCCACCAAGGTGGCGAGCGCGCCGTCCCAGCCGAGGTCCTCCCCGCCGAAGGTGAGCCGCCAGCCCAGCAGCCAGCCGGTGGTGCGCAGCGGGGAGTGCGGGCAGCGCTCACCCATGCGGCGGGGATCCATGTTGGACCCGTAGGCGGCGTACAGGGGCACGGGAGGAGCGTAGTGGCAGCGCTGCGACAATGGCGCCATGAACCGTGTGGTGGTGATCGGCGGCGGACCCGGCGGCTACGAGGCGGCCCTGGTGGCCGCCCAGCTCGGAGCGGACGTCACGGTGGTCGACACCGACGGGATCGGCGGCTCGGCGGTGATCACCGACTGCGTGCCCAGCAAGACCCTGATCGCGACCGCCGAGCTGATGGCGGACATGGAGGAGGCCGAGGAGCTCGGCCTGACGATCGGTCGCCCCGGCCCGCGCGACGACGCGCTCGGGGTCGACCTGGCCAAGGTGAACCAGCGCGTCAAGCGGCTCGCGCTGGCGCAGTCCGACGACATCGAGCGCCGGCTGACCCGGGACGGGGTGCGGGTGCTCCAGGGCCGCGGCCGGCTCGACGGCCCGCACCGGGTGGTCGCCACCCACGGCGGCCACGGCGGTGCCGAGGAGGAGATCCTCGAGGCGGACGCCGTGCTCCTGGCGACCGGGGCGTCCCCGCGCACCCTGCCCACGGCGCAGCCCGACGGCGAGCGGATCCTGACCTGGGAGCAGGTCTACGACCTCGACGAGGTGCCGGAGAAGCTGATCGTGGTCGGCTCGGGGGTGACCGGGGCGGAGTTCGCCTCCGCCTACAACGCGCTCGGCGTCGACGTCACCCTGGTCTCGAGCCGGGACCGGGTGCTGCCCGGGGAGGACGCGGACGCCGCGGAGGTCATCGAGCAGGTCTTCAAGCGCCGGGGCATGACCGTGCTGTCGAAGTCACGGATGGAGTCGGTGACCCGCTCCGGCGAGACCGTAACGGTGACCCTCACCGACGGCCGCACCGTGGAGGGCTCGCACTGCCTGCTGGCGCTCGGGTCGGTGCCGAACACCGCGGCGATGGGCCTGGAGGAGGCCGGAGTCCGCTGCGACGACGGCGGCTTCATCGAGGTCGACCGGGTCTCGCGGACCTCGGCCCGCGGCGTGTACGCCGCCGGCGACTGCACCGGCGTCCTGATGCTGGCCTCGGTGGCCGCGATGCAGGGCCGGATCGCGATGTGGCACTTCCTCGGCGACGCGGTCTCGCCGCTGGACCTCAAGACCGTCTCCTCCAACGTGTTCACCGCACCGGAGATCGCCACGGTGGGCTGGAGCCAGAGCGCCGTCACCGCCGGCGAGATCGAGGCCGAGACGGTGATGCTGCCGCTCTCGGGCAACGCCCGCGCCAAGATGCAGGGGGTCCGGGACGGGTTCGTGAAGCTGTTCGCCCGGCCCGGCACCGGCATCATCGTCGGCGGCGTGGTGGTGGGCCCGCGGGCCAGCGAGCTGATCCACCCGGTGGCGATCGCGGTCTCGCAGAACCTGACCGCGGACCAGGTGGCGCACGCGTTCACCGTCTACCCCTCGATGAGCGGCTCCGTCGCGGAGGCCGCCCGGCGGCTGCACCACGTCGACGGCTGACTAGAAGTCGAAGCCCCCGAAGTCGCCACCGCCGAAGTCGCCGCCGCCGAAGTCGCCGCCCCCGAAGTCCCCGCCGCCGTCTCCTGAGTCGCCGCCCCAGTCGCCTCCGCCGTCGCCTCCGTCACCGCCACCCGCGTCGCCGCCGTCACCGGAGTCGCCGGTGTCGAAACCGTCCTCGCCGCCGGACAGGTCGTTGCCGTCCCAGTCCGAGGCGAGCATCGAGCCGAGCAGGAAGCCGGGGAGCAGGCCCGACATCGCGTACCCGCCGAAGTAGCCGGAGACCCAGGGGGAGTACGCCGGACCGCCCTGCCAGTAGGGCACCCGGCCGACGCCGCGCTGCACCGTCCTGATGTCGGGCTCGGCGCCCTGGGCGACCCGGTCGGCGTCCGCGGCGCAGACCGGGATCTGGCGCTGCTGACCGCCGGCCGGAGCCCACTCGATGTCGGTGGAGGAGGGGCCGTGCGCGGGGTTGAAGAAGCACGGCGGTCGCCGGGTCGGCAGCGCCTCGCCGCGCACCCGGGCCCGGACGCACGCGATCGCGTAGCGACCGTCCTCCAGCGCCTCGGTCACGTGCCGGATGTCGTCGGTGCGGGTCAGGGCGGCCATCGAGCTCTTGGCACCCTCGTAGGAGTCCAGGGCCCGCTGGTAGTCCTGCCGGGTGGCCTCGTCGAGGTCGCTGGTCAGCAGGTCGGTGTCGAGCCGCTGGAGCTCCTCGCCGAAGCGGGTGACGTCCTCGTCGGCGACCTTGCGGGCGGCGGCCAGGTCGGCCGCCTCGCGGACGGCGAGCTGACGCTGCTGCTGGCCGGCCGACCAGGTGCGGTAGGCCCACACCGCGGCGCCGACGACGAGCAGGATGATCAACAGGTCCATGGCCCCACCCTACGGGCGGCGCCAATCCCGAATCACAACGATGTAATTCCTGAAGTCGGGGCTGGGTCTTACCGATCCTCTGGTGGCGAGGGGTACGCACCCCTACGCTCAGGAGCCACACGCGACAACTGAACTCACAACAGTCACACGCCTGCAGGCCGAGGGTTGGGAAGCCCGGAGCCTGCGTCGAGGCGTGGAGGGGATCACCGGATGAGCACCAGCCCACTGGTCGGAGCGGCCATGCCCGCCCGGCGACCGGTCGCGGCACTGACCGCGCTCGCGCTGCTCGGCGGCGCTCTCGCTGCCGTCGTGACCTCGGTGCCGGCGGGCGCCGTGACCACCGACCAGACCTACTGGGTCCCGGTGGACAAGCAGATCACGGTGCGCGGCCACGGCTTCGGCCACGGCCACGGGATGTCCCAGTACGGCGCCTACGGGGCCGCCCGGCAGGGGCTGACCTACCGGGAGATCCTGGACTTCTACTACCCCGGCACCACGTGGGGGACGGTGAGCGGCCAGGTCCGGGTGCTGATCAGCGCCGACACCAGCAGCGACCTGGTGGTCAGCCCGGCCGCGGGGCTCACCCTGCGCGACCTCGGCTCCGGGACGACGTACCCGGTCCCGACCCTCGACGGGGTGAAGCGCTGGCGGCTCAACGTGGCCAACGGCAGGACCGTCGTCGGCTACCTGACCTCGCGGTGGCACCGCTGGCAGCCGGGGGGCCGGTCCGTGCTCGCCGGCGACGGTGAGTTCACCGCCCGCGCTCCGCTGACGCTGTGGACCCCGGCGGGGGCCCGCACCTACCGCGGCGCGCTGCGCGCGGCGTCGCCGACGGCGGGCTTCGCGGACCGCGACACGGTGAACGTGCTGTCGATGGACAGCTACCTGAAGGGCGTCATCCCCTACGAGATGCCGGCGTCGTGGAGCGCGGAGGCGGTCCGTGCCCAGGCCGTCGCCGCCCGCACGTACGCCTCCTGGTCGCGCGCCCAGGCCCCGAACCGCTACTACCAGATCTGCGACACCACCTCCTGCCAGGTGTACGGCGGTGTCGGCGGCGAGGACAGCCGCAGCAACGCCGCCGTCGAGGCCACGGCGCGGCAGATCCTCACCTACGGCGGCGGCCCCGCGTTCACGCAGTTCTCCGCGAGCAGCGGGGGCTGGACCTCGGCGGGGTCGGTGCCCTACCTGCCGGCCAAGGCCGACCCCTACGACGGGCACGACGCCAACGGGGTGCACGACTGGTCGGTCACCGTGGACGCGGGCCGGCTCGAGCGGACCTATCCGGCGATCGGCACCCTGGAGCGGATCCGGGTGACCAGCCGGGACGGCAACGGCGACTGGCGGGGCCGGGTCTGGTCGATGGTGCTCGACGGCAGCAAGGCCGATCGGACCATCAGCGGTGACACCTTCCGCTGGGTCTACGGGCTGCGGTCGAGCTGGTTCACGATCGACCCGACCGAGATCATGGCCCGCTACGCCCGGCTGGGCGGTGACCGCTCGGTCCTGGGCCGGGTCCGCACCCCGGAGTACGCCGTCCCGAGCGGCGCCGCGCAGAGCTTCGACGCCGGGCAGATCTACTGGTCGCGCGCCGCCGGCGCCCGCGAGCTCTACGGGCCGGTGCTGGCGACGTACCGGAGCTGGAAGGGGCCCGAGGGCCGGCTCGGGCTGCCGGTGACCGGCGTGCAGGCGCGCGCCGGCGGGCTCCGCGCCCGGTTCCACGGCGGCGACGTCTACGCCCGGGAGGCGACCGGGGGACAGGCCCTGCTGGGGGCGCTGGCGCGGCGCTACCGCGAGCTCGGCGGTCCCCGGACGTCCGGTCTCGGCTGGCCGGTGCGCGGCACCTACCCGGTCGCGCGGGGCGAGCGGGCCGACTTCGAGACCGGCCGGTTGACCTGGATCGCGGCGACCGGCCAGGTGAAGGTGCGCCGCACCTCCTGACCACCGGCCGGGCGCGTCCCGGCCCGCCCGCTCAGGTCTCGGAGATCACCAGCACCAGGTCGCCGCCCTCGACCTGCTGGGTGCCGGACAGGGCGATCCGCTCGACCCGGCCTGCGACCGGTGCGGTGATCGCGGCCTCCATCTTCATCGCCTCGATCGTGGCCACGGTGGCACCGGCCTCGACCCGGTCGTCCACCGCCACCGCGAGGGTGACCACGCCGTCGAACGGCGCGGCGACGTGGCCGGCCCGGGCGGTGTCCGCCCGCTCGCGCGTCGGCGCGTCGGCCGCGACGGAGCGGTCCCGGACGGCGACCGGGCGGAGGTGGCCGTTGATCGTGCAGAGCACCGACCGGATGCCGCGCTCGTCGGGCTCGCCGACCGCCTGCAGGCCGAGCAGCAGCCGCTTGCCCTCCTGCAGGTCCACCTCGTGCTCCTCCCCGGGCCGCAGGCCGTAGAGGTAGTCGGGGGTGGGCAGCACCGAGAGGTCGCCGTACTGCTCGCGCGACTCGTGGAACTCCTGGGTCGGGCCGGGGAACAGCAGCCGGTTCAGGGTGCCGCGCCGGTCCTCGCGCAGCCCGCGGCGCTGCTCGTCGTCGAGCTCCACCGCCACCGGCTTCACGGTGCGGCCGGCGAGCGCCTTGGTGCGGAACGGCTCCGGCCAGCCGCCGGGCGGGTCGCCGAGGTCGCCGCTGAGGAAGCCGATCACCGAGTCCGGCACGTCGAACCTGCCCGGCTCGGCCTCGAACTCGGCCGGGTCGGCGCCCACGGCGACCAGGTGCAGGGCGAGGTCGCCGACCACCTTCGAGGACGGCGTCACCTTGACGATGTTGCCGAGGATCGCGTTGGCCGCGGCGTACATGTCCTCGATCTGCTCGAACTTCTCCCCGAGGCCCAGCGCGATCGCCTGCTGGCGCAGGTTCGAGAGCTGGCCGCCGGGGATCTCGTGGGTGTAGACCCGCCCGGTCGGTGCCGGCAGCCCGGACTCGAACGGGGCGTAGACGCGGCGGGTGGCCTCCCAGTAGGGCTCGAGGTCGCAGACCGCGTCCAGGTCGAGGCCGGTCTCCCGGCTGCTGTGGTCGGTGGCGGCGACCAGCGAGGAGAGCGCCGGCTGGCTGGTGGTGCCGGCCATCGCGGCGCAGGCGGCGTCCACGGCGTCGACTCCGGCGTCGATGGCCGCGAGCAGGGTGGCGAGCTGGCCGCCGGGGGTGTCGTGGGTGTGCAGGTGCACCGGCAGGTCGAACCGCTCGCGCAGCGCGGTGACCAGGGTGCGCGCCGCCGGGGCCCGCAGCAGGCCGGCCATGTCCTTGATCGCGAAGACGTGCGCACCGGCCTCGGCGATCCGCTCCGCGAGCCGCAGGTAGTAGTCGAGGGTGTAGAGCTTCTCGTCGGGGTCCGAGAGGTCGCCGGTGTAGCAGAGCGCCACCTCGGCCACCGCGGTCCCGGTGGCGCGGACCGCCTCGATCGCCGGGGCCATCTGCTCGACGTCGTTGAGCGCGTCGAAGATCCGGAACACGTCCACGCCGGTGCGCGCCGCCTCCTCGACGAAGGCCGCGGTGACCTCGGTCGGGTACGGCGTGTAGCCGACCGTGTTGCGGCCCCGCAGCAGCATCTGCAGGCAGATGTTCGGCACCGCCTGGCGCAGCGCGTCCAGCCGCTCCCAGGGGTCCTCGGAGAGGAAGCGCAGGGCCACGTCGTACGTCGCTCCGCCCCACGCCTCGAGGCTCCACAGCTGCGGCGTCATCCGGGCCACGTGGCCGGCGACCGCGGTGAGGTCGCGGGTCCGGACCCGGGTGGCCAGCAGCGACTGGTGGGCGTCGCGAAAGGTCGTGTCGGTGACCGCCACCTGCTCCTGGGCGCGCAGCCGGCGGGCGAACTCCTCCGGCCCGACCTGCAGCAGCAGCTGCCGGGTGCCGTCGGGGGCCGGCACGGCGAGGTCGAGCGGCGGCAGCTTGCTGGCCGGGTCCACGCTGGCCGGCGACGGGCCGTGCGGCTGGTTGACGGTCACATCGGCGAGGTAGGTGAGCAGCTTGGTGCCGCGGTCGGCGCTCGAGCGGGCGGTGAGCAGCTGCGGGTGGGTCTCGATGAACGAGGTGGTGACCCGGCCGGCCCGGAAGTCCGGGTCGTCGAGGACCGCCTGCAGGAACGGGATGTTGGTGGCCACTCCGCGGATCCGGAACTCCGCGACCGCGCGGCGGGCCCGGTCCACCGCGGTGGTGAAGTCCCGGCCGCGGCAGGTCAGCTTCGCGAGCATCGAGTCGAAGTGCGCGCTGACCTCGGCGCCGGTGTAGGTGGTGCCGCCGTCGAGGCGGACCCCGGCGCCGCCGGGGGAGCGGTAGGTGGTGATCTTGCCGGTGTCGGGGCGGAACCCGTTGGCGGGGTCCTCGGTGGTGATCCGGCACTGGAGGGCGGCGCCGCGCAGCACGATCTGCTCCTGGAACAGCCCGAGGTCCTCGAGGGTCTCGCCGGAGGCGATGCGCATCTGGGACTGCACGAGGTCGACGTCGGTGACCTCCTCGGTGACGGTGTGCTCGACCTGGATCCGCGGGTTCATCTCGATGAACACGTAGTTGCCGTCGGGATCGAGCAGGAACTCCACGGTGCCGGCGTTGCGGTAGCCGATCTCGCGTGCGAAGCGCACCGCGTCGGCGCACATCCGGTCCCGGAGCTCGGCGGGCAGGTTGGGGGCCGGGGCGATCTCGACGACCTTCTGGTGCCGCCGCTGCACCGAGCAGTCCCGCTCGAAGAGGTGGATCACCCCGTTGTCCCGCCCGGTCCCGTCGCTGAGGATCTGCACCTCGATGTGGCGGGGCTCGACGACGGCCTGCTCGATGAAGACGGTCGGGTCGCCGAAGGCACCCTCGGCCTCGCGCATGCAGGTCTCGACCGCCTCGCGCAGGTGCGCCGGGTCGTCGACCCGGCGCATGCCGCGGCCGCCGCCGCCGGCGACCGCCTTCACGAACAGCGGGTAGGGCATGTCCGCGGCGGAGGCGACGAGGGCGTCGGGATCGGTCGACGGCTCGACCGAGGCCAGCGTCGGGACGCCGGCCGCCCGGGCCGCGGCGATCGCGCGGGCCTTGTTGCCGGTCAGGGTGAGCACGTCGGCGGTCGGGCCGATGAACGTGATCCCGGCGTTCGCGCAGGCCTCCGCGAGACGGGGGTTCTCGGAGAGGAAGCCGTAGCCGGGGTAGACCGCGTCGGCCCCGGCCTTGAGGGCGGCGGCCACGATCACGTCCGGGTCGAGGTAGGCGCGCACCGGGTGGCCGCGCTCGCCGATCTCGTAGGCCTCGTCGGCCTTGAGGCGGTGCTCGGAACCGCGGTCCTCATGGGGGAACACCGCGACCGTGCGGGCTCCGAGCTCATAGGCGGCGCGGAACGCACGGATCGCGATCTCGCCACGGTTGGCCACCAGCACCTTGGAGAACATGGCCGAAAGGCTAGTGGCGCCCGCCTCGGCCGCCCACCGGCGTCCGATCGGCGGGCGCGCGGCCCGTCAGCTGCCGAGCTCGGCCAGCGTGCGGCGCGCCTTCTTGGCCCGTCGCTTCCAGTCGCGGCGCTTGGCGGTCTGGTCGACCAGCTCGGTCTGGGCCCGGTGCAGCTGCAGGAGCAGGTCGGCGATCACCTCCGCTGCCGGGGTCAGCTGGTCGGCCGGATCGACCTCGTCCGGGTGCGGCGCGGAGCCGGCGTCCGGTCCCGGGTCGCGGGGGACCAGGTCGTGCAGGGTCCCGTGCACGGTGTAGCCGGCCCGCTCGACCTGCTTGACCCACTGCTCGGCGAGGTGGGTCGCCTGGTCGTAGACCGACGGCGGTGGCTGCGGGGCCGGTGACCGCTGCGCCGCCAGCACCCGCTGCGCGACCTCGTGCTTGACCAGGGCGCCGTAGCGTGGCTGCGGGAGCCGGCCGCCGAGCGCGACGTTGACGCGACGGAGCAGGTCGATCTCGGCGGTGCCCAGCGACCGGTTCGCGCTTCCGGCGTCGGCCGGCTCGAGGGCGGCGACGTCGAGCCCGGCCGCTTCGCCGAAGTGCTGCCACAGCAACCGCCGCTCGCTCCCCGGCGGCGGTGCGACCACCACGTGCACCTGCTCGGCGGGCAGGTGCCGGCCCCACCGGCCGAGCACGTCCGGGAGGTCCTGGACGGCGTGGAAGTGCCGGGCGAGCCCGTCCTCGGGCAGCGCGGCCTCGATGCGCGACTGGAACTCCGCGAAGGTCGCGCGCCGGCCGTGCTTGATGCCCTCCTGCCACTCCGCGGTCAGCTGCCGAGCCGGGTCGCGGGCGGTGACCACCACCTGGACGTCGAGGCCGCGGAGCATGCTGAGCGCCGAGTCGACCTGGCGCTTGCCGGCGGCGGCGAGCAGCTCGTGGGAGATCACCGTGGTGCCCGGGTGCGCCCAGGCCTGCCGGCAGAGGTCGTCCCAGGCGCCCTCGACCTCGGCGCGGGTCCGGCCCCACGCCTTGTGGGTGCCCCGAACGTCCAGGGCGGCGCGGAACATGATGCCGTCCTCGGTCTGGGGGTAGAGCACGCCCTGCTGCGCGAGCGCCTCCGCGTGCCTCAGCAACGACGCCTGGAGGAACGTCGTCCCGCTCTTCGGCACGCCGACGTGCAGCACGACCCGCTGCTGGTGCTGCCGGGACGGCCGGTCACGAGCCGGGACGGGGACGGGGGCGGGAGCTCGGTCGACGGAGGCCACGGCCGCACGCTAGGGAGCGCGGGTGAACTCCGCCGGTCGGCGCGGTAGCCGGCGGACGTCCGGTGCGGGACGTCTGGGCCGGCGCCTCGCCCGCTTCGCCGCCCGGTTCGTGGCCCGGTTCGTGGCCCGGTTCGTGGCCAGGTCCTCGAACAGCTGCTCCCACCGCCGCCCGACCGCGTCGATCTCGTAGTCGCGGGCGTCCTCGAGCGCCTGTGCCCCCAGCCGGCGGCGCAGCTCGGTGTCCTCGATCAGCCGGAGCAGCGCGGCGCCGAAGGCGTCCTCGTCGCCGTCCGGGACCAGCAGCCCGTTGCCGCCGTCCGTCACGATCTCGCGGGGGCCTCGCGGGCAGTCCATGGCGACGAGCGGCAGGCCGACGCTCATCGCCTCGATCAGCACCATCGAGAAACCCTCGGACAACGAGGACAGCGCATAGACCGACGCCTCGGCCATCACCGTGCGGACGTCGAGGGTGTAGCCCTTCAGCTTCACCTGCTCGCCCAGGCCGAGTTCAGCGACCAGGGCGCGCAGCGCGCGTCCCTCCGGACCCTTGCCGTAGATGTGCAGCTGCCAGTCCGGGTGCCGGCGTGCCACCGGGACGAAAGCCCGGATCATCCGTTCGTGTCCCTTCTTGGCGTCCAGCCGGCCCGCGGTGACGACCACCTTGGCGTCCAACGGTGCCGGGACCTGGGCCACCGGCCAGGGGAGCGCGTTGGGCATGAACCTGATCTCGGTGGCGGCGTCGGGGAGCTTGCGCCGGTAGTCGGCGGCGTCGGCGCGGGTCAGCACCGCGTAGCCGTCCAGGCGCGGGATCGCCCACTTCAGCACCTTGGCCTGCTTGCGGACCCGGAAGCGGGCCTCGAAGTGTGCGTGGTCCTGCCCCACGACCAGGAGCCGGCGGGGCGCCCAACGGGCCGCGGCCAGGTGCAGCGAGGGCCGGGTCGTCACCAGCACCCCGGCCGGCAGCGAGCGCAGCTTGCGTGCCAGCAGCAGGTCGGTGAGCAGGTTCATCTTCGGTTCCCACGGCGGCGGTCGCAGCCGGGTCGGGCGCGTGGCCAGGAACCGCTGCCAGCGGGGCCGGGACCGCCGGTTGTCGTGGAGCACGGTGACCCGGATCCGCGGGTCGATCGGGAAGTGCGGGTCGGTGTGGGTGCGGAACAGCGAGATCAGCTCGACCGTGCGGTGCTGGACGAGGTAGTTCGCCAGGTTGACGACCGTGCGCGCCACCCCGCTGCGCCCGAAGACGCCGAACATGAGCACGTGCACCGGCGGGAGGTCGGGCCTGGAGCTCGTCCCGGCCGGCTGCACGTCCTCCTCAGCCCTTGAGCTCACAGATCACCGCGCCGCTCGTCACCGTCGCCCCGACCTCGGCGTCGAGACCGGTGACGGTGCCGGCCTTGTGGGCCTTGAGCGGCTGCTCCATCTTCATCGCCTCGAGCACCACGACGACGTCGCCCTCGGAGACGTCCTGGCCCTCCTCGACCGCGACCTTGACGATGGTGCCCTGCATCGGGGAGGTGACCGCGTCGCCGCTCGCGCCGGCGCCGGCCTTCTTGCCGGAGGACCGCTTCGGCTTCCTCGCCGCACCGGCGACCGGCGCCGCGGAGCCGACGAGGCCGGCCGGCAGGACCACCTCGAGCCGTCGGCCGCCGACCTCGACGGTCACGCTCTGCCGTCCCGGCGCCTCGGTGTCGCTGTCCCCGGCAGCATCGGCAGCACCGGCGTACGCCGGGATGGTGTTGTCGAACTCCGTCTCGATCCAGGAGGTGTAGACGCCGAAGCCGCCGGGGCCCTCCCCGGTGAACGCGGGATCGCTGACGACCGCCCGGTGGAACGGGATCACCGTGGGCATCCCCTCGACCACGAACTCGTCGAGGGCGCGCCGCGCCCGCTCGAGCGCCTGGGTGCGGTCCCGGCCGGAGACGATCAGCTTGGCGACCAGCGAGTCGAAGGCACCGGGGACGGTCTCGCCCTGGTCGTAGCCGCCGTCGACGCGCACGCCCGGTCCGGACGGAGCGTGCCAGCGGGTCAGGGTGCCGGGGGCGGGCATGAAGTTGCTGCCGGCGTCCTCGGCGTTGATGCGGAACTCGAGGGAGTGCCCGGAGATCGCCGGGTCGTCGTAGCCCAGCTCCTCACCGGCGGCGATCCGGAACATCTCCCGGACCAGGTCGAGTCCGGTCACCTCCTCGGAGACCGGGTGCTCGACCTGCAGCCGGGTGTTGACCTCGAGGAACGAGATGGTGCCGTCCTGACCGACGAGGAACTCGCAGGTCCCGGCCCCGACGTAGCCGGCCTCCTTCAGGATCGCCTTGGAGGAGTCGTAGAGGGTCGCCATCTGCTCCGCGGAGAGGTACGGCGCGGGCGCCTCCTCCACGAGCTTCTGGTGGCGGCGCTGCAGGGAGCAGTCGCGGGTGGAGACGACCACGACGTTGCCGCGCTGGTCGGCCAGGCACTGGGTCTCGACGTGGCGGGGCCGGTCGAGGTAGCGCTCGACGAAGCACTCGCCGCGGCCGAAGGCGCTGACGGCCTCCCGGACGGCGGACTCGTAGAGCTCGGCGACCTCCCCCTCCTCGCGGGCCACCTTGAGGCCGCGGCCGCCGCCGCCGAAGGCGGCCTTGATCGCGATCGGCAGGCCGTGCTCGCGGGCGAACGCCAGCACCTCGTCGGCGCTCTCGACGGGGTCGGCGGTCCCGGCCACCAGGGGCGCGCCGACCTTGTGCGCGATGTGGCGCGCCTGCACCTTGTCGCCGAGGGAGTCGATGGCAGCGGGCGGCGGGCCGATCCAGACCAGGCCCGCGTCGAGGACGGCCTGCGCGAACGCGGAGTTCTCGGCGAGGAAGCCGTAGCCGGGGTGGACCGAGTCGGCCCCGGACCTGCGGGCCGCGGCGACGATCTTCTCGATCGAGAGGTAGGAGTCGGCCGGGGTCGCTCCCTCGAGGCTGTACGCCTCGTCGGCGAGCCGCACGAACAGGGCGTCGCGGTCGGGCTCGGCGTAGACCGCCACGCTGCCGATGCCGGCGTCCTTGCACGCCCGGATCACCCGGACCGCGATCTCTCCGCGGTTGGCGACGAGCACCTTGCGCAGCGGCCGGACCTGCGGGGCACTGACCTCTGGCGAACTGGCCACGGGTGTGTCTCCTTCGGTGTCTCGGGTCTCCTGCGCGGGAGTCTAGGCCGTCCGCGGGACGGGCCGCGGGACGGGCGTCCGGGCTCGTGCGTGCTTGGATGCCCTATGACTCGGGCACGGATCCTCGCGATCATCCAGGCCGGCGGCGCCGGTGTGGCCGCATGGACGTCCTCACCCGCGAGCGGGCCAAGCCGGCCCTGCCGTTCGCCGGGGTCTACCAGCTGCTCGACTTCCCGTTGTCCAACCTCGCCAACAGCGGCGTCAGCGACGTCTGGGTCTCGGTGCAGTTCCAGGGCGGGACGTTGGAGGAGGAGATCGCCAACGGTCGCCCCTGGGACCTCGACCGCACCCGCGGCGGGCTCCGCCTGCTGATGCCGCTGCAGGGCATGGGCTCCGTCGACGACGACGGCTTCGCCCACGGCAACGCCGACGAGCTCTACCGGATCCGCGACCAGGTCCGCGCCGCCGACCCCGAGGTCGTGCTGGTGCTCAGCGCCGACCACGTCTACCGCTTCGACTTCGCCGACGCCATCGCCACGCACCGCGAGGCCGGCGCCGAGTGCACGGTGGTGACCACCGAGGTGCCGATCGAGGAGGCCGGGGACCACGCCACGGTCGAGCGCGACCAGTCGGGCAGGGTCACCGGCTTCGCCTACAAGCCGGAGCAGCCGAGCACCGGCACCGTGGCCACCGAGATCTTCGTCTACGACCCGGCGGTGCTGGTCGAGGTGCTCGAGGAGCTGCACCGTGAGCACACCACCGAGCAGGAGCCGGGCGACAGCGGGCTGGGCGACTTCGGCGAGCACCTCCTGCCCCCGGCTGGTGGAGCGCGGCAAGGTCGTGGCGCACCCGCTGCCCGGCTACTGGCGCGACCTCGGGCAGCCGCACAAGTACCTCCGGGCCCACTTCGACGTGCTCACCGACGACCTCGGGGTGCTGGACCGGCCGGACTGGACCATCAACACGCGCCAGCGCACGCGGGTGGCGGCCCGGGTGCTGGCCGGCGCGGAGGTCGTCGACTCGCTGGTCAGCCCGGGCTGCCGGGTCGCCGGTCGGGTGGAGCGCAGCGTGCTCGGCCCGGGCGTGGTGGTCGGCGAGGGCGCCGTCGTACGGCACAGCGTGGTGTTCGCCGACTGCGTCATCGAGGCCGGCGCGACCCTCGACGGAACGATCCTCGACACCGGCTGCGTGATCGGCGCCGGCGCGTTCGTCGGCGGGGCGGGACCGGCGGTCGCCGAGGACCCGGACCTGGTCACCCTGGTCGGTCGCGGCTCGACCGTGGCGGCCGGTGTGCGCGTCGAGGCCGGTGGCCGGCTGGAGCCCGGCACCACCGCCTGATCGGCCGCTCCGCCGCCCGACCCGCCGCGCTACCCGGCGGTGGGCGCGGACCCGGTGTGCTGCGGGGACCCGGCCAGCCGGGCGAGGTCGTCGCGGCAGCGGCGCTCGACCTCGTCGAGCTCGGCGAGGCTCTCGTCGATGTCGCGGCGGCGCTGCGCGAGCTCGGTGCGCCGGCCCTCGATCTGCTCCAGCAGGTAGGCCAGCTGCCCGGACTCACCCGGCTGGTCGTCGTACATGTCCACGATCGTGGCGATCTCCGGCAGCGTGAAGCCCAGCCGGCGGCCGCGCAGGATCAGCCGCAGCCGGGTCCGGTCGCGAAGGTGGAAGACCCGCACGGTGCCGCGGCGCTCGGGGGAGAGCAGCCCGACGTCCTCGTAGTGCCGCAGGGTGCGCAACGTGACGTCGTGCTCCTGGGCCAGCTCGGTGATGGTCCAGGTCCGGTCGGGCCCCGGCATCGTCCCTCCTCGGCTTGCGCTTCCGTAACGGAAACGGCCTACCTTACGTTGACGTAAGCGTAAGCCTGACCCGTGAAGGGACCGATGACCGTGTCGACGTTCGAGCTGTCCGCTGAGCACGAGGCCTTCCGCCGGAGCGTCCGCGACTTCGCCGAGGCCGAGATCGCACCGCACGCCGCCGAGTGGGACCGCAAGCACCACTTCCCGACCGACGTGGTCCACAAGATGGGCGACCTCGGGCTGTTCGGCCTGACCGCGCCCGAGGAGTACGGCGGTGCCGGGCTCACCGGCGAGGAGGGCGGCTTCACGTCGCTGTGCCTGGCCATCGAGGAGATCGGCCGCGTCGACCAGTCGATGGGGATCACCCTCGAGGCGGCCGTCGGGCTGGGAATCAACCCGATCCTCACCTTCGGCACCGACGAGCAGAAGCAGACCTGGCTCCCGGACCTGGTGGCCGGGCGCCGGCTGGCCGGCTTCGGGCTGACCGAGCCGGGAGCCGGCTCCGACGCCGGCGCCACCCGGACCCGGGCGGAGCTCGTCGAGGGGGAGTGGGTGGTCAACGGCGGCAAGCAGTTCATCACCAACTCCGGCTCCGAGATCACCTCGGCGGTCACCGTCACCGCGCGCACCGGCACCGTCTCGCGGGGCTCGACAGGCTCGGGCGCCGCGCCGGACAAGGCCGAGATCTCCACGATCATCATCCCGTCCGGCACCCGGGGCTTCGTCGCCGAGCCGGCCTACGACAAGCTCGGCTGGCACGCCTCCGACACCCACCCGCTGACCTTCACCGACGTGCACGTGCCCGAGGCGAACCTGCTCGGCGAGCGCGGCCGTGGCTTCGCGCAGTTCCTGGCCACCCTCGACGACGGCCGGGTCGCCATCGCCGCGCTGGCCGTGGGCTGCATCCAGGCGTGCCTGGACATGTCCGTGCAGTACGCCGGCGAGCGGACCACCTTCGGGGTGCCGATCGGCTCCAAGCAGGGCGTCGCGTTCCAGGTCGCCGACCTCGAGGTGATGCTGGAGGCCTCGCGGCTGCTGACCTACAAGGCGGCGGCCATGAAGGACGCCGGTGCGCCGGTCAAGCAGTTCAAGCAGGCAGCCTCAGTCGCCAAGCTCTACGCCACCGAGTCGGCGGTCACCGCGACGCGGATCGCCACCCAGGTCTTCGGCGGCTACGGCTTCATGGAGGAGTACCCGGTGACCCGGTTCTACCGCGACGCCAAGGTGCTCGAGATCGGTGAGGGCACCTCCGAGGTGCAGCGGATGCTGATCGCCCGCGGGCGTGGCCTGCCGGTGGAGTAGGCACCAACCGCTAATCTGAGGCATATGGGTCGGCGGCTGCAGCGTTTTCTGGGCGAGGCGACCAAGTTCCTCACCGTGGGCGGGGTGGCCACCCTGGTGTCCCTGGTGCTCTTCAATGCACTCGTGCACGGCTACTTCGGCGGCCCCGGTCCGCTCAACGACCAGCCGCTGGCCGCGTTCGTGCTCGCCAACACGGTCGGCATGGTGGTCAGCTACCGCGGCAGCCGCTCCTGGGCGTTCCGCAACCGCGAGGCGGTCGGTCCGGCAGGCGGCCGGGTGGCCTTCTTCGGCATCAACGCCGTGTCGATGCTGATCCCGCTCGGCTGCCTGGCGTTCACCCGCTACGTCCTGGACCTGGCCGACCCGGTCTCGGACAACATCGCCGCCAACGGGGTGGGGCTGGCGCTCGGCACCGCGGCCCGGTTCTGGGCCATCCGGCGGTTCATCTTCCGGACTCCGCGTCCGGTCGAGGAGCACGGGCCCGCACGGCCCGCGAGAGTCGCCCGCGAGGCGGGTGCGCCGTTGCCGGAGCGAGCACCGTGTGACCTAGGGTGACCTGCATGCAGGACACCACTGGGGACGACTACGCCCGGCGACTCGAGTCTCGTGAGCTGGCACGCTGGAAGAAGATCCTGAACGTGCAGGCTCCCTATCGCTGGAACCTCAAGCGTCAGGAGCTCGGCCGCACGCTCGACATCGGCTGCGGGATCGGGCGCAACCTGCTGATGCTGCCGCCGGGATCGGTCGGGGTCGACCACAACGCCTCGTCGGTGGCGATCGCCCGCCAGCGCGGGCTGGACGCCCTCTCGGTGGAGGAGTGGGACGCGAGCCCGATGCGTTCGCCCAGGGCCTTCGACAGCCTGCTGATCGCGCACGTGATCGAGCACATGGACGAGCCCGCCGGTGCGGACCTGGTGCGGATGTACCTGCCGTACCTCAAGCCGGGCGGCAAGGTCCTCTTCATCTGCCCGCAGGAGAAGGGCTACCGCAGCGACCCGACGCACGTGCGGTTCACCGACGGGGAGGCGCTCACCCGGCTCGCCCGCGAGGTCGGCTTGGAGCCCGAGGAGTGGTTCAGCTTCCCGTTCCCGCGCCCGGTCGGCAAGGTCTTCACCCACAACGAGTTCTGCCTGCGGGCGCGCAAGCCGGCCTGAGGGGTCAGGCCGCCCGAGCGCGGCCGGTGAGCTCGCGCGGTCGGCCGAGTCCGCGGCGTACGACGCTCCAGTAGGCCCGGGAGCCGGCCCGCAACCAGCCGGGGGCGGCGATCCCGCTGTCCGCGCCGGGGTGGAAGTCACCGGTGAGCCGGACCGCCAGTGCGGCGTCGCCGACGCTCCGGTGCGCCTGCACCAGGTCGCGCCGGGCCCGGACCTCGCCGCGGTGGCGCAGCAGCCAGACCCAGCCGCGGAGCTTCTGGCGGGCCCAGCCCTGCCGCAGCGCGACCGCGAGCATCGCCAGCTCGAGCCCGAGCAGGGCCGGCGCGATCAACGCGAGGGTGCGGCGCTCGTAGAGGGTGGCGACCAGCATCAGCCGGTTGCGCTCCAGCAGGTACATCTTCAGCGGGTTGCGGGCGAACTCGTAGTGGTGGAGCACCACCGCGTCCGGGACGAACACGCAGCGCAGGCCGGACTGCCAGGTGCGCAGGCTGAGCTCGGCGTCCTCGCAGTAGGCGAACATCAGCTCGCAGAAGCCGCCGAGGTCCTCGAAGACCTCGCGCCGTGCCACGCACGCCGCCCCGGTGACGCTGGGGACGTCCTCCTCGTGCGAGTGCCGGGTGGCCGGCTCGCCGAGGCCGCCGGCCCAGGAGAGCCCCGAGAAGTGCACCGGGTTGCCGGCGGAGTTCATCTGCTCGGGGGAGTCGTGCAGCCGCAGGCTGGCGCTGGCGAGACCGACGTCGGGTCGCCGGGCCACCTCGACCAGCCGGGCCAGGGCGTCCGGGTGCACGATCGCGTCGCTGTTCACGAAGGCGAGGAACTCCCCGGTCGCCTCGGCGGCGCCGAGGTTGCAGCCGCCCGCGAACCCGGTGTTCTCGGCCGGGCGCAGCACGCGCAGCCGGTCCAGGCCGGCGACCTTCTCCACGCCGTCGCTGGTGCAGCCGTTGTCGACCAGGACGACGTCGAGGTCGACGCCGGTGGAGGCGAGGACCGCCTGGGCGGCCTCCACGAGGTACGGCTCATCGCCGTATGCCAGCAGGACGACCGTGAGCGTCGGGCGGAGGTCCACTCAGCTGCTCCGGTCCTCGTCGACGCGGGTCTCGATCTCGAGACGCAGCAGGGCCACCTCTTCGGCCAGGGTGCGGCTGCGCTCCTCGAGCCGGCCGAGCTCGTGGCTGTGCTGGACGCTGACGAACAGCAGCAGCATGCTGGCGACGAAGAACAGCAGGTTGCTGGGCACCTCGACGCCCACCAGGCGCGCCGCGGCGGCCAGCAGCCCCGGGAAGGCGGCCACGACGAGCGTCATCACCGCCACGGACGCCCACAGGACGGCGTACTTCTCGCGCAGGTGGTGACGGCGCATCATCTCGAAGAGCACCACCAACGTGGTGACCGAGCCGAGCAGTCCGAGGATCAGGGTCGCCTTCACAGCGCCTCCGTGGGGGTCGGCTCCAGCGTGGTGGGCCACCGGCGGACCAGCGCGATCGCGAGGGCGATCATGGCGCGGGCGAGGTACGCCGCGGCCCGCAGCGGGGTCTGGCTGGCCGTGCCGCCCGCCCGCTGACGCATCGAGACCGGCTGCTGCCGGACCACCAGGCCGACCCGGACCGCGATCACCAGGGACTCGACGGTGTCGCCGAGGTACTCCGCGGGGTAGTGCGCGGCGAAGATGCGGATCGCCCGCCGGTTGGCGGCACGGAACCCGCTGGTCACGTCGGTGAGCCGGGTGTGCGCGAGCCGGGACAGGGTGACCGCGAGCAGCCGCATCGCCCACCGGCGCGGCCCGCGGGCGGCATAGCTGCCCTCGCCGGCGAACCGCGCGCCCACCACGACGTCGGCGTGGTCCAGCGCGGCCACCAGCACCCCGAGGTAGGCCGGGTCGTGCTGGCCGTCGGCGTCGACCTGGACCACCACGTCGTAGTCGTGGCGCATCGCGTAGCGGAACCCGGTGCGCATCGCACCGCCGACCCCGAGGTTGAACGGCAGCTGGCAGACCGCGGCCCCCGACCGGCGGGCCACCTGGGCGGTCGCGTCCGCCGAGCCGTCGTCGATCACCAGGACGTCGACGTCGGGGCAGGTCCGGCGCAGCTCGTCGATCGTCGCCGCCAGGGACGCCTCCTCGTTGAACGCAGGAAGAACCGCCAGGATCCGGCGGGGGGTGTCAAGCGGCAGCGGCATGTGAGGCATCCTAACGATTGCCATTCGGGTCCGAACGCGCGCTACGAAGGAGCTCTCGGTGACCTCTGGATCGACAGGGGCCTCCCGCCTCGCGGGCGGGCTTCTCCGGTCGCTCGACCCCGTCATGGACGGCGCCCTGGTCGCGTTCGCGCTGTGGACGCTGGCCTACGAGGCGTCGCTGGTCTGGCCTTTCGACCTGGGCCTGGCGGCCGGCATCTGGTTGCCGCTCACCATCGCCCTGATGGCGTTCCTCGTGGTGCGGGACCTGCGCGAGCGTGACCAGGCCGGTCCCGCCGACGGGCCTGAGCCGACGGCGGTGGCTGCGCCCCGGGAGGGCCGGCGCCTGGGGAGAGGCGTGCGGACCGGGCTGCTCGCGGCGTACGTCGTCGTGGTGCTCGCGGCGGGCGTGCTGACCTGGAGCCTCGACAAGCACCGGGTGACGCTGCTGGTCGGGCTGTGCCTGGTGGCTCTGGTGCTCGCGCTCGTGCTGGCGCTCACCCGGCCCGACGACACCGGCGGTGACCGGGGTGACGGGGCCGACCACGGGGGCGTCGGCGGGACCGATGACGCGGCCATGCTGCCCTGGCGGGGCACCGTCGCCGAGCACGCCCTGGTCGTGGTGCTGGGTCTGGCTGCGGCGGTCTTCGCCTCGCTGCTGCTGCGCCCCAACCAGGACGACGTCTACTACGTCAACATCTCCGTGTGGGTGGCCGAGCACGGCACCGCCTCGCTGCGCGACACCATGTTCGGCCCCGAGACGTTGCCCTCCATCTACGGAGGCGGCCTCCCGCTGGCCTCCGTGGAGCCGCTGATGGGCGCGCTGGCGCGCGTGTTCGGTGTCTCGGCGGGCAGCGTGGTCTACCTGGTCAGCGTGCCGTTGGTGGCCTTCTGGTCGGTGTGGTCGATCTGGCGGCTGGCCCGGGAGTGGGCGCCGCGCCGACCGCTCGCCGTCGTGCTGGTGACGCTGGTCTTCAGCGTGATGGCGGGCGCGAACATGTTCGGCAACTTCTCCTTCGCCCGGGTGTGGCAGGGCAAGGTGATGTTCTGGCTGATCGTGCTGCCGATGGTCTGGGTCGTCGCGACCCGGCTGCTGCGCCGCCGGCGCCGGGACGACCTGGTGATGATGGCGGTCCTGGGGGTCGCGATGGTGGGCCTCACCTCCGCCGCGACCCTGCTCGGCACCGTGATCGCCGGAGCCCTGCTGGTCGCCGGCCTGGTCGCCCGCAGCGGCCGGCTGGCGCTCGGCTCCGTGCTGCTGGCGCTCGGGCCGGTCGTCGGCGGTCTCGTGGTCGCCCTGCAGGCCTCCGGCGCGCTCGAGCAGAACCCGCCCGAGCGGCTGTCCCGTGGTGGGCGTTCACCAAGGTGATCGGCAAGTCGCCGGAGTTCTCGGTGGTGATCGTGCTGGCGCTGCTGCTGGCACCGCTCGTGGTCAGGAGCGGTCGGCGCGCGATCCTGGTCGCCGCGGCGTCGGCCACCGTGTTCGTGCCGCTGCTGCCGGGCTTCCTGCAGCTCACCGAGTCGCTGACCGGGGCCGGCCCGGTGCTCTGGCGGCTGCTGATGCTCGCGCCGGTCCCGGTGGCGGTGGGCCTGCTGGGCACGGTCGACCTCCCGCGTCTCAGCGGGAGGCTGCGCCCGGTGGCCGGCTGGGGGCTGGCGGCCGCGTTGATGCTCGGCCTGGTGGCGGTCGGCGTACCCCTCTGGTCCGCGGAGGCGCGCAACTCCACGTCCGTGACCGACCAGCCCGCGTGGAAGGTCGACCCGTCGCTGCTGACCAAGGCGTCGCGGGTCGCCGAGCTCGACCCCGGTCCCGGTCCGGTCCTGCTTCCGCTGCCGGTGATGACGGCGCTGCCGCTGGTGACCACCGACGTGTTCGCGGTGATCCCGCGCTACTTCTACGCCCGGTTCCTGACCGAGCCGGCCGACCAGCACGCCGCGCGGATGACGCTGTTCGACTTCGTCTCCCCGGTCGGAGCCCCGGTGACCGCGGCGGAGGTCGACGAGGCCTTGAACCGGCTCGACGTGTCGCTGGTCTGCCTGCGGGACTCGGCCCAGGGCAAGATCACCGTGGTGGAGCGCGCCGGTTACGAGCCGAGCCGGGAGGTGGCCGGCATGTTCTGCCTGGCCCCGCGCGGCACCGGCGGCACGGGCGGCTGAGCCGACTCTGGCGGCTGAGCCGCGGCCGGCACGCTCAGCGGGCCGCCGCGTCGGCCGACCACAGGTCGGTCCAGCGCAGCCCGAGCTCCGCGACCATCTCGCGCAGCGCCGGCAGGCTGACCCCCACCACGTTGTGCGGGTCGCCCTCGATGCCTCGGACGAAGGCGCCGCCGAGGCCGTCGAGGGTGAACGCGCCGGCGACGTGCAGCGGCTCCCCGGAGGCGACGTAGGCGTCGATCTCCACGTCGTCGACCTCGGCGAAGTGGACCACCGTGTCGACGGCGCGGACCAGCCGGCGCCCCGAGGACCGCAGCACCAGGCAGTGACCGGTGTGCAGCACCCCGGTGCCGCCGCGCATCTTCTGCCAGCGCGCCCGGGCCTCCTCGGCGTCGGCCGGCTTGCCCAGGACCTCGCCGCCAAAGTCGAGCACCGAGTCGCAGCCGAGCACCAGCACGTCCGCAGCCACGGCCCCGGCGGCGGCCTCGTCGAGCCGTCCGAGGACCGCGTCGGCCTTGAGCTCGGCCAGCCGGGTGGCCAGCGTCGCCGGGTCGGTGCTCTCGACCACCGACTCGTCGACCCCGGAGACCAGCACCTCGGGGTCGAGGCCGGCGTTGCGAAGGGTGGACAAGCGGGCCGGTGACGCCGAGGCCAGTACCAGCCGGGTCGGGCCGGTCACGAGATCCGCGCGAGAGCGGCCTGCAGCGGGTCCAGGCCGATCGAGCCGAGGTCCAGGGCCTGCTGGTGGAAGCTCTTGAGGTCGAAGTCCTCCCCGAGCCGGGCCCGGGCCTCCTCGCGCGCCCTGAGCCAGATCCGCTCGCCGACCTTGTACGACGGCGCCTGGCCCGGCCAGCCGAGGTAGCGGTTGATCTCGAACTTGATCTGGTCGTCCTCCATGCGCGTGTGGGTGCGCATGAACTCGAGCCCGAGCTCGCGGTCCCAGGTCTCGCCGGGATGGAAGCCGAAGGGGTTGTCCTCGGGGATGCTCAGCTGCAGGTGCATGCCGATGTCGATGACCACCCGGGCGGCCCGGAACGCCTGCGCGTCGAGCATCCCGAGCTTGTCGCCCGGGTCGTCGAGGTAGCCGAGGTCGTCCATGAGCCGCTCGGCGTAGAGCGCCCAGCCCTCGCCGTGACCCGACACCCAGCACATGAGCCGCTGCCAGCGGTTGAGCAGCTCGCTGCGGTAGACGGTCTGGGCGACCTGGAGGTGGTGGCCGGGCACCCCTTCGTGGAAGACCGTGGTCACCTCGCGCCAGGTGGAGAAGGTTTCCTGGCTGTCGGGCACCGCCCACCACATCCGCCCGGGACGGCTGAAGTCCTCGGTCGGGCCGGTGTAGTAGATCCCGCCGTCGCTCGTGGGGGCGATCCGGCACTCGATGCGCCGGATCGGCGCGGGGATGTCGAAGTGCACGTCGGCCATCTCCGCGACCACGCGGTCGGCCAGCTGCTGCATCCAGCCGGCGAAGGCGTCCTTGCCGGCGATCTGTCGCTCCGGGTCGGCGTCGAGGGCCGCCACCGCGTCGTCGACGCTGCCGCCGGGCACGATGAGGTCCGCCACCCGGGCCATCTCGGCCTCGATCCGGGCGAGCTCCTGCCAGCCCCAAGCGTAGGTCTCGTCGAGGTCGATCGTGGTGCCGAGGAAGTAGCGAGACCCGAGGGTGTACAGCTCGCGCCCGCACGCCTCGCTCTCGCGGCCCCGCGGCCGCAGCTCCTCGTCGAGGAAGCGCCCGAAGCCGGCGGTCGCGTCGCTGGCCTCGCGGGCGTGCTGCTCGAGCCGCGCGCGAAGTCCGGCAGCCACCTCGGCGCCCTCCACGAGCCGGTCGAAGAAGTTGCCGCTGGTGCCGCTCTGGCCGGTCCAGGACCGGACCTGCTCGGCGACCTCGGCGATCTGGCGCCGGGCGGCGACGTGGCCCTGGTCCGCGGCCACGAGGAGGGTCTCGCGGTAGCCGGCGAGCGCCGCGGGGAAGGCGGCCAACCGGGCGTCGATGCTCTCCCAGGCCTCGTCGTCGTCGGTCCTCATCAGGTCGAAGACCATGCGCAGCTCGTGCAGCGGGCTGTCGATCACCGAGATCTGGGACTGCGGCACCTGCGCGTCGTACATCTCCACCTGGAGGCCGAGCCGCTCGAGGAACGCCTCCCGGGCCACCTGCTCGCGGGCGTCGACCGGGGTGGCCGCGGTGGCCGCGGCGAGCGCCTTCCGGGCGAGCTCCTGGCGCGCGGCGAAGCCGGCGGGGGAGAAGTCGGTGAGCTCGTGCTCGTGGCCGGGGACGCCGATGTAGGTGGCCGTCAGCGGGTGCAGGGCGCAGTAGTCGGCGACGTACCGGTCGGCGATCGCGTCGACGGTGCGGTCTGGACGGGTGCTCGAGTCGGACATGCCTGCACCCTAGTCAAGCCGTGCGCCGGCGGTCCGCTCGCCCGGGCGCGCCCGAGCCCGGTGGATCCGTGCGGTGTGGCCCCGGGCCAGGTCGCCGGGCGGTAGCGTTCCCCGGTGTGAGGATCGCAGCGCTGGCGGCCGCGTGGCTGGCCAGCCGTGCCTGGTTGCTGTGGCTGCTCCACGGCTCCCAGGCCTGGGTCACCGGCGACGTCCTCTACTTCTTCCAGAGCCTGTGGGCGATGTCGGACCGGGGCCTGTCGCAGACCCTGGTGGAGTACCCGGTGCCCGCGGTGGGTGCCCTGGGGGTGCCGTGGTGGGTCGCCGAGAGCCTGGGCGACGTCCGGCAGTACCAGAACCTGCTCTTCGCCGCGGCCCTCGCCACCGACCTGGCCTTCACGGTGCTGCTGTACGTCGTCGCCCGGGGTCCGGTGCGGTGGCTGCCGCCGGCCACCTGGATCGCGGCGGTCCTGCTGCTGGGCTCGACGACCCTGGCCCGGTTCGACCTGCTGCCGGGGATCCTCTGCGGTCTCGCGGTGCTGGTGGTGAACCGCTGGCCGGCGGCCTCCGGCGTGCTCGCCGCGGTGGCGACCGGCATCAAGCTCTGGCCGGGGCTGATCGTCCCGGCGCTGCTCGGCCACGCCCGCTCCTGGCACCGCGTCCTCGCCGCCGGGGCGGCCACCGGCGCGGCGCTCGTGGCGATCAGCTGGGTGCTCGGCGGCTGGGACCGGCTGGTCTCACCGCTGGCGTACCAGGTCGACCGGGGCCTGCAGGTCGAGTCGGTGCTCGCCACCCCCGCGGTGGTCGCGTGGTGGCTGGTCCCCGACACCTGGGAGGTGGCCTACCAGTCCAGCAAGTCCTTCGAGGTCTCCGGCCCGGCGGTGCCGGCGCTGCTCACCGTCAGCGCCGTGGCCTCGGTCCTCTACCTCGCCGGGCTGGGCTTCCTGTGGTGGCAGCTCGGCGACCTGGTCCGCCGGGGCCGGCGCATCGACACCGCCACGACCGTCTGGCTGGTGCTCGCCTCGGTGAGCGGCTTCGTGGTGGTCGGCAAGGTGCTCAGCCCGCAGTACCTGCTCTGGCTGGCGCCTACCGCCGCCGCCGGTCTGGCGATCGCCGACTCGTCCCGGCTCCGGAGCTGGACCGGCTGGCTGCTGGTGGCGGCCGGACTGACCCAGGTGGTCTTCCCCTGGCACTACGGCGCCCTCACCACGGGTCACGGCGACGTGGCGCTCACGGTGCTGTCCCTGGCGGCCCGCAACCTGCTGCTGGCCTGGCTGTTCGCCGTCGCGACAGCGGCGGCGTGGCGGGGGATCCGCGCGGCTCAGCGGGGCAGCGCGCTCGACCGCCAGCCGTCCGGCCTGCCCGGCGAGAGGTACGACGAGCGCACCGCCCGCTGAGGCGAGGACCACTGCGCCCAGGCCCGGCGCGGGGGCGCGGGGGCCGCGGCCGCCAGCGCCTGGAGCACCACGGTCAGCGCGGCCACCTCCTGGTCCGTGGCGTCGCCGCGGACCAGGAACAGCGGCGCGGGCTGCTGCTCGGGCGTCGGGTCGGGCCCGGTCACAGCGGGATGTTCCCGTGCTTCTTCGGCGGCAGGCTCTCGCGCTTGGTGCGCAGCAGCCGCAGCGCCCGGACCACCTCGCCGCGGGTCTCGTGCGGGTGGATGACCGCGTCGACGTAGCCGCGCTCGGCCGCGAGGTAAGGGTTGGCGAGGTGGTCCTCGTAGGCGGTGATCAGCTCGGTGCGCGCCGCCTCGGGGTCCTCGGCGCCGGCCAGCTCGGCGCGGTACAGGATGTTCACGGCGCCCTGCGCGCCCATCACGGCGATCTGCGCCGTCGGCCAGGCCAGGTTGATGTCCGCGCCGAGGTGCTTGGACCCCATGACGTCGTAGGCGCCGCCGTACGCCTTGCGGGTGATGATCGTGACCAGCGGGACCGTCGCCTCGGCGTAGGCGTAGATCAGCTTGGCGCCGCGGCGGATGATGCCGTTCCACTCCTGGTCGGTCCCGGGCAGGAAGCCGGGCACGTCGACGAAGGTGAGCACCGGCAGGTTGAACGCGTCGCAGGTGCGGACGAAGCGGGCGGCCTTCTCGGAGGCGTCGATGTCCAGGGTGCCGGCGAACTGCATCGGCTGGTTGGCGACCACGCCGACGGGACGACCCTCGACCCGGCCGAACCCGATGACGAGGTTCGGCGCGAACAGCGGCTGCACCTCGAGGAACTCGCCGTCGTCGACGACGGCCTCGATCACGGTGTGCATGTCGTAGGGCTGGTTCGGCGAGTCCGGCACCAGCGTGTCCAGCTCGCGGTCGGAGTCGCTCACCTCGAGGTCGGCCGGCTCGTCGTAGACGACCGGCTCGTCGAGGTTGTTCTGCGGCAGGTAGGACAGCAGCGCCTTGACGTAGTCGATCGCGTCGGACTCGTCGGCGCCCATGTAGTGGGCGTTGCCGGACTTGGTGTTGTGGGAGCGGGCGCCGCCGAGCTCCTCCATCGAGACGTCCTCGCCGGTGACGGTCTTGATCACGTCCGGTCCGGTGATGAACATGTGCGAGGTCTGGTCGACCATGACCGTGAAGTCGGTGACCGCCGGGGAGTAGACCGCACCGCCGGCGCAGGGGCCCATGATCAGCGAGATCTGCGGGATCACCCCGGAGGCGTGCACGTTGCGGCGGAAGATCTCGCCGTACAGGCCCAGCGAGACCACGCCCTCCTGGATCCGGGCGCCTCCGGAGTCGTTGATCCCGATGACCGGGCAGCCGGTCTTCATCGCCAGGTCCATCACCTTGACGATCTTCTCGCCGAAGACCTGGCCCAACGAGCCGCCGAACACGGTGAAGTCCTGGGCGAACACGCAGACCTGGCGGCCCTCGACGGTGCCGTAGCCGGTCACCACCCCGTCGCCGTAGGGGCGGTTCTTCTCCATCCCGAACGCGGTGGAACGGTGCCGGGCCAGCTCGTCGAGCTCGACGAAGGAGCCCTCGTCGAGCAGCTCGAGCACCCGCTCGCGGGCGGTCTTCTTGCCCTTGCCGTGCTGCTTCTCGATCGCCCGCTCCGAGCCCGCGTGGACCGCCGCCTCGAGCCGTCGCGAGAGGTCGGAGGCCTTGCCGGCACTGGTGTGGATGTCGATGTCGGCCGGCACCTCGGTGCCCTGACCGGGCTTCTCCTCGGCCGGTGTGGGCGCTGCTTGGCTCACGGGGTTCTTCGCCTCCAGTTCGCGAACGACGTGCTGGTTCGGTCAATCTAGTGCCTGTGACGACCGACCTGCCGGGTGAGCCCGCCGATCAGCGCGGCCACGGGGTGGGCGAGCGGCCGCCGCTGGACCGCTCGCTGCTCGCCGCCGCCACCGCCGCCGCGCCCGGCTCCCGCTGGCGGGTGGAGGTGGTGGCCGAGTCGCCCTCCACGAACGCCGAGGTCGCGGCCCGGGCCCGCGCCGGGGAGCCGGAGGGGCTGGTGCTGGTCGCCGAGCACCAGACCGCCGGCCGCGGCCGGCTGGACCGCACCTGGGTGACGCCGGCCCGCTCGGCGCTCACCTGCTCGGTGCTGCTGGCCCCCGCCGAGGTCCCCGCCGCCCGCTGGCCGTGGCTGCCGCTGCTGACCGGTCTCGCCGTGGTCGAGGCGGTCCGCCGGACCACCGGGCTCGAAGCGGCGCTCAAGTGGCCCAACGACGTCCTGGTCGGCGACGCCAAGGTGGCCGGGATCCTGGTCGAGCGCGTGGAGCGGGACGCGGGCGGCGCCGCGGCCGTCGTCGGGGTGGGGCTCAACGTGTCGCTGCGGTCCGCGGAGCTGCCGGTGCCCACCGCGACGTCGTTGGCCACCGCCCTGGGGGCCGAGGTGGACCGGACCCGGCTGCTCGTGCACCTGCTCGACACGCTGGGCGAGCAGTACGACGCGTGGCGGCGCTCGGCCGGTGACGCCGCGGACGGGCTGCGCCCGGCGTACCTCTCCGCCTGCGACACCGTCGGCCGCCGCGTGCGGGTGGACCTGCCCACCGGTGAGCGGCTCGAGGGCCGCGCGGCCGGTGTCGACGCCGACGGGCGGCTGCAGGTCACCACGGCCGCCGGACCGCGGGTCCTCGGAGCCGGGGACGTCGTGCACGTGCGTCGCACCGAGCCGTGACCCTGCGTCCGGCGTGAAAGGATGCGGGCGTGGCATTCCCGTCCCGGCTCCTCATCGACGGCGAGCACGTCGTCGTCTCCACCCGCACCCACGTCAAGGCGCTGCTCGTGCCGGCGCTGCTGCTGATCGTGCTGGCCGCCGCGGCGGGCTTCCTCTCCGCGCTGGTCGACGCCGGGTCGGCGCAGCCGCTGGTCGACGTCGTGATCTGGGGGCTGGCGCTGCTGGTGGCGCTGTGGTGGGTGGTCAAGCCGTTCATGCGCTGGATGACGACGTCCTACACCTTCACCAACCGCCGGTTCATCAAGCGCAGCGGCTTCATCGCCATGCAGGGCCGCACCATCCCGCTCAACCGGATCAGCGGCGTCGACTTCGACATCGGGATCGTCGACCGGGTCTTCGGCTGCGGCACCCTCGTGGTCTCCGACGCCAGCGAGACCGGTCAGGTCCTGCTGCACGACATCCCTCAGGTCGAGCGCGTCCAGATGCTGGTCGCCGAGGAGCTGCACCGGCTCTCCGAGCCCGGAGCTCTCAGGACCGATGACGGTTCCTGAGGAGAGCTGGACCCGCGAGCGGCTGGAGCGGCGGCTGCTCGGGGAAGAGCCGATGCTGACCAGCGAGCAGGTCGCCGCCGCGGCCGGGGTCTCGATCGAGGACGCCCGCCGGCTCTGGCGCGCGCTGGGCTTCCCCGACGCGGGCGAGTCGGCGGCCTTCACCGACGCCGACCTCTCCGCGCTCGGGCTGATGATCGACGCCGTCCGTGAGGGCATCATCGACTTCGACACCGCGGTCCGGCTGACCCGGGCGGTGGGACAGACGATGGCCAAGCTCGCCGACTGGCAGGTCGCCACGCTCTCCTCGAGGGTCGAACAGCTCGAGAAGGGCGACCAGGCCACCGGCAGCCGGATCGGCAGTGCGATGCGGGTCGCGGAGAAGGTCGGGGTGCCGTTCGAGGCGGTGCTGATCTACGCCTGGCGGCGGCACCTCGCCGCGGCGGTGGGCCGGGTCGAGGCGCTCGGCGCCAACGACGCCGACCTGCACACCGTCGAGGTCACCGTCGGGTTCGCCGACCTGGTGAGCTTCACCGCACTGTCCAACGAGATGGACGAGGACCGCATCGGCGACATGGTCGAGGTCTTCGAGTCGCGCTGCGCCGACGTGGTCGCCAGCCACGGCGGCCGTGTGATCAAGACCCTCGGCGACTCGGTCCTCTTCATCGCCGAGGGGCCGGTGCAGGGCGCCGACATCGCCCTGAGGATCGTCGAGGTGATCCGGCGCGACAAGCGGCTGCCCGACGTGAAGATCGGCCTGTCCGCGGGCGCGGTGGTGATGCGGCTCGGAGACGTCTTCGGTCCGCCGGTGAACATGGCGGCCCGGTTGACCGCGGTCGCCCGCCGCAACCGTGTGATCACCGACCCGGCGACGGCCGCGCTGCTGCCCCCGAGCGAGTTCGAGACCCAGCGGCTCCCGCCGCGCCCGTTGCGCGGCTTCGGCGTCGTGGAGCCGGTCGCCGTACGCCGTCCCTGAGCACCCGCCGGCCATGGGCACCACCGGCCGTGACTAGCAGGGACTAGACGGTGGGCTAGTCATTCCGGGCCAATCTCGTCCGAGTGGTGCACGCGGCCCCGTGCGCTTTCCTACATTTCTCGCATGAACAGTGTGCAGGGCGTGGAGGTCGACGCGGCGACGCGGCGTGTGCGTCGCGACGGAGTCGACATCCGCCTGTCGAACAAGGAGTTCGACCTGCTGCACGCGCTGATCAGCCGGCCCGGGGAGATCGTCTCCCGCGAGGAGCTGATGCGAGACGTCTGGCAGACCACCTTCTGGACGTCGGCCAAGACCATCGACGTGCACCTGGGCTGGCTGCGCCGCAAGCTCGGCGACGACACCCGGCGGCCCACCCTGATCACCACGATCCGGGGTCGCGGGCTCCGCTTCGAGCTCAGCCCGCCGGTCTACGTGGACCAGGCGCGCTCGGCCTCCTGAGGCTGCCGATAGAGTCGGGGCCGTGACTGCAGCGGCCCCCTCGCCCTCCGCGGGCACCCCAGACAACGGCGCGCCCTCGGTAGCGGTGATCGGCGGCGGCCAGCTGGCCCGCATGATGGCCCAGGCGGCGGTCGCCCTCGGCGTCCCGCTGCGGCTGCTGGCCGAGGGGCCGGGCGTCTCCGCGGCGCAGGTGGTGGCCGACACCACCGTCGGCGACTACACCGACCTCGAGACGCTGCGCACCGTGGCCGAGGGCTGCAGCGTGGTGACCTTCGACCACGAGCACGTGCCGACCGCGCACCTGCACGCGCTGAGCGAGGAGGGGCACGCCTGCCGCCCCGGCCCCGGCGCGCTCGTGCACGCGCAGGACAAGGCGGTGATGCGGGCACGGCTCACCGAGCTCGGCGTCCCCTGCCCGCGGCACGCGGTCGTCCACGACGCCGAGGACGTGGCCCGCTTCGCCGAGTCCGTCGGCGGCTTCCCGGTCGTGCTGAAGACCACCCGCGGCGGCTACGACGGCAAGGGCGTGTGGGTGGTCGGCTCCGCCGCCGAGTCCGGCGACCCCCTCGCGGTGGCCGCGGCGAAGGGCGTGCAGATCCTCGCCGAGGAGAAGGTCGACTTCCGCCGCGAGCTCTCCGCGCTGGTGGCCCGGTCCCCGTCGGGACAGGTGGCGGCGTACCCGGTCGTGGAGTCCGTGCAGCAGCACGGCATCTGCTGGGAGGTGGTCGCGCCCGCCCCCGACCTCGATCCGGAGCTGTCGGTGCAGGCCCAGCAGATCGCGATGACCGTGGCCGGGGAGCTCGACGTGACCGGCATCCTCGCCGTCGAGCTGTTCGAGACCCGCGACGGCCGGGTCCTGGTGAACGAGCTCGCGATGCGCCCGCACAACACCGGTCACTGGTCGATGGACGGCGCCGTCACCGGCCAGTTCGAGAACCACCTGCGGGCGGTCCTCGACCTGCCGCTCGGCTCGCCGCAGGCCCGGGCGCCCTGGACGGTGATGGTCAACATCCTCGGCGGCGACCACGGCGAGCTGTCCCGCGACCTGTACGCCGGCTACCGGCACGTGCTCGCCCGGGACCCGCAGCTGAAGGTGCACCTCTACGGCAAGGACGTGAAGCCCGGTCGCAAGGTCGGCCACGTCACGGCGTACGGCGACGACCTGGACGAGGTCCGCGAGCGGGCGCTGCACGCGGCCGCCTGGTTCCGCGGCGACCTCGGTGACGAGAGCGAGTGAGCAGATGACCGCAGACCAGCGGCCCCGGGTGGGGATCGTGATGGGTTCGGACTCCGACTGGCCGACGATGAAGGCGGCCGCGGAGGCGCTGGACGAGTTCGGCGTGCCGCACGAGGCGGACGTCGTCTCGGCGCACCGGATGCCCGAGGAGATGCTCGCCTACGGCAAGGAGGCGGCCGGTCGGGGGCTGCGGGTGATCATCGCCGGCGCCGGCGGAGCCGCCCACCTGCCCGGCATGCTCGCGGCCGTGACGCCGCTCCCGGTGATCGGCGTGCCGGTGGCGCTGAAGTACCTCGACGGCATGGACTCGCTGCTCTCCATCGTGCAGATGCCGGCGGGGGTCCCGGTGGCCACCGTGGCGATCGGCAACGCCCGCAACGCCGGCCTGCTCGCCGTCCGCATCCTCGCCGCCGCCGACGAGGACCTGCGGGCCGCGATGGTGCGGTTCCAGGACGGGCTCGCCGAGTCAGCCCGCGAGAAGGGCCGGGCCGTCCGCGGCGACACGCAGCGCCGCGTCGGGTTCTGACCCGTCCGCGGGATCAGGACGGCACGAGGCCGGTGTGCTCGGCCGCGAACGCCAGCAGGTCGGCGGTCTCCGCGGCGATCACCGACGCCGGCTTGCCCAGGCCGTGACCGGTCGAGGTCTCGATCCGGGCCAGCACCGGCGCGTCGCCGCCCTGGGCCCGCTGCAGCTCCGCGGTGAACTTGAAGCTGTGCGCGGGCACCACCCGGTCGTCGTGGTCGCCGGTGAGCACCAGCGTCGCCGGGTAGGCCTGCCCCGCCCGGACGTTGTGCAGCGGGGAGTAGGCGAGCAGCGTCTCGAACATCTCCGGGTCCTCCGGCGAGCCGTAGTCGGAGATCCAGGCGGCGCCGATCGTGAACAGGTGGAACCGGAGCATGTCCAGCACCCCGACGGCCGGCAGCGCCACCGCGGCCAGGTCCGGGCGCTGCAGCATCGTGGCGCCGACCAGGAGGCCGCCGTTGCTGCCGCCGTGCAGCGCCAGCTGCGCAGGCGTGGTGACGGCGTCGGCGACGAGGTGGTCGCCGACCGCGGCGAAGTCGTCGAAGACGTTCTGCTTGCGGTGCAGCCGGCCGGCGTCGTGCCAGTCCGCGCCGTACTCGCTGCCGCCGCGCAGGTTCGCGATCGCCAGCACGCCTCCGGCCGACAGCCAGCCGGCGAAGGTCGGGCGGAAGTCGGCGAGCACCGCGATGTTGAAGCCGCCGTAGCCGTAGAGCAGCGTCGGGCGCGGCTCGTCGAGCTCCACGTCGGCGCGCCGGACCAGGAAGTAGGGCACCTCGGTGCCGTCCTTGCTGGTGGCCCGGCGACGTTCGACGCTGACCTCGGGCGGCTCCCAGGCGGGCGCGCCGCCGGGTGCCTCGGGGGCCAGGCCGTCGACCACGGCCACCTCGCCGGAGGGCAGCAGCAGGCGGTACGGCGTCACGCGGCTGGTCACGGAGGTGAGGCCGAGGAGGACCTCGTCGCGGCCGGCCTTGCCGCGCAGCGCGACCACCGAGCCGCCGGTGACGTCGACCCGGCCGAGCTCGGAGCCGTCGAGGCCGTGCCGGGTGATCCGCGGCTGGGCGTCGACCAGGTGCACGGTCAGCAGCTCGTCGGCGGCCGCGGTGATCGCGTCGAGGGCGGCGTCGGACTCACCCACCACGTCGACCAGCTCGAGGTCGTCGACGCGGCCCGAGGGGGCCGGGCCGGAGAGGTCGACGCGCACCACCCGGCCGAGGGGAGCGTCGAGGTCGGTGTGCAGCAGCAGCCGGTCGTCCTGCGAGCGCACGAACCGGAAGGCCGCGCGGGTCTCGTCGACGACCTTCAGCGGCTCTCCGAGCGTGCTGGTGCCGTGCTCGGTGCGCACCGGGTAGGCCCACAGCCGGTTCTTCTCCGAGGTGCCCTCCGAGAAGTGCAGCACCAGCCACCGGCCGTCGTGGGACAGCTCCGGCTCCGGGATCACCCGGGGCTCCTCGGGCAGCTCCCACACCACGGGGTCCTGGGCCTGGGGGGTGCCGAGCACGTGCCGGCGCAGCCGGCCGGCCGGCAGCGCCGCCGCCTCGGTGCCGCGGCCCTCGCCCTCGGTCGGGAAGTGCACGTAGAGGAACGACCCGTCGGGCAGCCAGGTGGCGGCGCTGAACTTCACCTTGGTCAGCACGTCGTCGAGGTCCTGGCCGGTCGCCACGTCGCGCACGCGGATGGTGGTCCAGTCGCTGCCGCCCTCGCTGACCTGGTAGGCCAGCAGGCTGCCGTCGCGGCTCTCGTCGTACCAGGCCAGCGAGGCGGTGCCGTCCTGGGAGAAGGTGTTGGGGTCGAGCAGCAGCCGGCCGCCGGAGCGCAGCTCCTCGAGGCTGTCCGCGACGTACCACTGGTCCTGCTGCTGGGTGCCGTCGTTGCGGCTGACGAGGTAGCGCTCGCCGATCCGGGCGGGGGTCCCGGCGCGGGGCATCGCGACGATCGCGCTCATCGTGGCCTGGAACCACTCCCGGGAGGCGAGGGCGTCCAGGTGCGCGCGGGAGGCGGCGTTCTGCGCGGCCACCCAGGCCCCGGTCTCGGCGGAGTCGGGGTCCTCCAGCCAGCGGTACGGGTCGGCGATCTCGCGACCGTGCAGCTGCTCGACGGTGGCGTCACGACGGGTTTCCGGGTGGCTCATGAGGCCCTTTCTCGGCGCAGGCGCGGCCACTCCATGGCCGGGCAGGTGTCCATGACCATACGTACGCCGGCGTCGACGGTGCGCCGGTAGGCCGCCTCGTCGACGACGCCGAGCTGGAACCACACCCCGCGGGCGCCGATCCGGACCGCCTGGTCGGCGAACTCCCCGGCGGCCTCGGAGCGGCGGAACACGTCCACCACGTCGACAGGGAAGGGGACCTCGGCCAGCGAGGCGTAGCCGGGCTCGCCGAGCACGGTGGCGGCCGAGGGGTGGATCGGCACGATCCGCTTGCCGTGCTGCTGCAGCAGCCGGGCGATGCCGTACGCCGTACGCGCGGGGTCGCCGCCGAGGCCGACCACCGCCCAGGTGTCGCACTCCTCGAGCATGAAGCGGATGTCGTCGGGGTCGAGCCACGGAGGCGCGGGGGAAGCCATGTCCTCGACGCTACCCAGCGGCCGGGAGGACCATGTCCGACGGTGCCGGACCGGGTCGGCCCAGCGGGTTACCGAGCAGTAGAATCGGGGTCATGAGCGACTTCCCGATGTTTGCGCTGTCCGAGGAGCACCAGGCGGTCCGCGAGGCCGTGCGGGCGGTGTGCGACGCCAAGGTGGCCCCGCACGCGGCTGAGGTCGACGAGCAGAGCACCTTCCCGCAGCAGGCGTACGACGCGCTCGCCGCCTCCGACTTCGCCGCACCGCACGTGTCCGAGGAGTACGGCGGCGCCGGGGCCGACGCGCTCGCGACCTGCATCGTGATCGAGGAGGTCGCCCGCGCGTGCGCGTCCTCGTCGCTGATCCCCGCCGTGAACAAGCTGGGGTCGATGCCGGTCATCCTCGCCGGGTCCGCGGAGCTGAAGAAGAAGTACCTCAGCCGGCTCGCGGCCAACGACGGGATGTTCTCCTACTGCCTCTCCGAGCCGGACGCCGGCTCGGACGCCGTGTCGATGAAGACCCGGGCGGTCCGCGACGGCGACTCCTGGGTGATCAACGGCGTCAAGCGGTGGATCACCAACGCCGGGGTCTCGGAGTTCTACACGGTCTTCGCCGTCACCGACCCCGAGAAGCGCTCCGCCGGCATCTCGGCCTTCGTCGTGGAGCGCTCCGACGAGGGAGTGACCTTCGGCGCGCCGGAGCGCAAGCTCGGCATCAAGGGGTCGCCGACGCGCGAGGTCTACCTCGACAACGTCCGGGTCCCCGCGGACCGGATGATCGGGGAGGAGGGCACCGGCTTCGCGACCGCCATGAAGGTGCTCGACCACACCCGCGTCACCATCGCCGCACAGGCGGTGGGGATCGCCCAGGGTGCGCTGGACTACGCGCTGGACTACGCCAAGCAGCGGCAGCAGTTCGGCAAGAAGATCGCCGACTTCCAGGGCCTGCAGTTCCTGCTCGCCGACATGGGCATGAAGGTCGAGGCGGCCCGGCAGCTGACGTACGCCGCGGCCGGCCGCTCCGAGCGCGGCGACGACGACCTGACGTTCTTCGGAGCGGCCGCGAAGTGCTTCGCCTCCGACACCGCCATGCAGGTCACCACCGACGCGGTCCAGGTGCTCGGCGGCTACGGCTATACCCGCGACTACCCGGTGGAGCGGATGATGCGCGACGCCAAGATCACCCAGATCTACGAGGGCACCAACCAGGTGCAGCGGATCGTCATGGCCCGCCAGCTGCTCGCCGGGATCCAGTCGGAGTTGTGATCATGACGAGAACCGCCTGTTGACCTGCGCAACGCGCACTAAGTTCGACTGTTCATCCAGGTGGCGAAGTTCGCCATGGCCCGGCAGATCTTCGCCGGTTTGCAGTACGGCGCCGACGACACCTCCATGCCGGTCCGCGCCTCGGTCGACGCCATCGCCCGGGCAGCGCCGCACGCCGACATCCACGTCTACCCCGGGCTCGAGCACCTGCTCAACGTGGTGCCGACCGTCCCGCCGGGCGAGGACGTCGAGTCGGTGATGTACAGCTACCGCGACTTCCGGTTCGGGGCCGGCGTACGCACCGACCTCACGGCGTGGGCCCAGCAGGCGCTGGTCGAGCGCTGATTCGCTCGACGCGGGATCGGCCGGGCGACCAGGCCGCGCACCGCCTGGCCGTGGACCGCGAGCCGGTCACCGGAACCAGACGTCGCTGGAGGCGATGCGCTGCAGCTGCGGGAGGCCGAGCGGCGGTGCGTCGGCGGTGACAGGACCTTCCTTGCCCGGTCCGTTGTAGGCCATCACCAGGACGTCCCATCCGTCGGGGCGGAAGACGGTCACCGACCGTACCTGCGTGCCACCGTCCACCGCCGGGTTCGTGAAGCTGGACGTGCTCACGACCGTCCCGTCGGGGCCGGGCCGGCACACGCTCCCGTCCCCTTGCTCCGCGCAGCGACGCGCGGGGTCGGGGATCGACCGGCCGGTCACGTAGTCATCCGGCGTGAGGCCCACGCGGATCCCGAAACCCCTCCACGTGAAGTCGACGACGGGGGCGGAGTCGGGTCCGGACTTGGCAGACGGCGGGCTCACCTCGCCGGGCGCGATCGAGGCGAACGTCGTCGGCACCTGCTCGGTCGCGACGGCGAGCCGCGCCTTGGCGGCCCTGCTCGGGGCCGGCGAGGGGACCGAGGGTGTCGCCGAGTCGGCCGGGGCGATCGGACGGGGCGCCGGGCCGGCCGAGCCGAGCAGCTGCACACCTCCCACGGTGACCAGGACGGCGGCCGCACTGGCGGCGCCGGCAGCCACCGCTCGGCGGCGACGCTGCCGGACCCGTCCGCGACGCAGCCCGTAGGCCACCATCGTGTGCACGTCCGGCGACAGCTCGCGGGTGGCGCGCTGGAGCAGGTCGGTCACGTCCTTCTCGTTCATCGCAGGCTCCCCTCGCGCACCTGGGTGAGGGCACGCAGACTTCTGTTCTTGACCGCACCCGGCGACAGGCCGAGGCGTTCGGCCGTGTCGGCCACCGAGAGGTCTTCCAGGTAACGCAGCACCAGGACGGCGCGGTCGAGCCGGCTGAGCTCCGCGAGCGCCTCCTGCAGGATCAGCCGCAGGTCGCTGTCCACCATGGGATCCGTGGTGCCGGCGGTCTCGGGCATCTCGGCGCTCGGCAGCTCGCTGCTGCTGCGCAGCCGGCGTCGGCTGAGGTAGGTCCGCAGCAGCGTCCGCTGGGAGTAGGCGTACGGCGTGTCGATCCGGCGCCACTTCACGAAGACCTTCGCCAGGGTCTCTTGCACCAGGTCCTCGGCCCGGTGCGGGTCGCCGCACAAGGCCCAGGCCTGGCGATACAGGTCGCCGGAGCGGGCGAGCGCGAACGCCTCGAAGTCCTCAGTCGCGCGTTGGTCCATGGGTCCTCCCGTCTCCCTTATGACGCCGTCAGGTGCCCGGTGGGTCTCATCGGTCGTTCACGAGATATCCGGATTCGTGTGCAACCGCGCAAGGTTTTGCAAGCGTCTGTTCCTACGTAAGGGCACCAGGCCCATCCACACAAAGGGGGACACACCAGATGAGGACGACCACCCGCATGCTCGCCATCCTCGCTCTCGGAGCGGGGATCGCGCTGACACCCCAGACCGCCCAGGCGCGACAGGCTCGCGTCCATGACCGCTCGGGGGACTCGTCGTCGGCCGCCACCGACATCACCCAGGTTCGGGTCCGGCACGCTCGACACCGGATCAGCGCGACCGTCACCATCCCGAGACTGAAGCCGGGGCGGCTCTCCGGCACCGAGCTGCTGATCCGCCCGCAGGGCAGGAAGAACGTCTACGCGGTCACGGTCCTGCGGGACCGGCGAGGAAGGGTGGTCAAGACGAGCCTGTCGTGGCGACCCCTGAACGACCCGATCGAACCGACGAGTCTGCCTTGCAAAGGGATCGGCGCCACACTGGGTGCCGGGCACACCGAAGTCTCCGTCGCCAAGGCATGCCTGACCAAGAGTCGTCCCCGGCAGCCGATCCAGGCCAAGGTTCGCGTGGTCGACGGCACCATCGGCCTCCAGGGCGCCTACTTCGATGACCAGACGAGGTTCACGCCGCTCCTCGCGCGGGGCGCCGCACGGTACGGCGCCGCGCCAGCTGGACAGGTGACTGTGAACAGCGGTCTGGTCGTGCGGCGTCTGCCGACGACGTTCTCGGCCCGTCAGGGGGTGCTCCCGCGCGGCACGGTGTTCCCGGTGACGTGCAAGCTCACCGGATCGGTGGTGCGGCGGGGCGGCGACCAGAACGGTGACGTCAACAACCTGTGGTACCGCCTGTCCAGCGACCGGCGCCAGTGGGTGTCGGCGCTGTACGTGCGGAACGTCAACGGCATCCCGCCGTACTGCGGCACCGGGGAGAACTACCGGGGCCGCGTCACCGCGAGGATGCTGGCTCCCCGTGAGGCGCCCACCACGCGGGCCAACGCGCACGGGGGTCTTGCCCGCGGCACCAGGGTGACGATCAAGTGCAAACTCCGCGCCCAGCGGGTGGCAGGGAACAACCTTTGGTACAACCTGCCGCAGGGCTTGTGGGTCTCGGCTCGCTACGTCGCCAACATCGGGCCCGCGCCGGCCTACTGCACGCGCTGAGCGGGGATCGGGCCAGTCGTCCCCGGGACGCCGGCGCGCCTGCAGGGCGTGCGCGACTCGTCCGCTGCCGGACCGTCAGGGGGACGATCCCGACGACCCCCCGAGCTCCTCGCCGAAGAACGCAGGTGATCCCGGTGCCGGCCACCACACACGTCCTCGGCGCGAACTCCGGGTTCAGGGTCGGCGTCATGGTGGCCGGGTCCACGGTGTGGGGACTCGGCGGTGGCCGGAGCGGCGAGGCTGGCCAGCGCCAGGACGGCCAGTGCGACGACGATGCGCTTCATGTGCTCCACCTCCACAGGTCGAGCGCGAACGGCTCGTCGGTCCAGCGTCGCGACGGTGCGGCAATGGCACGAGCGGGTGGTCGGACGCCGCCGCCGCGCGCGACGTCGCCGCGGTGCTCGGGCTGCCCGAGGCGACGGCGTACGGCCCCTTCGCCGAGCTGAGGCTCGACAACGGCGCGAGCCTCGACTTCATGGACACCGAGGGCGAGATGCACGGCCAGCACTACGCGTTCCTCGTGAGCGAGGAGGAGTTCGACCTGGTCCTCGATCGCCTCCGCGACCACGGCCGCAGGTGGGGGGCCGACCCGTTCAAGCGGCAGCCGAACGAGATCAACCCACCCCCGAGGGGACTACTTCGACGACCAGACGCGGTTCACGCCGCTCCTCGCGCGCGGCGCCGCGCGCACCGGCTCGTGACCGGTACGCCGTACCGCCCGTGACAGCATCCTGCGCATGTCAGGAGCGAAGACCTCGATCGGCAAGGGCGATACCGCGCTAGACCAGCGGCTCAACGACGAGCTGGACAGGTTCAACGAGGCCGCCACGCCTGACGTGGCGGCCGCCGAGGAACTCACTGTCCGGGTCGAGCGGGACGGCGAGCTGGTCGCCGGCGCCTCGGGCTGGACCTGGGGACAGGCCGCCGGCATCGCGATGACGTGGGTGGACGAGAAGCACCGCGGGACCGGCATCGGGACGGAGCTGGTCACGGCCTTCGAGGAGGAGGCTCGCCGCCGGCGCTGCACGCACGTGTTCGTCACGTCGTTCACGTTCCAGGCCCCGGCGTTCTACCAGCGCCTGGGCTATGAGGAGATCTTCCGGTGGGAGGCGGTCCCGACGCGCGGTCGCGACGACGTCCACATGCGCAAGGAGCTCTGACCCCGTCACTCCTGGGCTCGGCAACGAGGGGGCAGGGGCCTGTCTCGCGCTCAGAGCGGCAGGGGTCGCTCCACGGTGACGCTGGTCGAGCCGACGACGTACCCCAGCTGCTCGTTGAGGGTCAGCATCGGAGTGTTGCGCGCCTGCGTCCAGGTGTAGAGCTCGCTCAGTCCGTTCTCCGCCGCCCACCGCAGGGTGCGTCGCTTCAGGTGCACCGCTACGCCCCGGCCGCGCCAGTCACGGCGTACGGCGGTGAGCGCGTTCTCGCCGCGCTCGGGACGGTCGGTGTCGCGGTCCACGCCGGCGCAGCCGACCACCTCGCCGTCGTGCAGGGCCAGGAACATCGGGTCGGCGGCCCACGACGAGCTCCACTGCTCGGCGCTGATGTCGAGCGGCTCGTAGAGCGCGAAGTCGGCGAGCACCTGGGTGCCGAACGTGTCGTAGCAGGCTGCCCAGAGCTGCGGCTGCTGGTCGAGGGTGACGACCTCGATTCCCTCCGGCGGGAGGCCCGGCGGCTGCTCGTCGCCGATCGCCCGGACCTGCTCGACCTGCCGGTCCACCTCCTCGAACCCGAAGCGGGTGGCGAACGCCAGCGACCCCGGGTCCTCGGTCATGCCGTGCAGCTTGGGGAGACCGAGCGCGGTGACGTGGGCGGCGAGCTCGCGCAGCAGGGCCGACCCGACGCCACGGCGGCGGTGGTCGGGCAGCACCCGCGGCGCGACGAAGCCGCCGCCCGAGCTGTCGGAGCGACTGGCCACGCCCGAGCCGACGACCTCCCCGCCCATGCGGGCCAGCAGGAACAGCCGCTCCGGCGAGTCCTGAGCGCGGAGCTCGGCCACGGTGTCGCAGCGCTCAGCGGGGACGACCGCGAGCCGCACCCTCCGCCACGCCTCGTAGTCGTCGTCGGTGACGCAGGCCGACAGCTCCATGGCACCGGAACGTACTCACGGCCCCTCCTGCCCGCCAGCGGTTTCGCTGGCCCGGACCGCGCCGACGGTGCGGGGGAAGCGGTGTGAACCGGTGCAAGACCACCCGCGCTCCCCGTTCGGGTGGTGCTGACCGCGCTGGCGGTTCGACCCGGGAAAGCAGCCGGGGCCTGACTCCGGACGAGTGGTCGAGCTACCTGCCCGACCGGCCCTACCGCCGGACCTGCGACGGGCGCGCCTGACGCCTGCTGGACGGATCCGGTGCCGAGCCGTCCCTCCGGCTACTGGCCCAGGCCCTCAGCCGACCACCTCGTGGAGGTGGACGCCATGGTCCGTGGCGATGAGCTCGGCTGCCTTCTCGCCGATCATGATGGCTGCAGCGTTGGTGTTGCCGCTGACGACGTTCGGCATCACACTCGCGTCGGCCACGCGCAGGGCCTTGATGCCGTGGACCCGCAGCCGCGGGTCGACGACGTCGCCGATCCGACAGGTCGACGTCTCGTGGTAGACCGTCAGCGCGTAGTGGCGGGCCAGGTCCTCCAGCAGCGCGTCGCTCGGTGCGGCGCCGGGGAGGTGGCCGTGTGCCTGCGCAAGGTGCGGCGGAATGACTGGCTCACCCAGGCCGCCGCCGGGCCATGCCTTCGCGACCTCGAGGGCCTTGCGCATGACGGCGACCATGACCGTCACGTCGTGCGGATCGTCGAAGTAGTTGAACTCGATCCGCGGCGGGACCGCCGGGTCTGCGCTGGCCAGGGTCACAGAACCCTCGGAGTGGGGTTGTACGGGATTGGGCAGCACGACCACCTGGCCGCGCGTCGGGTCCAGGAAGGACTCCGGGTCCTCGAAGAACGCAGACGGCGGGAGCCGGAAGACGGCTTCCCAGATCGGCGGCGTGTAGCCGGTCGCGAGGAATCCGATCTGCCCGTCGTGGGTGTGCTCGTCCCCCAGCCCGGTCGAGAAGAACGCGACAGCGTCGTAGAGGGAGGAGGAGGCGAGGCCACGGCCGGTGGTGAACCACTCGGCGATGCGGCGCTGCGCCTCGGCCTTGGCAGCGGCAAGCGGCTCGGGCAAGGCGTCATCGTCGGCTGGGTCGGCCGGCAGCGGACCAGCGGGGGCCCGCAACGCGTCCGGCCCGAGCGACATCGCAACCTCGGTCATCGTCTCGCCGATGCCGTCTGCGGCAAACATCAAGGGTGTGTGCAGGTGGTCCTTGAGGTGACGCCCGACCCCGGGGAGGTTGACGACGCAGGCCACCCCGGCGGCGGAGAGGTCTTCGCGGGATCCGACCCCGGAGAGCAGGAGCAGGTGCGGCGACCCGATGGCGCCCGCGCACAACACCACCTCGGTGCCCGCGGCCACCGTCTCGGAGGTGTCGTGCTCGGTGCGGTAGGCCACCCCGGTGGCGCGAACCACCTCACCGTCCGCCTCGAGCAAGACCCTCTCGACGAGCGCACCGGTGACCACGGTCAGGTTCTCCCGGTCCATCGCCGGCTCGAGGTAGGCGTGGAAGGTCGAGCTTCGCCTGCCGTCCTTCGTCGTCGTCTGGAAGAGCGAGGCCACCCCCTCGGGCCTGAGACGGCCGCGACCGTTGTAGTCACCCTGCTTCATGCCCGCGGCGCCCGCCGCCTCGACGAACTGGCTCGCGGCACGCAGGATCGGCTGGCGCACCGACACGCCCACGGGGCCGTTGTGCCCGTGCACGTCGGTGTCGGCGTGCAGCTCGGGGCTGTTCACGAATCCCTCGGCCTTGCGGAAGTAGGGCAGGACCTCCTCGTAGGACCAGCCGTCTGCGCCGCCGGCGGCCCACGAGTCGAAGTCGCCCGGGTGCCCCCGCACGTACGCCATGTAGTTGAGGCCGGAGGAGCCGCCGAGCATCTTTCCCCGGGGCACCATCATCTGGCCGCCGACCAGGCCCTTGCCGACCCCACCAGGGTCGCCGTTGAACATCCAGTCGGTCGCGGGGTCGTTCTGCAGGCTCGCGACCGCTGCGGGCACGAGCTCCGCGGGCGGCGGCGGCCCGCCGGCCTCGAGCAGGCACACCCGGACCTCCGGGTCCTCGCTCAGCCGGGCGGCGACAACAGCGCCCGCCGATCCCGCTCCCACGATCACGTAGTCGTACGTCGAGTCCATGGATCCCACCTCGTTGCGGCACCTCGCCGGACGGCGGGGACGGTCTCGTCACGCAACCACACCCACCAGGGGGGAGACAAGGGAGCAAGTGCCTTGCTTCTCTCGGTCGCCGAGGTATCCACGAAGGCGCTGCCGCGGCGCATGTGGTCCGTCCGTTTGTGGTCGACGACGGCGGCCGTGGCCATGTCCGTCGTGGACGCTGACACGGACGTCCGGCTACGGCTGGAACTCCAGCCCGCAGGCCGCGAAGGACGCCCCCAGGGCCTCGCCGTAGACGTCGAAGAAGTGGTCGACGCCCTTTCCGTCGGCCATGAGCCAGGAGTTGGGATTGTTGTCGGCCAACACTCCGTCCTGTCCCACCGCGCCCTTGACATGGATGGTGAACACCAGCGGCACCCCGTTCGCCGTCCGCTGCGTGAGGAGGCACTGTGCGTCGGCCTCAGTCAGGGACGGGTCGTTGGCGAACTCCTCGTTGAGGTCAACCTGGTACCAGGCCTGAGAGTGCGTACCCGACATCAGGTTTCCTTGCCAGGAACGGCTGGCGATGTAGCACTCGTGGGCCAGGGCCGGACCCGTCGCGAGGAGGACGGTCCCGGCAGAGGCAGCTGCGATGGTGACGATGCGCCGACGCATGTGATCACTCCCCGGTTCGCGGTGTGTCCTGGCATCGCCTCACCAGCCGGGCGGCCGCGGCCGGCCGCTCCAGATCTTTTACGATCCGCGCACGCCACGGCGCTGTACATGGTCACTTCGGGCAGCGCAGAACACCCCGGCTGAGCGCCTGGGCACCCGCTGGGAGGGGCGGTGCCGGACGGGTGAAGTGCGCGAGACCGCTCATGTCACCTCCCTTCCCGCGTTGCCGTCCCAGGCGCCTCGGTGCGCTCTACGATGCCAACCAGGATGGAGACTGGGGACGCGCTGGAGGCGGCCGTACGGATCCCGATACGGACGCCGGACCAGCGTGTCCGCGTGTTCGTCTCCTCCACCCTCGGTGAGCTGGCCGAGGAACGAAAGGCGGCCCGCACTGCGATCGAGCAGCTGCGGCTGACGCCCATCATGTTCGAGCTGGGGGCTCGGCCGCACCCGCCGCGGAGCCTGTACCGCTCCTACCTGGCGCAGTCGGACATCTTCGTCGGGATCTACTGGCAGAGGTATGGCTGGGTGGCGCCCGACATGGACGTCTCGGGGCTCGAGGACGAGCTCCGGCTGGCGACGCGGATGCCACGGCTGATCTACGTGAGGCGGCCCGCGCCGGACCTCGACCCGCGGCTGGGGGACATGCTGCGCACACTGCAGGGCGAGGACGGTCCGTCGTACAAGCCCTTCGGTGACGCCCGCGAGCTGCGCGAGCTGCTGCTCGACGACCTCGCCCTGCTGCTGGCCGAACGGTTCGAGCAGGTGCAGCCGAACTCCGCACCGCCCACATCCGTGGTGAACCTGCCCGCCCCGACCTCCACCTTCGTCGGGCGCGAGGTGGAGCTGGATCAGCTGAGGACGCTGCTGAGCCAGGACGCCGTCCGACTCGTCACCATGGCCGGCCCCGGTGGAACCGGCAAGACCCGACTCGCCATCGAGGCTGCGAGGGCTGTGGCGGGGTGGTTCGGCGACGGCGTGTTCTTCGTCGACCTGAGCGCGGAGCGTCAACCAGAAGAGGCCTTCGCCGCCATCGCTCGCGCCGTGGAGGTCGACGAGCTCCCCGGCGGTCCGCCCCTGGAGCGGTTGACGCACGAGCTGAGGCAACGGCAGGTCCTGCTCGTCCTCGACAACGTCGAGCAGGTCACGACGGCCGGGCCGGGGCTGGTCGAGCTTCTCGAGCGGTGCCCCCGCGTGAAGCTCCTCGTCACGAGTCGCGAGGTGCTCCGGGTCAGCGCCGAGCACGTCTACCCGGTGCCGGTGCTGTCCCTCCCTGCCGACGACTTGTCGGACCCGTCGCTGGGGGAGGTGCTCGCATCTGAGGCGGGCCGGCTCTTCATCGAGCGTGCCTCCGCTACCGGTACGGGCTTCACGCCCGGGCCCGGCGACGCCCCTGACCTCGCCGCCATCTGCCACCGCCTCGACGGGCTGCCGCTGGCGTTGGAGCTCGCGGCTGCCCGAGTGAAGCTTCTCTCCCTGACGGAGCTGCGCGCGGGCCTCGACCGACGACTCGACCTACTCGCCGGCGGAGCTCGCGACCGGCCGTCCCGGCAGCGCACGTTGCGGGATGCGATCGAGTGGAGCGAGGGGCTGCTGACGGAGGAGGAGCGGACGGTCTTCTGGCTGTTCTCCGTGTTCGCCGACGCCCGGCTCGGCGACGTAAACGAGACACTGCGCGAGGTGCCGGGGATGCGCAGTGTCGACGTCATGGAGGCGTTGAGCTCCCTGCTGGACAAGAACCTCGTCCAGGCCTCGCCCGGTGCCGACCGGCGGCCGAGGTTCACCATGCTGCACACGATTCGCCAGTACGCCGCCGAACGGCTCGGGCGGTTCCCGGAGCTCCTGCAACAGGTGCAGGACGCACATGCCGCGCACTACGCCGAGCGGGCGCTCGACCTGCACCGACAGCGCACCTCCGTCGATCGAAGGACCTGGTTGACGGCCGTCGCAGCGGACCTCGACAACCTCCGCGCCGCCTGGCAGCGCTGCGCAGAGCGGCACGACGTCGCCCGGCTCGACGAGCTGATCGCGCCGTTGTGGGGCTATCACGAGGCCCGGGGAGACTACCGGAGCGTCCTCGCGCTGGGCGAGGAGCTGCTGAGTGCGCTGACCGAGCTGCCCTCGTCCCACCAACGCCGCAGCGACGAGCTCGCGCTGCGCGCGAACCTGGCGAGGACCCAGCTGGTCACCCGAGGCTTCGGTCCGGATACCGAGCAGGCGCTGGTCGAGGCACTGGGACGGCTGGAAGCCGCCTCAGCGGTTCCCCAGCGATTTCCGACGCTGCGAAGCCTCGCGGCGCTCCAGCTGTGGCGGGGGGACTTCGAGCGGGGAGCCGCGACGGCGCACGAGCTGATGGCGATCGCTGAGCGTGACAGCGATCCCGCGCTCCTGGCGGAGGCGCACCTGACGAACTGTGTGAGCACCACCTGGCTGCGGGACCTGCCGAGCGCCATCGAGGACACCGACAAGGCTGCCGCCTTCTTCGAGGCCGCTGGCTCGGACTTCGTCGCGTTCCGGGTGGGCCCGAGCCCGGGCGTCGTCGCCCACGCCGTTGCCGGGCTCTTGCGCTGGACCGCCGGGTTCCCGGACTCGGCTTCACGAAGCACCGAGCAGGGGCTGCGCCTCGCCAACGAGCTGGCCCACCCGTACTCACAGGCCTTCGCGTTCCACCATGCAGCCCTGCTGGATCTGTGGCGCTCGGACCTGCCGGCCGTCGAGGCTCGCGCCGAGGAGTCGAAGCGCCTCGCCAGGACCCACAGCTACGCCATCTGGCGAGCTCTGGCCCTCGTCCTCCAGGGAGCTGCACGAGTCGGCATGGGCAGCGTGGACGCCGGCCTGGCGGAGATGGAGCAGGGCTTCGGGCTGTACCAGCAGCTCGCGACCCCGCCGATCTTCTGGCCCTCCCTCCTGGTCATCCGGGCCACCACGCACGCCACGGCGGGCGACCTCGAGCGTGCTTCTGTGCTGGTCGAGGAAGCGCGGACCGGTCTCGGACGCGACCACCCTGCGGCCGCCGAGGTCGCCCTCGCCCGCGCCGACATCCTGCTGGCCGGCCCCACACCGCCCGTGGACGCCGTCCGCGGAATCGTCGAGCACGCGGTCGAGCTCTCCGCCCGGCGGCGAGCCCGGATGCTGCAGCTGGAGGCGCTCACCCGGTTGGCCGCGATCGACGCCGGAAGCCCGCTCGAACAGCGGACCAGACAACGGCTTCGAGAGCTCTATGACACCTTCACCGAAGGCCTGGACAGCGCGCCTCTGACGGCAGCGTCAGCCGTCCTCTCCGCAACTCTCTGACCCGGCGCGGAGGGGAAGGGCTCGCGCAGGAGCCGGGGTGCAGCCACGGTCTTCGGCTCGGTGTCACACCCGCTGGTCGGCCGGTGTCTTCATGCATGCCGACCTGCCGGACGGTCGGCGCAGCCACCGACACAGGAGGAGACATGGAGCACACCACCCGCATCCCCGCCGCCGACCTCACCGGCGTCAAGGGCGCGCTGGTCACGCGGATGACCGAGAAGAAGCTGGGCAAGGTGCCGACGGCCGTCGGCGTCTACTGGCACAACCCCAAGGTGCTGTTCGCCACCTTCGGTCTCGGCAACAAGGGCCGTCGTCGGGCCCTCCCGTCCGCTCGCTAGCGTGGGGGCATGCCTGCGACGTACACCCTCAACGACGGCACCACGATCCCGGGGATCGGCTTCGGCACCTACCCGCTGACCGGTGCGGACGGGATCGCCGTCATCACCGGCGCGATCGAGGCCGGCTACCGGCTCCTCGACACCGCGGTGAACTACGGCAACGAGGCGGAGGTCGGCGAGGCGGTGCGGCGCTCCGGCGTCCCGCGCGAGGAGCTGCTGATCACCAGCAAGATCCCCGGTCGCCACCACGGCTACGACGACGCGGTGGCCAGCACCGAGGCGTCGCTGGAGCGGCTCGGCACCGACTACCTCGACCTGCACCTGATCCACTGGCCGAACCCGAGCGTCGGCAAGTACGTCGAGGCGTGGCGCGCTCTGGTCGCGCTGCGCGAGCGGGGACTGGTCCGCTCCATCGGGGTATCCAACTTCACCGAGGAGCACCTGCGGCGCGTGATCGACGACACCGGCGTGACGCCGGCGGTCAACCAGATCGAGCTGCACCCCTACTTCCCGCAGCCGGGGATGCGGGAAGTGCACGAGCGCCTCGGCATCCGGACCGAGGCGTGGAGCCCGATGGGCAAGCGGCAGGCGCCGTTCGCCGAGCCCGCGGTCGCCGACGCCGCCGCGCGGCACGGCGTCACCCCCGGCCAGGTCGTCCTGCGCTGGCACCTGCAGCTGGGCTCCCTGCCGATCCCCAAGTCGTCCACGCCGGAGCGCCAGCGGCAGAACCTCGACGTCGCGGGCTTCGAGCTCACCGGGGAGGAGCTGGCCGCCATCACGGCGCTGGGCCGCCCGGACGGACGGCTCTTCGGCGGCGACCCGGAGACCCACGAGGAGATGTGAGCGGGTCCGCCGTTGCGGACGACCGAGCGACCCACGGACGCGCGAACCGCTCCCGACCCTGAGGTCGGGAGCGGTCCAGGCAGGCTGGGCGGGTCGGCTCAGCCCTGCGGCACGATGCGGCCGCAGAGAGCCGGGTCGGTCGCCTCGGTGGGCAGGGCGGGGTTCAGGTCGCTCGGGGTGGCGCCGTCGTAGCTGCCGTCGTGGTTGTGGTCGACGCCGTGGATCACGATGACGGCGTAGCCCTCCGTGATGGCCTTGGCGACGTCCTGGTCCACCTTGATGCTGCCGCGCTGGTAAGCCAGCTCGCCGCCGGGGGCGGTGTCGAAGCGGTCGATCGCCAGGGCGCTGGCCGGGCTGGTGTCGCCGGTCTTGGTCAGCGAGACGCGCACCGCGCCGTAGGCGGGGCCACCCTCGGTGGTGTTCAGGGTGCCGCTGCCATCGGTGTCGTCCGTGGCCGCCGGGCACTCGTGGCGCGCGTCGGCGCCGAAGTGGATGTGCGCGGCGTGCGGGGCGTCGGCCAGCAGGCCGCCGGCCCGCATGCTCACGTCCACCCGGGTCCCGCGCACGGTCACGAACGCGGTGCCGGAGCCCGGCACGCCGTTGAGCGCGACCGGCTCCAGGTGGGCGACGGCGTCGCCGGCGTTGGCGGTGGCGGGCGCGAAGCCGCCGGCGAGGGGGATGATCGCGGCGGCACAGCCGAGGGCGGTGAGGGCGACGCGGCGGGTCTGCTTCATGAAGGCTCCTGTGGTGATGGACCCGGTCGGCTCGGTGTCGGCCCGGATCGGCTCGTTGACTGGGAGGGGTTCGCCGCGACGTCGATGTCGGATGGGTCACATCACCACAAGGACCACAAGCCGGGCAGACATGGTTTCCCCGGGTGGGGGGACCATGCGCCCATGAGCGTCCGCAAGATCGGTGTCGAGGAGGAGATGCTCCTCGTCGACCCCGACACCCACCGGCTGACCGCCGTCGCGCATCGGGCGGTGCGCCACCATGACGGCCCCGAGGTCGAGCAGGAGCTGTTCCTGCAGCAGATCGAGACCGCGACACCGCCGGCTGCGAGCGCCGAGGAGCTCTACGCCGGGATCGTCGCCGGCCGCCGTGCGGTGGGGCAGGCGGCGGAGGTGGCCGGCGCGCGAGCGGTGGCGATGGGCGTGCCGGTGCTCGTCGACCCGGATGAGCACGTCACCCCGAAGCCGCGCTACGAGCGGATCAAGGACGAGTACGGAGAGCTCGCCGGACAGGCCCTCGCCTGCGCCATGCACATGCACGTCGACGTGACCGACGACGAGGAGGCGGTTGCCGTCGTGGACCGGGTCCGGCCCTGGCTGCCGGTGCTCCTGGCGCTCAGCGCGAACTCCCCGTTCTGGCGGGGGCAGGACACCGGTCACGCCAGCTGGCGCTCGCAGATCTGGACCCGTTGGCCGACCGGCGGGCCGTCGCAGCCGTACGGCGGCGCGGCGACGTACCGGGAGACGGCCGACCGGCTCGTCGCCTGGGGCGCGGGACTGGACACCGGGATGCTCTACTTCGACGTCCGGGTCGCCGAGAGCTACCCCACGGTCGAGGTCCGGGTCGCCGACGTGTGCACCGAGGTCGACGACGCCGTGCTGGTGGCGCTGCTGGCGCGGGCGCTGGTGACCACCGCGGCGGAGGACTGGCGGGCGGGCACGCCGGACGGGCTGGCCGGGTCGTGGCGGGCCGACCTGCTCAAGGCGGCTCACTGGCGGGCCGGGCGCTACGGCACCCCGGGTCCGCTCGTGCACCCGGTCGAGCTCGCGCTGGCGCCGACCCGGGCCGCGGTGGACGCGCTCCTGGAGCACGTCGGCGACGCGCTCGAGGAGGCAGGGGACGAGCGGACCGCGCGGCAGCTGTTCGAGCAGATGCTCGCCCGAGGCAACGGCGCCGTGCGCCGGCGGTCGGTGCTGGAGTCGTCCGGGTCCTTGACCTCCGTCGTCCAGGACCTCGCGGACCGCACCGAGGCGAGCTGGTCGCCGCGCTGAGCGGGACGACCGCCCGCAGACGAGCGGTTGTCCACCGGTCGTGTCGGACTATGTCCGATATGCGAAGCAGGCACTACGCTGATCCGGCACGAGGGGCAGACCAGTGGGGGGACCACATGAACATGCACCGCAACCTGACCCGGCGAGCGCGCACCCGAGTGCTGGTCGGGGCCGCCGCGTCCACGATCGCGCTCTGTGCCGTCCAGGTCGGGCCGGCCGCCGCCGACCAGCCCGGCGACGTCGCAGCGCCCACCGGGGACTACGCGCTGATCTCCGCCGACAGCAGCGAGGACCCGGGCCCGTTCGTCGTCGAGGTCGTCCAGACCCGGCTGTCGGACGACGTCTCGGCGGTCGCGGCGATCCGTCGCGAGGTCGACTGGGGTGAGGGCGGCGGCTTCGAGCCGTGGGCCTCCGGTGGGTCGATCGCCCACGGCTACACCGCGGTGGGCCTCTTCCCGCTGTCGGTCCGGCTGACCGACGAGGCGGGGAACGCCACGGTGATCTCGCTCGGCAACATGCGGGTCACCGACGACTACGCCCCGCGGCTCGGCGTCCGCGAGCCCAGCTCCGCCACGGTGAGTGACTGGCGCGTGGTCAGCGGCCGGGCCCGCGACGCGGGCGTCTCCGGGGTGGCCTGGGTCCGCGTCAAGGCGTTCCAGCACCGCCACCGGGGCTGGTTCGCCTACCGCGCGGAGCAGCGGAGCTGGGTCTTCACCGGCCAGGGGCGCGCCGCGGCCCGCAAGCAGGCCCAGCCGGTCTGGGTGCGGCCGGACGCCGGGGGCCGGTTCGTGGCCGGTCTCGCCGGGCTGCGGCCCGGCGACCTCGAGCTGCGCGGCTACGCCCGGGACCGGGCCGGCAACCGTTCGAAGCCGGTCGTGGTCGTCCGGCACCTGCACCGCTGACCCGGACCGGTCGGCCGATCAGTCCTCCCAGGGCCGGAACGGCAGCTGCGACGCCCGGGAGGTGAACTCCGCGGTGCGCTTCTCGCGGAAGGCCGCCACGCCCTCCTTGCCGTCCCCGAGGCTCGTGTAGAACATCGCGAGGGAGTCCACCCGGTGCGCCTCCACCGGGTGCGGGGCGGCGCTGTTGCGCCACATCATCTGCCGGGCCAGGGCCGTCGCCACCGGGGAGCGGCCCTCGGTGAACCGGCGGGCCAGCTGCTGGGCCGCCTCGAGCAGCTCCTCGGCCGGATGCACCGACCGGACCAGGCCGCCGTCCAAGGCCTGCTCGGCGGTGAGGATGTCAGCGGTGTAGATCCACTCCAGCGCCCGGGAGATCCCGACCAGGCGGGGCAGGAACCACGACGAGGCCGCTTCCGGGACGATCCCGAGCCGCCCGAAGACGAACCCGATCCGGGCGTCCCGGGAGGCCAGCCGCACGTCCATCGGCAGCGTCATCGTGGCACCGATGCCGACCGCCGCACCGTTGATCGCCGCGATCACCGGCTTGGGGCACCGGTAGACCGCCAGGCTCACCCGGCCGCCGGTGTCCCGGACCCCTGCCACGATCTCCGGGTCCTCGAACCGCTCGCGCAGGTCCTCGAGCGTCGGCTGCAGCGACTCGTCCAGGCCGAACACGTTGCCCTCGGCCGAGAGGTCCATGCCGGCGCAGAACGCCCGGCCGCGACCGGTCACGACGATGGCCGCGACCGCGTCGTCCGCCCTCGCGCGGTCGTAGGCGTCCACCAGCTCCTCGGCCATCGTGACCGTGAACGCGTTCAGGGCCTCGGGCCGGTCCAGGGTCAGCGTCAGGACGCCCTCCTCGACCGACCAGTCCAGGGTGTCGTAGTCGCCCGCCATCACTGCCCCCGCAGCCCGGACGGACGGCACAGGTCCTTGCCGACCTCGTCGGTGCGGTCCTCGGCGATCAGCTTGAACAGCTTCTCGGCCCGGTCCTGGTCCCAGTTGACCGCGAGGTCGGCGATCGGCACCCCGCAGGTCAGCCCGCTCTCGCCGTCGACCCGGGTCATCGCCCAGGCGAACTTCAGCGTCGCCAGCAGCGAGGTGTCCTTGCCGACCCGCAGCGAGTCCGAGCCGGCCGCGGCCAGCCGCACGTACCGCACCGGGTTCAGCAGCGACCAGGGCGAGACCGCCTCGGCGCCGACGGCGCTGACCACCTCGCGCTGGTGCCGGGCCCGGTCGATGTCGCCGAGGCCGGAGGTGTGCCGCGAGCGTGCATACCCCAGCGCGACCTTGCCGTCGGCCTCCTGGCAGCCCTTCTCGATGTCGAGGTTGGCCTGCGGGTCCTTCATCGCCTGCTTCGGGCAGATCTGGACCCCGCCCACCGCGTCCACCACGTCGACGAACCCGGCGAAGCCGATCTCGATGTAGTCGTCGATCCGGATCCCGGTGGCGTTCTCGAGGGTCTTCACCAGCAGCCGCGGACCGCCGTAGGCGAACGCGGCGTTGATCTTGGTGGTGCCGTAGCCCGGCACGTCCACGAGGCTGTCGCGGGGGACCGACATCAGCAGGTTCGGGCCGTCCCCGGTGTGCAGCAGCATGATCGTGTCGGTGCGGCGGCCCTCACCCTTGCCGGTGCCGAGGTCGAGCTGCTCCTTGCGGCTCAGGCCCTCCCGGCTGTCGCTGCCGACGAGGAGGTACGTCGTACCGGGCTGGTCCGGCGGTCGGTCGCCGCCCGGGTCCGCCTGGACCTTCTCGACCTTGGCCCACGCCCAGAACGGCACCGCGACCAGGAACACCAGCCAGAGCACCAGAGCGAGCTTGAGCCACCCCCAGCGGAAGCCCCGACGGGACCGCGGGGGCCGGGCCGGGCCGCTCGGTCCGCCGCCGGTCCGGGGCGGCTCCACCGGGCCGCGGGGGCCGCGGGCCGGGTCCTGCTCGCGCGGGCGGTCGCGTCCGGGCGGCGGCGCGGCGCGGCGCGGGTCCTCCCGGCCGGGGCGGCCCATCGTCGGCAGCACCCGCGTCGGCTCCGGGTCCTGACCAGGGCGCGCGCCGCCCGAGGAGCCGCTCGGCCGGGACCCGACTCCCTTCTGCCGGGTGCCGTAGAGCCAGTCGAAGTCGGGCTCGTCGGACCCACCGGACCGGTCGCCCTGAGGAGGTCGTGACATGCCCGGAACGCTACCGTGCTGCCCATGACGGTGCCGAAATCGCTCGAGCCGCACCCGGCCGCGGAACCGCGGGCGCTGCCGCCCTCCCACGCCCGCACGTCGCTGTCCCTGCTCGCCGACCAGCAGCACGTCAACCTGCTCGGCAACGTGCACGGCGGCGTGGTGATGCAGCTGGTGGACTCCACCGCCGGCGCCGTCGCGCAGCGACACAGCGGGGGACCCGCGGTGACCGCGGCGATGGACGAGATGGCGTTCCTGCGACCCGTGCACGTCGGCGACATCGTCCGCACCGTCGCGCAGGTGAACTGGGCCGGGCGGAGCTCGATGGAGATCGGCGTGCGCGTGGAGTCGGAGCCCTGGAACGTCGCGAACCGGGAGCCGGTGCACGTGGCCTCGGCGTACCTGGTCTTCGTGGCGATCGACGAGCACGGCCGGCCCCGCGACATCCCCGGCCTGGAGCCCGGCACCCCGACCGAGCACCGCCGGATGCGTGAGGCGGAGATCCGACGCGCGCACCGGCTGGCGCGCCGGGCCGAGATCGAGGAGGGCCGCTCCGGCGTCCTCGAGGGCTGAGCCGGGGACCGGCCGTCGGCGCGCCGTGACCGCTGTGGCTTCTGTGACTGGTGATACTGGGGCGTCTCACGGATGCCGTCTCGAAAGGCCCCTGCATGCCGCCCGCCTCCTCCCTCGGGTCGGACCAGCCCCGGACCTCCACCGCCGCTCGGCTGCGCCCGGGCGGCCGGGACGCGGAAAGCGTCCGGTTCCGCCGCTCCGTGACGCTGCTGGTGATGACCCTGCTGCTGCCTGGGTCGGCTCAGCTGGTGGCCGGCAACAAGCGGGTGGGCCGGGTGGCGCTGCGGGTCTTCCTGGCGCTCGTCGTCCTGGCGGTCCTGGTGCTCGGCGTCGGCCTGCTGTGGCACGGCCTGATCTACCGCCTCGCGGTCAGCCCCTTCATGCTCGGCTTCTTCCGGCTGCTGCTCTGCGCGGTGGCGGTCGGGTGGGCGCTGCTCTTCCTCGACGCCTGGCGGATCGGCCAGCCGCTGGAGCTGGCCCAGCGCCAGCGGCTCGCGGTGGTCGGGCTCAACGGTCTGCTGTGCTTCTCGGTCGCCGGCACCCTGCTCTTCGCCTCGCACATGGTGGCCGTGCAGCGCGGGTTCATCATCGCCACCTTCGGCGACGGTGCCGCCTCCTCGGCCACCGACGGGCGCTACAACGTGCTGCTGCTCGGCGGCGACTCCGGCTCGGACCGCTGGGGCCTGCGCCCCGACAGCATCTCGGTGGCCAGCATCGACGCCGAGACCGGCCGCGCCATCATCTTCGGGCTGCCGCGCAACATGACGAACTTCCCGTTCGCGGAGGGCTCGGTGATGGCCGAGCAGTTCCCCGACGGCTACGACTGCGGCTCCGAGTGCGAGCTGAACAGCCTCGCGACCTGGGCACGTGACCACGAGGGCCTCTTCCCCGACTCCGACAACCCCGGCGTCGAGGCGACCATCGAGGGGGTCGAAGGCATCACCGGCCTCGACGTCAACTACTACGCGATGGTCAACCTCGACGGCTTCCGGGCGCTGGTGCAGGCGGTCGGCGGCCTCGAGCTGAACGTCCGCGACCGGATCCCGATCGGCGGGGTCGGCGGCCCGGTGACCGGCTACATCGAGCCCGGCGTGCAACGCCTCAACGGCTTCGAGACGCTGTGGTTCGCCCGCTCCCGCGAGAGCGCCGACGACTACTCGCGGATGGCCCGGCAGAAGTGCGTGATGAACGCGATGCTGCAGCAGCTCTCGCCGCGCACGGTGATCACCAAGTTCGAGAGCATCGCCGCGGCCGGCAGCGAGCTGATCACCACCGACCTGCCCGCCTCCGAGCTCGGACGGTTCGCCGAGCTGGCGATGAAGGCGCGGTCCAAGCCGGTCGCCTCGGTGTCGTTCGTGCCCCCGGCGATCCACACCGGGAACCCCGACATCGACAAGATCCACGACATGGTGCAGGACGCCGTGGACCGGGCCGAGGCCAAGGACGAGGGGGCTCCGGCCCCGGCGCCGCAGAAGAAGGCCCCGGCGAAGAAGAAGGGCTTCTCGCACCGGGGCGCGGACACCACCGTCGGCGGCTCCATCGGCACCTACTCCGAGGGCTACGCCGCCAACAAGGCCACCGACCTGTCGTCCGCGTGCTGACCCGGCGTCGGTAGGGTCGCCCGCGTGAGTGCCCGGGTCGTCGCCGTCGTCGTGACCTGGAACCGTCGGCAGCTGCTGGCCGAGTCGCTCGACGCCCTGGCCGCGCAGAGCCACCCGCTCACCGCGACCGTGGTCGTCGACAACGCCAGCACCGACGGGACCGCCGCGGCGCTGCGCGAGCGGGTGGAGGGCGCCGGCGCCGGTGACCCCGAGCACCTCGACGTGGTCACCCTGACCGAGAACACCGGGGGCGCCGGCGGGTTCGCGGCGGGCCTCGAACAGGCGCTGCGGCACGATCCCGACCTCGTCTGGCTGCTCGACGACGACACCGTGCCGACCGCCGGGGCGGCGGCGGCGCTGGTCGCGGCGTGGGCGGCGTACGACGGGCCGGGAGGGCGGCCGGCGCTGCTGGCCAGCAAGGTCGTCTGGACCGACGGGCGCGACCACCCGATGAACACCCCGCGGGCCAAGCCGGGTGCCTCCGGGGCCGAGCGCCGCGCGGCCGAGGCGGTCGGCGCGGTGCCGATCCGGTCCGCCTCCTTCGTCTCGATCATGTGCGACGCCGCGGTGGTCCGCGAGCGCGGGCTGCCGGTCGCCGACTACTTCTTGTGGAACGACGACTTCGAGTACTCCACCCGGCTGATCCGCGGCCGCACCGGGCTCTACGTCCCGGGCAGCCTGGTCGTGCACAAGACCCGGACCTTCGGCTCCACCGACGTCGACCCGGGCGACCGGTTCTTCTTCGAGGTCCGCAACAAGCTGTGGCTGTTCACCCGCAGCGCCGGGCTGACGCCGGCGGAGAAGCTGCTGTACGGCGGATCGACCGCCCGCCGCTGGGCGCGGACCTTCGCGGCCTCCACGGACCGCGCCACGCTCGGGCGCGCGCTGGGCCGCGGCCTGGTCGCCGGCGTGCGGGGCGGCCCCCGGGCCAACGCCGAGGTGCTCGCCCCGGCCGGCTGGCAGGCCGAGGAGCCCCGGGCCGCCGGGCCCGCGGGCCGGGCGCTGCCTCCCGGGCAGCCGTTCAGCCTGCTGATCTCGACCTTCGCCGGTGACGACCCCGGCTACCTGCGCCAGGCGTTCAGCTCGACCGTCGAGCAGCAGACCCGGCGCCCCGACGAGGTGGTGATGGTCCAGGACGGGCCGGTGCCGCCCGAGCTGGCCGCAACGGTCGCCGAGCTGGCCGCGAGCAGCCCGGTGCCGGTGCGCCACGTGGTGATGGACGCCAACGTCGGTCTCGGCCCGGCGCTCGACAAGGGCCTGGCCGCCTGCCGTCACGACATCGTCGCCCGCATGGACGCCGACGACATCTCTGTCCCGGAGCGGTTCGCACGCCAGCTGCCGGTGATCGAGGCGGGCGCGGACATCGTCGGCTCCGGGCTGCTGGAGTTCGGCGCCGCGGTCGAGGACATCGTGGGGCGCCGGACCCCGCCGACCGACCCCGACGAGATCCGGCGGGTGATCCGGTTCCGGGACCCCTTCAACCACCCGACGGTCGTCTACCGGCGCGAGGCGGTGCTGGCCGCGGGCGGCTACTCCGACATGGCCCTGATGGAGGACTACCTGCTGTTCACCCGGATGGTCGAGGGCGGCGCCGTCCCGGCCAACATCGCCGAGCCGTTGGTCTGCTACCGGGTCGGCGCCGGGGCCTACGCCCGACGCGGTGGCCGCCGGCTGCTGCGCTCGGAACTCGCGCTGCAGCGCCGGTTCCGCGAGCTCGGCCTGACCAGCCGGCGCGAGTACGCCCGCAACGTGCTGGTGCGCGGCGGCTACCGGCTGGTGCCGGAGTCGCTGCGCCGGACGGCGTACCGCGCGCTGATCGCGAACCGCCAGGGCCGCGGCGCGCCAGGAGCGGCGGACGGGTCGCGCACCGGCGGCCGATAGACTGATGTGTCCCCTACCAGGAGTAAGTGGTGAACGTTGACCTCCTCGTCGTCGGTTCCGGATTCTTCGGACTGACGATCGCCGAACGCTGCGCCAACGAGCTGGGCCTCCGGGTGCTGGTGCTGGAGCGGCGCGACCACATCGGCGGAAACGCCTACAGCGAGCGCGACCCCGAGACGGGGATCGAGGTGCACCGCTACGGCGCCCACCTGTTCCACACCTCGAACACCCGGGTGTGGGAGTACGTCAACCGGTTCACCGAGTTCACCGGCTACCAGCACCGGGTCTACACCTGCCACGAGGGCCAGGTCTACCCGATGCCGATCAACCTCGGCACGATCAACCAGTTCTTCGACGCCGCCTACTCACCCGACGAGGCCCGCGCCCTGATCAAGGAGCAGTCCGCCGAGCTCGGGGAGAAGGAGCCGGAGAACTTCGTCGAGAAGGGCGTCTCGCTGATCGGGCGGCCGCTCTACGAGGCGTTCATCGCGCACTACACCGCCAAGCAGTGGCAGACCGACCCCGAGAAGCTGTCCGCCGACATCATCAGCCGGCTCCCGGTGCGCTACACCTACGACAACCGGTACTTCAACGACACCTACGAGGGGCTGCCGGTCGACGGCTACACCGCCTGGCTGGAGCGGATGGCCGACCACCCGAACATCGAGGTGCGGCTCGAGACCAACTTCTTCGACGTCGCCGACGAGTTCAAGGGCCAGGTGCCGATCGTCTACACCGGCCCCGTCGACGAGTACTTCGGCAACAGCGAGGGGGAGCTGTCCTGGCGGACGCTCGACTTCGAGCGCGAGGTGCTCGCCACCGGCGACTTCCAGGGCACCCCGGTGATGAACTACCCCGACCCGGACGTCAGCTTCACCCGGATCCACGAGTTCCGGCACTTCCACCCCGAGCGGGAGTACCCCTCCGACCGCACCGTGATCATGCGCGAGTACAGCCGCTTCGCGGAGAAGGGCGACGAGCCCTACTACCCGGTGAACACCGCCGAGGACCGCGAGAAGCTGCTGAAGTACCGCCAGCTCGCCGAGCAGGAGCCGAATGTGCTCTTCGGCGGCAGGCTCGGCACCTACAAGTACCTCGACATGCACATGGCGATCGGTTCCGCGCTGAGCATGTTCGACAACAAGCTGCGCCCGCACTTCGAGTCCGGGGCAGACCTGCACAGCGGAGGAGTCGACGAGTGAGCCAGACCGTGAAGGAGGCCCCCTCCGCCGAGGCGGCGACGGTGACCCGGGTGCTGCAGCGAGTCGTGCTGCCGGTCTCGCACGACACCGACGTGCTCCCGCTGTACGTCGACCCGGACCGTCCGCAGCTCGACGTGAACACCATCGGGATGACCGCCAAGCAGCGCGGCCGGATCCCACCGGCGCCGCCGAACGCCGAGGTCGAGCCGGACCCGCACGCCGTGCTCGGTCGGCACCGCTACCGGATCCGCGCCTCGGAGCGGATCTCCTTCGGCACCTACTTCAACGCCTTCGCCGCCAGCTACTGGCGGCGCTGGACGATCGTGACCGCGGTGACGCTGCGGCTGCGGCTGACCGGCCAGGGCGCCTCGGTGATCGTCTACCGGTCGATGCCCGACGGCCGCGCCCAGCGGGTCGACGACGCGACCGCGACCGGTGAGGGCACCGAGGACTTCGCCTTCGACCTCTCGCTCGCCAGCTTCGCCGACGGCGGCTGGTACTGGTTCGACATCATCGCCGGCCCCGGCGACGCCGTCCTCGAGGAGGCGTCCTGGGCTGCCGAGGTCCCCGAGGACCGGTCCGAGCCGGGCAGCGTGACCATCGGCATCACCACGATGAACCGGCCGGAGTTCTGCGCCGCGCTGCTCGCCCAGGTCGGTTCCGACCCGGAGGTGCACGCGATCCTCGACGAGGTGATCGTCGCCGAGCAGGGCACCAAGAAGGTCGCCGACGACCCCGGGTTCGGCGCCGCACGCGAGGCACTGGGCGACAAGCTGCGGATCATCGAGCAGGGCAACATGGGTGGCTCCGGAGGCTATGCCCGGTCGCAGCTGGAGACGCTCGAGGCCGGCCGCTCGACGTACATGATGTGCATGGACGACGACGTCGTCTGCGAGCCCGAGAGCATCCTGCGGGCCGTGACCTTCGGCGACCTGTGCCGGCGGCCGACCATCGTCGGCGGCCACATGTTCAGCCTGTTCGCCAAGTCCCGGCTGCACAGCTTCGGCGAGATCATCGACCGGTACCGCTTCTGGTGGACCTCGCCGCCGACCGTCTTCACCGACTGGGACTTCAGCGAGCGCAACCTCCGTTCCTCGCGCTGGCTGCACCGCCGCATCGACGTGGACTTCAACGGCTGGTTCATGTGCCTGATCCCCACCGAGGTGCTGCGCACCATCGGCCTCAGCCTGCCGCTGTTCATCAAGTGGGACGACTCCGAGTACGGCGTCCGGGCCGCCGACGCCGGGTTCCCGACCGTCACGCTGCCGGGCTCCGCCGTCTGGCACGTGCCGTGGACCGACAAGAACGACGCCCTGGACTGGCAGTCCTACTTCCACCAGCGCAACCGGTTCATCTCGGCGCTGCTGCACTCGCCCTACGAGCACGGCGGCCGGATGGTGCGCGAGAGCTTCAACCACCAGGTCAAGCACCTGTTCGCGTTGCAGTACTCCACTGCGGAGCTGCGGCACCGGGCCCTCGAGGACGTCCTGGCCGGCCCCGGCGCCCTGCACGGCGAGCTGGGCACCAAGCTCGCCGAGATCCGCGAGCTGCGCAAGCACTACACCGACGCCCGCACCGAGCCCGACCCGGACGCGTTCCCACCGGTGCGCCGCGAGAAGCCGCCGAAGAAGGGTCAGGACCCGACGCTGCCCAAGGGGCGGGTCGGCCAGCTGGTCTCGGCGGCCACCAGCGCCGTGCGCCAGACGCTGCCCAAGCGGCCGCTCGCCGACCAGTTCCCGGAGGCGCGGTTGGCGGCGCTGGACGCCAAGTGGTGGATGATCTCGCAGTTCGACTCGGTCGTGGTCTCGATGCCCGACGGCACCAGTGCGGCCTGGCACCACCGCGACCGCGAGGAGTTCCGCGACCTGCTCCGCCGCACCGCCGACATCCACCAGCGCCTCTACCGCGAGTGGCCGAGGCTGGCCGCGGAGTACCGCCAGGCGCTGGGGGACCTCACCTCGCCGGAGCAGTGGCGCAAGACCTTCGACGCCTCCGGCAAGGTGGAGACATGACAGTTCGTGCCGTCGACCCCGAGGTCGTCGCACAGATCCCCCTGCAGCCGCCGTCGAGCACGGGCGGACTCCTCGATGTGTTCCGCCGGCGCTACATGCTGCGGCTGCTGGTCAAGCGCGAGCTGAGCGCCCGCTACCAAGGCTCGTTCCTCGGCATGCTGTGGTCCTACGTGCAGCCGCTGGTCCGCTTCTGCATGTACTACTTCGTGGTCGGCGGCGCCCTGGGGCTGCACGACAACGTGCAGAACTTCGCCATCCACGTGTTCTCCGGCCTGGTGGTGGTGCACTACTTCACCGAGACCTTCAGCGCCGGCACCCGGTCGATCGTGCGCAACAAGGCGATCGTCCAGAAGATGGCGATGCCCCGGGAGATGTTCCCGGTCGCCTCGATGCTGGTCTCGGCGTACCACACGGTGCCGCAGCTGGCCATCCTGATCGTGGCCTGCGTCGTCACGGGCTGGTCCCCTGACCTCGCCGGCTTCGGGGCCGGCCTGCTCGGTCTGGCGATCATCACCATCCTGGGCACCTCGTGCGCCCTGCTGTTCAGCGCCGCGAACGTCTTCTTCCGCGACTTCTCCAACGTCGTCCAGACGCTCACCACGTTCGTGCACTTCAGCGTGCCGATGATCTACCCGTTCTCGGGGTCGCCCAGCGGTTCGGTGAGCAGTACGTCAGCCTGTACCTCGCCAACCCGCTGGCCGAGTCGGTGCTGCTGATCCAGCGGTGCTTCTGGACCACCACGACGTCGAACCCGGCGGAGAGCGCAGTGACGGACATGCCTCCGGACCTGTTCACCCGTGGCTTCGTGATGCTGGCGATCTGCCTGCTGTTCCTGGGCTTCTCCCAGATCGTGTTCAGCAGGATCGAGAACAAGGTTCCGGAGCGTCTCAGTGGCTGAGTCCATCGTCGTCGACCACGTCTCGAAGAAGTTCACGCTGCGCTACCACCGCACCCTCAAGCAGATGTCGATCGCCATGGTGCGCGGCCAGGAGCTGAGCGACACGTTCTGGGCTCTCGACGACCTCACGTTCTCGGTGGAGCAGGGGGAGTCGATCGGCCTGATGGGCCTCAACGGCTCCGGCAAGAGCACGCTCCTCAAGCTCATCAACGGGGTGATGCGGCCCGACCGCGGCACCGTGCTGACCAGGGGACGGATCGCCGGCCTCATCGCCACCGGCGCCGGCTTCCACCCGCAGCTGACCGGGCGCGAGAACATCTTCCTCAACGCGGCCATCCTCGGGATGAGCGAGAAGGAGACCAGGGCCAAGTTCGACGACATCGTGGAGTTCGCCGACATCGGCAAGTTCCTCGAGACCCCGGTCGGCACCTACTCCTCGGGCATGTTCTCCCGGCTCGGCTTCGCGGTGGCGATCCACACCGACTCCGACATCTTCCTGATGGACGAGGTGCTCGCGGTCGGGGACCGGCCCTTCAAGCGCAAGTGCCTCGCCCGCATGGACGAGATCCGCAAGAGCGGCCGCACCATGTTCTACGTCAGCCACGCCCCGGGGTCGGTGCGCAAGATGTGCGACCGGGTCCTCGTCCTGGAGAAGGGTCGGCTGGCCTTCGACGGCCCGACCGAGGACGGCATCAAGTACCTCAAGTACGACGACGGGGACGTGACCTCCGAGGAGCACCTGGAGGGCGAGGAGGAGGACCTCGGCGCGGACGTCTGACGCCGGAGCGGTCCCGGCGAATTACAGAGGTGTAGTTCAGGCGTTCCCCTTGCGGGGGTCTGTTACTGATGTGACATTTGGTTCTCCTGTGAATCGCCCCGCCGCGAGAGAGCCAGCGCATGCCCGAGAAGAAGAGCCGTTTCGTCCTGCTGTGCCAGCAGGCCCTCGCCTGTGCTGTGGTGGTGCTCGTGGCCGCTCCGGCAGTGGGTGTGGGCTCCCTGGAGCTGGTCGGGCCACCCCAGGGCGGGGCCCCCTCGGCCGCGCCCGCCGCCGGGGCCGCGGGGGCCAGCGCCGCGGGGTCGCTGGTGGCCGCCGACCCGGTCCGGCCCTCGGTGACCGAGATCCCGCTGACGGCCGCGGCGCCGGCCGAGCAGGGGCGCGAGACGCTGACCCGCAACGCGACCGCGCTGCGCGCGGCCGCGCCGCAGAAGGACGGGCAGGCGGCGCTGTCGGTCCCCGAGACGGTGCACGGCTACGCCACCGTCGGCGTCACCTGGGCCACCGGCCAGCAGTACGCCGACGACGACATCACGGTCTCGGTCCGCAGCCTGGCGGACGGCGTCTGGTCGCCGTGGCAGGAGATCGCCTACGACGCGGAGCACGGGCCCGACCCGGGCAGCCCGGAGGCCGCGCACCAGCGCTTCGGCACCGATGCCGTCGTGGTCGGTGACGTCGACGACGTACAGGTCAAGGCGGTGACGCCGGACGGTTCGCTGCCCGCCGACATGAAGCTCGCGATCGTGGACCCCGGGCAGCCGGCCGCGCTCACCCGCGAGCAGCCCGCCATCGACACGGCCGAGCTGCCCGAGGGGGACCTGGCGCCGATGTCGGCCACCACCACGCCCACCGGAGCCAGCGCCACGAGCGCCGCCGCAGACGTGACCGACCCGACCCAGCCGGCCGAGCCCGCCGACCCGCTGCCCGGCGACCTGGACCTGGCCGGCACCCCGGTCGACGTGACCCCGAAACCGCAGATCTTCTCCCGCGCCCAGTGGGGGGCCGACGAGCGGCTGCGGGACAAGAGCTCGCTGCGCTACTTCGAGGTGCATGCCGGTTTCGTCCACCACACGGTGAACGCCAACAACTACACCGAGGACCAGGTGCCCTCGATCATCCGCGGCATCTACGCCTACCACACGCAGTCCAAGGGCTGGAGCGACATCGGCTACAACTTCCTCGTCGACCGGTTCGGCCGGATCTGGGAGGGCCGGTACGGCGGTGTGGACCGGCCGGTCGTCGGCGCGCACACCCTGAACTACAACGACTACGCGTTCGCGATGTCCTCGATCGGGAACTTCGAGACCGCCCAGCCGAGCGCGGCGCTGCTCGACGCCTACGGCCGGCTGTTCGCCTGGAAGCTCAGCCTGCACGGCGTGGACGCGGGCTCCACCCGCCAGGTGGTCGGCGACCGGACCCTGCCGGCGATCAACGGTCACCGTGACGTCGGCCAGACCGCCTGCCCCGGCAAGTACCTCTACGCCAAGATCCCCACGATCCGGGCCAAGGCCGACGCCTACCAGCACCCGTTCACCCCGCGTCAGCGCGACGCCGACGTCTCCGGCAACCGGTGGCCCGACCTGGTCGTCCGGAACGCGACGACCCAGCAGCTGGCCATCGTGCAGACCGGGGGACAGGTCGGGTTCGAGGCGCCGACCAGCGGTCCCACGCTGTCCGGGACCGACCTGGTGACAGCCAGCAAGGACCTCACCGGTGACGGCCGGGCCGACGTGCTGGCCCGCGACGCCTCGACGAAGAGTGCCGTGCTGCTGCCCGGCACCGGGACCGGCAGCTTCGGAGCGGCCGTGCGCACCACGAACCGGTTCGCGGCGCTGGACCAGCTGGTCGCCGTCGGCGACCTGAATCAGGACGGCAAGAACGACGTGATCGGCCGGCAGGGTGTCGACCACCGGCTGCTGCTGTTCCGCGGCCTGGGCGACGGCCGCTGGATGCGGACCCAGGTGCTGGCCGAGGACTGGTCGGGCTACGACCTGACCGCTGCCGCCGGAGACCTGGACCGCAACGGAACCGCCGACCTGCTCGCCCGCGACACCGACGGCCGGCTCTGGCTGGTGCCCGGCACCGGCAAGGGCGCCCTCGGGACCCGGGTGGCGCTCCCCGGCACCTGGACCAGCGTCTCGCTGATCGCCGGTCTGGGCGACGTGACCAACGACGGACGCGCCGACCTGGTCGCCCGCAAGAAGGACGGTCAGCTGTGGATCTACCCCGGCACCGGCACCGGCACCCTCTCGGGCCGGCTGGGTCCCTACTCCGGCTTCGCCGGCGTGGACACGCTCTCCTCACCGGGACAGGTGACGGGCAGCGCTCGCCACGACCTGGTCGGCCGGACCAGCGCCGGACGACTGGTGGTCTTCGCCAACCGGGGCACCACCAACGTGCGCCGCACGATCAGCAAGGGCCAGACCCTGACCGACACCAACCTGCTGCTCAGCGTGGGGGACTGGAACGGTGACGGCCGCAACGACCTGATGACCCGGCGTGCCTCGGACGGCGCGATGCTGTTCCGGGCCGGTGACGGCTCCAACCACTTCGCCGAGCCCGTGGTGGCCGGCACCGGCTGGGGCTCGATGCAGCTGCTGACCGCGGTCGGCGACATCACCGGGGACGGCTACCCGGACCTGATGGGCCAGCCCTCGGGAGGCTCGATGCGGATCTACCCCGGCAACGGAGCCTCCGGCTTCCGGCCAAGCTACGCGGCGTACGCCGGCATCAGTGCCAGCCGCCAGGTCGGTGCCGGCCTGTGGGACGGCGACGGCTCGCCGGACAGCATCCTGCGGCGCTCGGACGGCAGCCTGTGGATGTATCCCGGCAACGGCCCCGGCGGGCTGACCGGCGGCCAGAAGGTCGGCGGCGGGTCCAACCGCTACGACTGGATGGTCGGCGCAGGAGACGTCGACGGCGACGGGCGCCCCGACGTGATCGGCCGGGAGGCGGCGACCGGCGACCTGTGGCTGCTGCCCGGCGCCAGCGGCGGCAAGGTGGACCGCCGCCGCTACATCGCCGGGGGCTTCAAGGGCTACGACCTCGCGGGCTGACCGCCCTCGCGCTCCCGCAGCACCGCGGTGGCGCGCTCGGTCTCGGCACGGTGGGCCCACCCCGACTCGTCGGGGTGGGCCACCCACACCGTCCCGCCGCCGTGCAGGAGCGGCGCGAGCAGGGTGGCCAGACCGCGACGGGTGGTGGGCGGCACGTCGGTGAGCAGCCGGCCGCCGGCGCTCACCAGCCCGTCCGAGGCGGCCTCGGTGAACAGCTCGGCCTGCGTCCGGGTCCCGTGCGCGTCCTCCCAGGCCGGGTCGTCGCCGGCCGGGGCGTCGAGCGCGGCGAACGCGTCCGGCTGGCCCAGCACGACGGCTCCGTAGTCGACGACGCCGGTCGGCAGGGGATCGGTGAAGCGGGCGCCGAGCGGTCGCAGCGAGAGGGCGACCACCGGCACCCGGGTCGCGTGCGGGGCGCAGGTCTGCACGCCGGCGGGGCCGCAGACCAGGAGGTCCGCCTCGCCGGCCCGGGCGGTGTCGTCGGTGAGCCGTAGCCCGAGCGTCCAGGCGGCGCCGACCCAGACCGCGCCGAGCCAGTGCGCCGGCAGGTCGACGAGCGCCAGCGCGCCGCGCTCGAGATCGAGCTCGTCCTGGAGCAGCGAGGCCGTCTTGGCGACCCAGTTGGCGTACGTCGTCACCGAGAGCTCGATGCGCTCTCCGGTGGCGTCGTCGTAGAACGTGACCAGCGGCCGGGACGCGTCGCGGCGGAGCTGGTCGGCGAGGACGGAGGCGAACGTCGCGGTCGAGGTCGGCATGACGAGCAACTGTACGCACGTGGCAGGATCGCTCGCATGGATCCATCCCGTCACCATGCGGTCGAGGCGGTGATCGTGGCCGGTGGCTTCGGCACCCGACTGCTGCCGCTGACCGCCCGGCGCCCCAAGCACCTGCTGGAGGTCGGCGGCGTGCCGTTCCTCGAGCACCAGATCGGCCGGCTGGCCGAGGCCGGCGTCGAGCACGTCGTGCTGGCGACCTCCTACCGCGCCGACCTGTTCGAGCCGGTCCTCGGCGACGGCAGCCGGTGGAACCTCCGGCTCAGCTACGTGCAGGAGGAGGAGCCGCTGGGCACCGCGGGGGCGATCCGCAACGTGGCCGGCGCGCTCGGGACCGACCCCGAGAGCCCGGTGGTGATCCTCAACGGCGACATCCTCTCCGGCCATGACCTGGCCGCCCAGCTCGAGGACTTCGAGACCCCCCGCGACGGGCACCCCGTCGACGTCTCGCTGCACCTGGTGGAGGTCGAGGACGCGCGGCCCTTCGGCTGCGTGCCCACCGACGACGCCGGTCGGGTCACCGGCTTCACGGAGAAGTCCGACCACCCGGTGACCCGGCAGGTCAACGCGGGCTGCTACGTGTTCCGGCGCCGGGTGATCGACGCGATCCCGGCCGGCCGGGTGGTGTCGGTGGAGCGAGAGACCTTCCCGGAGCTCGTCGAGCAGGGCGCGCTCGTGGTCGGCTACGTCGAGAACTGCTACTGGCGCGACGTCGGCACTCCGGAAGCCTTGGTCGCGGCCTCCCGCGACCTGGTGCTCGGCCGGGTGGTCAGCCCCGCCAACGAGGCCGAGCCGGGCGGCGCGCACGTCGACGACGACGCCTCCGTCGACCCCTCCGCCACGGTCAGCGGCGGCACCTGCGTGAGCGCCGGGGTCCGGGTGGCGGCGGACGCGGTGGTGATCGGCAGCGTGCTGATGCCCGGGTGCGTCGTCGAGAAGGGCGTGCACCTGACCGCCTGCGTCCTCGGCCCCGGGTCCGTGGTGACCGCGGGGGTCGAGCTGACCGGGGTCACCGTCGGCGACGGCGCCGTGGTGAGCGTCGCGGTGGAGCCGGGGAGCCGCGTGGAGGCCGGCGCCGCACCGCCTCCCTGACCTGCGCGTTCCTCCCCGGGACCTGTCTTCCGGGTGCAGCATGGAGGGTATGCAAGAGGTCGAGGTCGATGCCATCCCGCTTGCCCGGCTGGAGACGCTGCTGGCGCCCGACCGGGTCGACCGGCTGCGGATGTACGCCGCCCGGGCCCGTGAGCTGCTCGCCGGCCGCGTGGTGTGGAACGTCAACGCCACGGCCCAGGGCGGCGGCGTCGCGGAGATGCTGCAGGCGTTGCTGGCCTATGCACGAGGCGCCCACACCGACACCCGCTGGCTGACCCTCAACGCCGACCCGGCCTTCTTCGCGATCACGAAACGGCTGCACAACCAGCTGCACGGCGCCCCCGGGGACGGCGGGGACCTGGGGGACGCCGAACGCGTGGTCTACGAGAAGGTGCTCGCGGAGAACCTCGAGTCGCTGCGCAGCCGGGTCCGGGCCGGCGACATCGTGCTCCTGCACGACCCGCAGACCGCCGGTCTGGTGGACGGGATCCGCCGGTCGGGGGCGTATGCGGTGTGGCGCTGCCACATCGGCCGTGACACCCCGCACCCGCTGGCCGACCGGGCCTGGGACTTCCTGCGCGACTACGTGGAGCCCGCCGACGCGGTGATCTTCTCCCGGGCGCAGTACCCACCTGCCTGGGTCTCGCGGGACCGGCTGTGGGTGATCCCGCCCTCGCTCGACCCGTTCACGGCCAAGAACGTGGGGATGGAGCCGGCCGTCGCCCAGGTGACCTTGCAGCGCGCCGGGCTGGTCGCCACCGGAGCCGTCGACGGCAGCCTCCGTTTCACCCGTCGGGACGGCAGCGACGGCTTCGTGCGAGAGCACTACGGGCTGCTGCGCGAGGGCGGTTCGATCCCAGGGACGGGCCAGGTCGTGCTCCAGGTCAGCCGCTGGGACCGGCTCAAGGACATGCAGGGGGTGATGATCGGCTTCGTCGAGCACCTCGACGAGCTGCCCGAGACCGCCCACCTGCTGCTGGCCGGTCCCGACGTCAGCGGGGTGACCGACGACCCCGAGGGCGCCGCGGTGCTCGCGGAGTGCCTGCACGCCTGGCGCGACCTGCCGGCGCCCGCCCGCTCCCGGGTCCACCTCGCCTGCCTCCCGATGGACGACATCGACGAGAACGCCTACCTCGTCAACGCCCTCCAGCGGCACGCATCGGTGGTCGTCCAGAAGAGCCTGGTGGAGGGGTTCGGCCTCACGGTCACCGAGCCGATGTGGAAGGGGCGGCCGGTGGTGGCCTCGGCGGTCGGCGGCATCCAGGACCAGATCGAGGACGGCGTCAGCGGCCTCCTGCTGCCGGACCCGAACGACCACGGCAGCTTCGGACGGGAGGTGAGCAAGGTGCTCCACGATGCGGAGCTCTCGGCCCGGCTGGGCACCGCCGCCCACTCGCGCGTGCAGGACCGCTTTCTCGGCGACCGGCACCTGATCCAGTACGTCGACCTCTTCGAGACGCTGATCGGCGCCTGAGCCGGTTCAGCCCAGGGCGGTGCTGAGCCACGCCGCGCCGCCGAGCACGGCCACGAAACGCAGCCAGCGACCGAGCAGGCCGAGTGTCAGGAAGAGCACCAGGTTCATCCGGAGCTGCCCGGCCAGCACCGAGACGATCGCGAAGGGCGGGAACCCGACCAGCGCGGAGGTGAACAGCAGCACGCCGGCGACCAGCGGGCGCTCCGCGGTGCGGTGCCGCCACAGCTCGAGCCGGGCCAGGTTCTTGGGCTTGTCCAGCCGCCGGCGGATCCAGCCCCACTGCAGCGAGCTGGCCCCGAGGTAGTACCAGACGACCTTGCCCACCATCTGGCCGGCGGCGGCCACCAGGCCCAGCCACCACATGTGCTGGACCGTGGACAGGCTGGCGCGCACGCCGAGGTAGGCCTCGATGTTGATCAGCGGCACCAGCGCGGAGGCGATGGCGACGAAGAAGAGCGCGATGGCCTCACGCACGGCGGGTCCCTCCGTGGGTCACGGTGAGCTCACGCCGGACGGCCGCACCGGTGGGCGCGACATCACATCGCGTTGGGCTCGGGCGAGTCGCTGTAGGGGTGGTCCTCGACGAACGTGGACACGACCTCGCCGCTCGGGGCGTCGCAGTACTTCCAGATGCCCTCCTGCGCCTTGCCCTGCTTCGCCGGGTCGCCGACCGACCAGTGGGTCAGCGCGATGTGGGCGCCGCCGGGGAAGGCCTTGCCGTCCTCCTTGGTCCAGGGGACGGCGATGAACTTGTCGGTCAGCTTGTCGCCCTCGAACTTCTTCGCGATCGCCTTCACCTCGGCGAGCGCACCGGAGTCGTCGGCGATGGTCTCGTCGTACCACAGCAGGTTGTAGCCGTGCTCCAGGTTGTGCACGAGGTAGGGAAGCTCGGGCCGGTCGCCGACCGAGAAGAACTTGCGGTCGAAGCCGGCGGTCTCGGGGTAGTGCGGCCCGAACGCGGGCGGGGCGTCCTGGTAGACGATGTCGCTGCCGACCTGGCGGTGGTCGTTGTTGCCCACGGCGGACTTGGTGATCTCGTCCTGGCAGCCCGCCTGGCCCGCGGAGGCGCCGATCGCCTCCAGGTCGGCGGCCGCGACCTTGTTCTGCTGCAGGAGCGGGTAGACGCCCATCCCGATGATCACCAGTGCGACCACCGAGCACACCGCGATGATCGCGTAGCTGCGCTTCTTCTCCGCACGCTTCTGCTCGCGGCGCATTTGCTCGACGACCGCTCGGCGGTCCTTGTCCTTGCTCGGCTTGGCCATGGGAGTCTCTCGGCTCGCTTCTGGTCGTTCGGTGCGCCCGGTGCTCAGGTCACGGGTGGGTGTGGGTCCGGGGCGAGTCTACGGAGTCGGCGGTCGCAACCTGAGCACCGTGGTCGGATCGTGACTCGGCACGACGCTCCAGCCGAGCGCGAAGACCGCCGCGTGCACCCGGGCCTCCCAGCGGCCGAGCTCGCGCGGCGCCAGTTCCGGCAGGGGTACGTCGACGTCGGTGCCGGCAGCGACGCCCGGCGCGCCGAGTGCCGCGAGGTGGACCAGCAGGTCGGCGGCGGGGGCTGCCCGGCCGAACCCGGCGCGGGCGGCGGGGTCCGCGCCCAGGGCTGCCAGCACGGCGTCGCGGGCGCCCAGCCCGAACATGTCCTGGTCCTCCTCGCGGACCAGGACGCGGGCGCCGGCGCCGTGCGCGCCGGCGGGCAGCACCCAGGCCGAGAGGCCCCGGAGCACCGCGGCGGGCCGCCGGGCCAGCTTGCCCTTGACCAGGTCCGCCGCGGCGGCGATCTCGTCGGCCACGGCGGGCGCGGTCACCACCAGCAGGTTGCCGTGCGGATCGTGCAGGCCGGCGTGGTCGTGGAGGACCGTCAGGCCGGCGGCCCCGATGGCGAGGTCGGTCTGCCCGTGCCGCCAGGCGCGCCCGGCGGTGTCCGTGACGACGACCGCGACGTTGCACCCGGTCCGCTCCAGCAGCGTGGCGCGCAGCCTCCGGGCGGAGGCGTCGGGGTCCTCGGGGAGCAGCAGCACGGTGCCGGGTGCGGTGTTGGAGGCGTCGATGCCGGCGCCGGCCATCACCAGCCCGTGCCGCGTGCGCACGATGGTGGTGGGGCCGCGGCGCGCGACGACCCGGGCGGTCTCGGCGTCGAGCGCGGCGGTCCGGTCGGTGTGGACCAGCCGGCCCTCGGCCTTGCTGACCACCTTGCTGGTGACGACCAGGACGTCGCCGTCCCGGAGGCCGTCGGAGCCCAGCGCGTCGAGCAGCAGCTGGGCGAGGTCGGCGCCGGGACGTACCTCGCCGACCCCGGTGACCGGGAGCACCGTGACGGCATCGGTCACGTGGGGCACCGTGACGGCATCGGTCACGTGGGGCGGAGTGACGGCATCGGTCATCGTTCGAGTCGGCCCGCGCCGGGGGACGGCTCGACGGCGAAGACGTGCGGTTCAGGCCAGTCGTGGTCGGCGAACGCCCGACGGCAGGCCTCGCCCACCGGCTCCGCGTCCTCCCGGCGGACCAGCGCGACCGCGCTGCCGCCGAAGCCGCCGCCGGTCATCCGGGCGCCGAGGGCGCCGGCGCCGGTGGCGGCCTCGACGGCGACGTCGAGCTCCTCGCAGCTGATCCGGAAGTCGTCGCGCAGCGACGCGTGGGAGGCGTCGAAGGTCCGGCCGAGCCCCGTCCAGTCGGCGTCGCGGAGCTGCCCGACGGCCTCGTGCACCCGGGCGTTCTCGGTGACGATGTGCCGGGCGCGGTGGCGCAGCGAATCCTCGGTGAGCGTCTGCACGTCGGCCAGGGTGGCGTCGCGCAGGGCGCGCACGCCGAGCGTCGCGGCGGCCCGCTCGCAGTCGCGGCGCACGGAGGCGTAGCCACCGCCGTCGCTGAGCGCGTGCGAGGCCCGGGTGTCGATCACCAGGAGGGTGAGCCCGGCACCGGCCAGGTCGGCGGGGACCTGCTCGATCTCCATGGTCCTGGTGTCGAGCAGCAGCACGTGGCCGGCGCGGCCGTGCAGGGAGGCGACCTGGTCCATCACGCCCGTCGGGGCACCGGCGTAGTCGTTCTCGGCCTTGCGGGCGAGGGCGGCGAGCCGGGTGCGGCCCAGGTCGAGCCCGAGCGTGTCGTCGAGGGCCACGGCGACCGCGATCTCCAGCGCGGCGGACGAGGAGAGGCCGGCTCCGAGCGGGACGTCGCCGTCGACCCAGATGTCGGCGCCGGGCACGTCGATGCCGTCCTCGGCCATCGCCCAGACCACACCGGCGACGTAGGAGGCCCAGCCGGACACGTCGCCCGGCGTGGTGGCCGTGGTGGTCTCGACGGCGAGCCCGGGGGAGTCCGACTGCGCCGACCAGAGCCGGAGCCTGCCGTCGTCGCGCAGGCGCAGCGCGCAGCGGGTGCGCTGCCCGATCGCGAACGGCAGCACCCAGCCGTCGTTGTAGTCGGTGTGCTCGCCCATGAGGTTGACCCGGCCGGGGGCGGCCCAGCCCCAGTCCGGCCGCTGCTGCGCCGCGGTCATCGAGTCTCCGTTCCGTCCGGCGCAGCCACCACCAGCTCGTCGACGTGCTCCGAGAGGTGCTGACGCGCGTCCCGGCTGAGTCCGGGGTCCGAGACCAGCACGTCGGCCTGGTCCAGGGGGGCGATCGTAGCGATGCCGACCACCCCCCACTTCGTGTGGTCCGCCACCACCACCAGGCGGCGGGCCGCCCGGATCAGCGCCCGGTTGGTCTCGGCCTCGAGGAAGTTCGGCGTGCTGAAGCCGGCCCGCACGTCCATCCCGTGGGTGCCGAGGAACACCGTGTCGAGGTTGATCGAGGCCAGGGAGCCGACGGCGACCGGCCCGACGAGCGCGTCGGAGGGGGTGCGCACTCCTCCGGTGAGCACGACCGTCTGGTCGGCGCGGCCCTGCTCGTGGAGCACCTCGGCGACCGGCGGGGAGTTGGTCACGACCGTCAGGCCGGGGACGTCGAGGAGCTCGTGGGCCAGCGTCCAGGTGGTGGTGCCGGCGGAGAGCCCGATCGCCTGGCCCGGCCGGACCAGCTGGGCGGCCGCGCGGGCGATGCCCCGCTTCTCCACCGGCTCCCGCCGGGACTTCTCGGCGAAGCCGGGCTCGTCGGTGCTGCCGGCCTGCGGCACCGTCGCCCCGCCGTGGACCTTGTCCAGCAACCCGCGGCGGGCCAGCGCATCGAGGTCCCGGCGGATGGTCATGTCGGAGACGCCGAAGCGGAGCACGAGGTCGGCGACCCGGGCGGCCCCGCTCTCACGCACCGTCTCCAGGATCAGCGCCTGCCGCTGCTGGGCGAGCACGTCAGCCGGCCCGGGCCTCGGTGCGGACGACCGCGACGCCCCCGGCGACCAGGGCGACGGCGCCGGTGACGGCGGTGCCGGACACCAGGTCCTCACCCGGCTCGGGGAGGGGGACCGAGACCTCCCCGTCGGTGTGGTTGAGCAGGAACAGGAAGCGGTGCTGCTCGTCCTGGCGTACGACGGCCTCCACTCCCGGCGGGACCGGCAGCGCAGCGGCGACACCGGCCTCGGCGCAGACGCGCCTGAGGAGGTCGGCGGTGGTCTGCGGGTCGGTCCGGACGGCGGCGTACCAGGCGACGCCGTCGCCGTACGCGTTGCGGGTCACGGCGGGAGCCCCGGGAACCGGGCCGTCCGCACAGGCGAGCACGGTCCGGGCCCCCTCGAGGTGGACGTCCTCGGTCCACACGTCGGCCGTGCCGGCGGTCGCGCCGTCCGGGTCGACGAGCCGCACGCTCTCCCCGGCCCGCAGCGGGCAGAACTCCTCCGACCGCACCCCGAGCACCTCGCGGAACGCACCGGGATAGCCGCCGAGCCGGACGTGGTCGTGCTCGTCGACGATGCCGCTGAAGTAGGTGACCAGCAGGTGGCCGCCGCCGCGGACGTAGTCGGTGAGCCGGGCGGCGTCCTCGTCGCTGACCAGGTGCAGAGTCGGTACGAGCGCCAGCGGGTAGCCGCTCAGGTCGGCTCCCGGGCGGACCACGTCGACGGTGAGGCCGGCGTCCATCAGCGCTCCGTGCAGCGCCTCCGCACGGTCGCGGTAGCGCACGTCGACCGACGGGTGCGCGGTGCCCTCGCACGCCCACCATGCCTGGTAGTCCACCACCAGCGCGACCTGGGACACCACCCTCGAGCCGCACACGGGGGCCAGCCTGCCCAGCAGGGCGCCCAGCTCGACGACCTCGCGCCAGAGCCGGCTGTCCGTGCCGGCGTGCGGGACCAGCGCGGAGTGGAACTTCTCGGCCCCGGCCCGCGAGGCGCGCCACTGGAAGAACAGGGCCCCGTCGGAGCCCCGGGCCACGTGCTGGAGGCTGTTGCGGATCGTCTGCCCGGGCCGCTTGGCCACGTTGCGCGGCTGCCAGTTCACCGCACTGGTGGAGTGCTCCATCAGCAGCCACGGCCGGCCGTCGGCCAGGCCTCGGGTGAGGTCGGCGCAGAAGGAGAGCTCCCGGTGCGCCCGGGGGTCGGCGGCGACCAGGTAGTGGTCGGTGCTGACCAGGTCGACCTCCTCGGCCCAGCGCCAGTAGTCCACGACCTCCCGGCCGGCCATGAAGTTCGTGGTCACCGGCACTCCAGGGGTGTGGTCGCGCAGGATCTCCCGCTCGGCGACGTGGTTGGCGAGGTGCTCGTCGGAGGAGAACCGCCGGAAGTCCAGGGCCTGCGTCGGGTTGCCGAAGGCTGGTGTGGCCCGGGGCGGCTGCACCTCCTCGAAGCAGGAGTAGCGCTGCGACCAGAAGCTCGTGCCCCAGGCCGCGTTCAGGGAGTCGATCTCGCCGTAGCGCTCCCGCAGCCAGTCACGGAAGGCGGTGGCGCTGATCTCGCAGAAGCAGGTCGGGACGTGGTCGGCGAACTCGTTGCCGACGTGCCACAGCCGCAGTGCCGGGTGGTCGCCGTGGCGCTGCGCGATCCGCTCGACGAGGGCGCGGGCGTGCTCGCGGTAGACCGGCGAGCTCGGGCAGTAGGCCTGCCGGCTGCCGAAGGAGAGCCGGGTACCGTCCGCACGCTGGGGGAGCACCTCGGGGTGCCGGTGGGAGAGCCACGGCGGGGGCGAGGCGGTCGCGGTGGCGAGGTCGACCGAGATGCCGCCGGCGTGCAGGAGATCCAGGATCCGGTGCAGCCAGTCGTGCGTGTGCACCCCCGGCTCGGGCTCGAGGTGCGCCCAGGAGAAGACCCCGACGGTGACCAGGTTGACCCCGGCCTCGCGCATCAGCGCGATGTCCTCGGGCCACACGTCCTCGGGCCACTGCTCGGGGTTGTAGTCGCCGCCGAACGACAGGGCGCCACCGGCCAGGGTGCGCGTCGGCGTCGAGGGGCCGGAGTACGGCGAAGGCATGGGGGCAGCCTGGTCCGGAGAGCGGCAAAAGTCAACAGAAACGAACATCGATCCCGCAGGACGATGTTCGCTTCGCGAGGCCGCCGGCGCCTGGCCCCGCTCCCGCGGCAGCCCCCGGCGGAGGGCGTGTCGACGGGTCTAGGCCAGTTGTAGCGCATTGGTAACGGTCCGCGTGGAGGGTTGACAGGGGGTGTGACGAGCACCACGATGGTCGATCATCCGATGTTGGGTCATGTGCGTACATGTTCAACTCGTCTGTTCGTTGTCGTCGACCCACCAGGTCCCGCAGCCCGCGGGCCGCCCTCCTGAGGAGCCCCCATGACGCGTCCCTCGTCCCCCCTGTGGACCCCCTCCCGCTCGCTCGCGCCGGCGGTCTCGTCCCCGTTCACCCGCCGGAGCCTGCTCCGCGGGATGATGGCCGGCGGTGCGCTCGCAGCGATCCCCGGGCTCGCCGGCTGCGGCGGCGACGACTCGAGCGGTGCAACAGGAGGCGGCACGGCCACCTCGCTGGGCTCCAACTTCTCCGACGAGGTCCCCCAGCAGGCGCTGAAGGACTCGATCGACGCCTTCATCAAGAAGTCGGGGATCAAGGTCGACGTGAACACCGTCGACCACGAGCAGTTCCAGGAGAACATCACCAGCTACCTGCAGGGTGGACCCCAGGACGTCTACGCCTGGTTCGCCGGCTACCGGATGAAGTTCTTCGCCGACCAGGGCTTCGCGGGTGACGTCTCCGACCTCTGGGCCGGCGACATGGGCGACGGCTTCACCGACGCCTTCAAGCAGGCCTCGACCGGCAACGACGGCAAGCAGTACTTCGTGCCCTTCTACTACTACCCGTGGGCGGTCTTCTACCGGAAGAGCCTCTTCGAGGAGAAGGGCTACACGATCCCGGAGACCATGGACGACCTGACCGCGCTCTGCCAGGAGATGCAGAAGGACGGCCTCGAGCCGATCGGGTTCGCCGACAAGGAGGGCTGGCCCGCCATGGGCACCTTCGACGTCCTCAACTTCCGGCAGAACGGCTACGACTTCCACGTCAGCCTGATGGCCGGGGAGGAGTCGTGGGAGAGCGACGAGGTCAAGTCGGTCTTCGAGACGTGGCGCTCGCTGATGCCCTACCACCAGAAGGACGCGCTGGCGCGTGACTGGCTGGACAGCGCGGCCGGCCTGCTGAACAAGAAGGTCGGCATGTACTACCTCGGCATGTTCGTCGGCCAGGCGTTCACCAAGCCCGAGGACCGCGACGACCTGGACTTCTTCGTCTTCCCCGCCCTCAACGAGGAGCACGGCACCGACACCATCGAGGCGCCGATCGACGGCTGGATGATGTCGCCGAAGCCGGAGGACGAGAAGGCGGCCAAGCAGCTGCTCGCCTGGTTCGGCAGCGGCGAGGGCCAGGACGCCTACCTCAAGAGCGACCCCAACAACGTGGCGGCCAGCAGCGACGCGGACACGTCGGGCTACAACGCGCTGCAGAAGAAGGCCGCCGAGCTGGTCGGTGCCTCCGCGAACATCACCCAGTTCCTCGACCGCGACACCCGGCCCGACTTCGCCTCCACCGTCATGATCCCGTCGCTGCAGAAGTTCATCGGCAGCCCCGAGGACATCGACGGGCTCTGCAGCTCCATCGAGGAGCAGAAGAAGTCGATCTTCGGCTGAGAGGGAGCGCCATGACTGACACAGCAGCGCCGCCGCGCCCGGCGGCCCGGGCGCGGCGGCGGAAGCGGCTGACCCGCCTGACCTCACGCGACAAGCTGGTGCTCGGGGTGCTCATCGGGATCCCCACCCTGCTGCACATCGCGCTGATCTGGGTCCCGACCATCGGCTCGGTGATCCTGTCGTTCGGCACGCTCGGCCCGCTGGACAACATCACGGACATGAAGTGGGTCGGTCTGCAGAACTACGAGCAGATCTTCACGATCTACCCGCTGTTCTGGCCGGCGGTCGAGCACAACGTCATCTGGCTGGTGTTCTTCCTGCTGGTGCCGACCACCCTGGGGCTGCTGCTGGCCTACGTCCTGGACAAGGAGCTGAAGGGCACGCGGATCTACCAGAGCCTGATCTTCGTCCCGGTCGTGCTGTCGCTGGCCCTGGTCGGCTTCATCTGGGAGCTGATCTACAACCAGGACGGTCTGCTCAACGCCGTGCTCGGCACGGACCGGGCCTGGCTGTCCTCCGACGGCAACCTGTACCTGGTGCTGATCGCCGCGAGCTGGCGGCACGTCGGCTACGTGATGATCCTGTTCCTCGCCGGTCTGAAGAGCGTCGACCCCGCGCTGCGCGAGGCGGCCTCGCTGGACGGGGCGAGCGAGTGGCAGACGTTCCGGCACGTGGTGTTCCCGGCGCTCGCGCCGGTCAACGTGGTGGTGTTGGTCGTGACCATCGTCGAGTCGCTGCGGGCCTTCGACATCGTCTACGTGCTCAACGGCGGCCGCAACGGCCTGGAGCTGCTGTCGGTGCTGGTCACGCAGAACGTGATCGGCGAGGCGAGCCGGCCGGGCTACGGCTCGGCGCTCGCGGTGATCCTGCTGGCCATCTCGATGGTCGTGATCCTGCCCTACCTGTACAAGGTGTTCCGGAAGGACCTGACGCAATGACCACGGCCACCCCCGTCCCGGTGACGTCCGAGGTCCGGACCAGCCGGCCGCCCGCACCCGAGCCCCGGATCCGCGCCCCCCGGGTGCTGGCGTACGCGTTCCTGATCACCTTCAGCATCGGGATGATCACCCCGATCCTGTGGGCGTTCTACATGTCGCTGCGGCCGGTCTCGGAGACGATCCGCAAGGGCAACCTGTCTTGGCCGGACACGCTCACCTTCGACAACTACGTCCAGGCCTGGCAGCGCGCCGACCTGGGGTCGTACTTCCTCAACACGCTGACCATCGTGATCCCCGCGATCATCGTGGTGCTGCTGCTCTCCACCTTCGTGGCCTACGGCCTGGCCCGGTTCAGCTTCCGGTTCAACCTGGCCCTGCTCATGCTCTTCACGGCCGGCAACCTGCTGCCGCAGCAGGTCGTGATCACGCCGCTCTACCGGCTCTACCTGCACCTGCCGGCGCCCTGGACGGACTCGGGGGTGTGGGCCAACAGCCAGTTCGGAGTGGTGATGATCCACATCGCCTTCCAGATGGGCTTCTGCACGTTCGTGATGAGCAGCTACATGAAGACGTTGCCGGTGGAGCTGACCGAGGCGGCCCTGGTCGACGGCGCCAGCGTGTGGCGGCAGTTCTGGCAGGTCATCCTGCCGCTGTGCCGGGCTCCGCTGGCGGCACTGGCCACCCTGGAGTTCACCTGGATCTACAACGACTTCTTCTGGGCGCTGGTGCTGATGATCGGCCGCGGCGAGGACCAGCCCATCACCACCGCGCTGGCCAGTCTCAACGGCACCTTCTTCACCGACGACAACCTGGTGGCCGCCGGGTCGCTGATCACGGCGGTCCCGACGATCGTCGTCTTCATCGTGCTGCAGAAGCACTTCGTGGGCGGCCTGACCCTCGGAGCGAACAAGGGATGACGGGAGCCTCGGAGCCGGTGCACAGCGATGCCGGGACCGTGCACCTTCGGCGAGCCGGTACGTCGGTGCTGCTGGCGCTGCCGGCGCACCCGGACGCCACGGGCGCACCGGACGGGTCGCTGCCGGCGGTCGTGCACTGGGGCGCCGATCTCGGCGATCTGACGAACGAGGCCGCCGCGGCGGTCGAGCGGGCCACCCGGCCCGTGGTCCCGCACAGCGCGCTGGACCGGGCGTTCCGACTGCCCCTGCTGCCGCAGCCGGCCCGCGGCTGGACCGGCCGGCGGGTGCTGGAGGGCCGCGTCCTCGGCGGGGCCGGCCTGCCCGCCGTACCCCTGCTCGCGGGCGCCGGGCCGGCCGAGGTGGAGGACGGCGACGAGACGACCGCCGCCCGGGTCACCTTCCGCTCGGCCGACGCCGAGCTCGGCCTCGAGGTCCGCACCGAGCTGGAGCTGACCCCCGAGGGGCTGCTGCGGGTGCGGCACACGCTCCGGGCCGGCACCGGCGCCGGAGCCGCCGCGGGGTTCGAGGTCGCCCACCTGCTCTCCTGCCTGCCGCTGCCGGCGCCGGCCACCGAGCTGCTCGACCTCACCGGGCGCTGGTGCCGCGAGCGCGCCCCCCAGCGACAGCCGATCCACCAGGGCGCCTGGGTGCGCGACTCCTGGCACGGCCGCACCGGCCACGACGCCACCCTGCTCATGGTCGCCGGCACCCCCGGCTTCGGCTTCGGGCGCGGCGAGGTGTGGGGCGTGCACACCGCCTGGAGCGGCGACCACACCACCTGGGTGGAGCGGCTTCCCACCGGCGAAGCGGTCATCGGCGGCGGGGAGCTCCTCGGTCCCGGTGAGGTCCGGCTCGAGGCAGGAGAGGGTTACACCACACCCTGGGTGTACGCCGGCTGGAGCGACCGTGGCCTCGACGGGCTGACCGACCGGTTCCACCGGCACCTGCGGGCCCGGCCCCAGCACGTCGAGCGGCCCCGGCCGGTGGTGCTCAACACCTGGGAGGCGGTCTACTTCGACCAGGACCTCGACGGGCTGACGGCGCTGGCCGACGCCGCCGCCGCGATCGGGGTCGAGCGGTTCGTGCTCGACGACGGCTGGTTCCTGGGCCGCCGCGACGACCAGCGCGGGCTGGGGGACTGGACCGTCGACCCGGACGTCTGGCCCGCCGGGCTCACGCCGCTGGTCGAGCACGTGGTCGGCCGCGGGATGGAGTTCGGGCTCTGGGTCGAGCCGGAGATGGTCAACCAGGACTCCGACCTGTTCCGCGAGCACCCCGAGTGGATGCTGCGCGGCCGGGAGACCGACCCGCCGCCGTGGCGCCACCAGCAGGTCCTCGACCTGCGGGTTCCCGAGGCCTACGCCCACCTGCGCGACGCCCTGCTGGGGCTGCTCGACGGGCATGCGATCAGCTTCTTGAAGTGGGACATGAACCGCGACCTCGTGGACACCGGTCCGGGGGTGCACGCGCAGACGCAGGCGGTCTACCGGCTGCTCGACGAGCTCAAGTCGGCGCACCCGGAGGTGGAGATCGAGAGCTGCAGCTCCGGCGGCGCCCGGGTGGACCTGGCCGTCCTCGAGCGCACCGACCGGATCTGGGCGAGCGACTGCATCGACGCGCTGGAGCGCCAGTCGATCCAGAGATGGACGTCGTTGCTGGTGCCGCTGGAGCTGATGGGCGCCCACGTCGGCGGACCGGAGGCGCACACGACCGGGCGGCGTCACCGGCTGGCCTTCCGCGCCGCCACCGCGCTCTTCGGACACTTCGGCATCGAGTGGGACCTGCGCGGGCTGTCCGAGGCCGAGAGCACCGAGCTGGCCGGCTGGATCGGCCTCTACCGGGAGCACCGCTCGCTGCTGCACACCGGTCGGCTGCACCGCGCGGACTCGCCTGACGAGTCGCTGTGGGTGCACGGGGTCGTCGCCGAGGACGGCGGGCGGGCCCTCTACGCCGTGGTCCGCACTGCGACCTCCGCCGACGCGGTTCCCTCCCCGGTCCGGTTGCCCGGGCTCGACCCCGGGCGCGACTACGAGGTCCGGGTGGTCGGACCGGTGCCTGCCGAACGGGCCCCGAGGTTGCAGCTGAGCGAGGGCTGGACGCCCGGACCGCTGCTCCTGTCCGGTGCCGCGCTGGGCACCGTCGGCCTGGTGCCGCCGGTGCTCGCGCCCGAGGACGCGGTGGTGCTGGAGGTCAGCGCCGTTCCTCGCTGAGCAGCCGCAGGGCCGCGTCGACCATCGAGGCGGTCGCGTCCAGGTCGGTCATCATCAGCGGCACGGCCGCGCAGGCGATGCCGGCCGCGCGCACCCGCTCGACCGCCGCCCCGTCGGACTCGTCGACGAGCCAGGCGTCGAGGACCCCGCCGGTGGACCGGGCACCGTAGTGCTCGGCCACCGCCGCGGCGCTGACCTCCACGCCGATGGCGGTGAGCACCTGCGCCGCCATCCCGTGCACGTGGGAGCCGGCCACGATCGGGGAGAGCCCCACCACCGGCGCCGATGTGGAGGAGACGGCCTCGCGGATGCCGGGGACGCCGAGGATGGTGCCCACCGAGACGACCGGGTTCGACGGCGGCAGCACCAGCAGGTCGGTGTCGGTGATCGCCTCGAGGACTCCCGGGCCCGGGGCGGACTGCTCCAGGCCCACCGGGACGACCGCGCGGGCGGGCACCTCGGCGCGCAGCCGCACCCAGTACTCCTGGAAGTGGACGGCCCGCCGGCCCGAGGGCTCGGCCGGGTCGTCGATGAGGACGTGGGTCTCGACCCGGTCGTCGGTCATCGGCAGCAGCCGGACGCCCGGCTGCCAGCGCCGGCAGAGCGCCTCGGTGACGGCGGACAGCGGGTAGCCGGCCTCCAGCATCTGGGTGCGCACCAGGTGGGTGGCGAGGTCCTTGTCGCCGAGACCGAACCAGGTCGGCTCGACGCCGTACGCCGCCAGCTCCTCCTTGGCGTTCCAGGTCTCCTCGGTGCGGCCCCAGCCGCGCACCGCGTCGATCCCGCCGCCGAGGGTGTACATCACCGTGTCGAGGTCGGGGCACACCTTGAGCCCGTGCACCCAGATGTCGTCGGCGGTGTTGGCCACCACCGTCACCTCGGTCGGGCTTCCGGGGGTGCCGGCGATCCGGTGCAGCAGGCCGCGCAGGAAGCGTGCGCCGCCGACCCCGCCTGAGAGAACCGTCACCCGGCGGGGCAGCGCGGGGACGGGGGAGCCGGCCGTCTCCACGGGGGCCGGGGCAGGCTCGTTCAGGTGGTCCATGGGGGTCTCCTTAGTCGGCTTTGCAGGCATTGGTCAACCCCGGGGGCCCGGTCGGGCCATCCGTTGCTTCCGGACGGGTCCTATAGCAGAACCGCGCTTGACTTTACGCGCACGACAGGCATGTAATTCCCACAGTGTTGTTCGTTTCGGTCACATACCGCCACGCATCGCACTAGCGTGAGGCAAGACGTCACCGGCGAGGTCATCAGGGCACCCTCTGAGGCTTCTCGGATGCTGACAGACCGGTCGAAGGAACCGACCGACCGGTCCGACGTCAAAGGACAGGCTGTGGGAGCGGGACCCTTTCCGGGGTCCACGGGTCGAAAGGGCGAGTGCCGTGCGAGAGCTGTATCTCCTCGACGGGGACGCCGAGCAACTGGGATGGCAGGAGCGTGCCCTGTGCGCGCAGACCGATCCCGAGGCGTTCTTCCCCGAAAAAGGTGGCTCGACGAGGGAGGCCAAGCGAGTGTGCCTGACCTGCGACGTGCGTGGTGAGTGCTTGGAGTACGCACTCGACCACGACGAGCGGTTCGGCATCTGGGGTGGTCTCTCCGAGCGGGAGCGACGCAAGTTGAAGAAGCGCGCGGTCTGACCCTCGCCCGGACGGCACTCCTGAGCGGGTGAGCGCCCGGGCGCGGGTGTGGGCAACGTGACGCCTCGCCGATTCTTCCGCGTCGCCGACCGGTGGCTAGGGTGGGGCGCCGTGAGACCCAAGGTGAGCGCCCTCCTCGTGAGCCACGACGGCGCGCCCTGGCTGCCCGCGGTCCTGGACGCCCTGCAGGCGCAGACGAGCCCGCCGGACCGGGTGATCGCCGTGGACACCGGCAGCACCGATGCCGGTCCGGAGCTGCTCGCCGACCGGCTCGGCCCCGACGCCGTCCACCACCTGCCCGCCGACACCGGCTTCGGTGCCGCGGTGACGCAGGCCCTCGACCGGACCGCCGCCCTCGACGAGGCCGAGTGGGTCTGGCTCCTCCACGACGACAGCGCCCCCGCGCCGGATGCCCTCGAGCGGCTCCTCGAGGCCGCCACCCTCGAGCCCGGCGTGGACGTGCTCGGCCCCAAGCTGCGCGAGTGGCCCTCGCTGCGGCGCCTCCTCGAGGTCGGCGTCACCCTGAGCGGCACCGGCCGCCGGGAGACCGGGCTCGAGCGCGGCGAGTACGACCAGGGCCAGCACGACCAGCGCCGCCAGGTCCTCGCGGTCAACACCGCCGGCATGCTGGTGCGCCGCTCGGTCCTCGAGCAGCTCGGCTTCGACCCGCACCTGCCCGTGCTCGGGGCCGACCTGGACTTCGGCTGGCGCGCCGCCCGGGCCGGCCACCGCACCCTGACCGTCCCCGAGGCCATCGTCTTCCACGTCGAGGCCGCCGCGCGCGGCCGGCGCGTCACACCGCTGACCGGCAGGCGCGTACGCCGCACCGAGCGCCGCGCCGCGCTGCACACCATGCTGACCAACTGCTCCGCCGCGGCGCTCCCCTTCCTGGTGCTGCGGCTGCTGCTCGGCAGCGTGCTGCGGGCGCTCGGGCTGCTGCTGCTGCGCGCCCCCCGCGAGGCGTTCGACGAGCTGGCGGCGGTGGCGGCGACGTACGCCCGGCCGTTGCGGATCTGGAAGGGGCGGCGCAGCCGGGCCCGTGCCGCGGTCGTCTCCGCCCGCGACGTGCGGCCGCTGCTGGCCCCTCCGTGGCTGCCGTACCGGCACGGGCTCGACGTCCTCACCGAGGCCGGCACCGCGCTGGCCCGCCAGGCCGGCGACGCGGCCACCGCCCGGCGGGCGCGCTTGCGGGAGGACGGCACGGCGCTGGAGGCCGCCGAGACCGGCCCGGTCCCGGCGGAGGCGCAGAACCTGCCTGCCGACACCGGCCTGGTCGCCCGCTGGGTCACCAACCCCGTGGCGCTGGCGCTCGCCGGCCTGCTGGTGCTGGCCCTGTGGAGTGCCCGCGGCCGTCTGGGCGGGGGGCTGCTCTCCGGCGGCGCCCTGCTGCCGGCCCCCGACAGCGCCTTCGACTGGTGGGCCACCTACCTCTCCGCCGGCCACGACCTCGGCACCGGGAGCACCGCGCCGGCCGCGCCGTACCTGCTGCCGCTGGCCGCGCTCGGGACCGTGCTGCTGGCGAAGGCCTGGCTGGTGCTCGACGTGCTGCTGCTGCTCGCCGTCCCGCTGGCCGCCGCCGGTGGCTACCGCTTCCTGCTCCGGCTGACCGGCTCCCGCGCGGCGGCGCTGTGGGGAGCGATGGCCTACGGGCTGCTCCCGGTGCTGACCGGGGCGGTCGGCCAGGGGCGCGTCGGCACCGTCGCCGCGGCCCTGCTGCTGCCGTGGCTGGCGCACTCCGCGCTGTTCCTCGGCCCGGACGAGACCGTGGACCGTCGTCGGCGGGCCGCCTGGCGGACGACGCTGTGGCTGGCGCTGGTGTCCGCCTTCGCCCCGCTCGCCTGGCTGATGGCCGCCGTGGTGACCGTGCTGGTGCTGGTGCTCGGGATGGCCGGCGCGATCGGCCCGGCCGCCGCGTGGCGCCGCCCGGCGACCTGGCTGCCGGTGGCCGTGCCGGTCCTGGTCAGTCCGGTGCTGCTGCTGCCCTGGACGGTGGCCACCTGGTCGCACCAGGGCTTCGCGTCGCTGCTCACCGAGGCCGGGCTCTCGGCGCCGTCGCTGGTGGACGCGCTGGGCTGGACCGACATCGTCTTCGCCCGGCCGGGTGGCTCGGCGCCGTGGTGGCTGGGCATCGGCGTGGTCCTGGCAGCGGTCGCGGCGCTCGTGCGCACCGACCGGCGCCGCCCAGTGCTGGCGGCCTGGCTGGTCCTGGTCGTGGCGCTGGTGACGACCGCGGCGCTCTCCCGGGTCGAGGTCGCGCTCGCGAGCGAGCCGGTCGCGCACCCGCTCTGGCTCGGGCTGCCGCTGCTGGTGGCCCAGGCCGCCGCCGTCACCGCCGCCGCGGTGGCCGGCAGCGGGATCGCGGTCCGGCTGTCCGGGGCCAGCTTCGGCTGGCGGCAGCCGCTCGGCGCCGCCGTCGTGGTGCTGGCGCTGCTCTCGCCGTTGGCGGGCGTGCTCTGGTGGACGGTCTCCGGGACCGAGGGACCGCTGGACCGGCGCCCGCTGCAGCCGGCTCCTCCCTACATGATCGACGCCGCTGCCCAGGACCCCTCCCGAGGGGTGCTCGTGGTCCGCGGCAGCGATACCGGCGGCTACACCTACCTGCTCCTGCGCGACGCCGGCCTGCGCCTCGGGGACGAGAGCGTGCTGCCGCCCGTCGACGAGCAGCAACCCCTCACCGAGGTCCTCGGCAGGCTGGCGACGGCTCCCGAGCCGGAGGACGTCACCGAGCTCCAGGGGTACGGCGTCGGGTTCGTCTACGCCCCGGCGCCGGCCGACCCGGAGCTCGCCGGCAACCTCGACAGCGTCAGCGGGCTGACCCGGGCCAGCGCGATCGCGCCCGGCTCGCGGGCCTGGCAGCTGGCGGAGCCGGCCGCGAACGCCGCGCCGGTGACCTTCGAGCAGTCGGCGGCGCGGCCGTGGCTGCTGCTGGTGCAGGGGCTCGCACTGGTCGCGGTGGCGGTGCTCGCCGCACCGACGAGGAGGGTGACTCGATGAGCAGCGCGCAACGGGTCCCGGGCAGCCGGCGGGCCACCGGTCCCCGGCGTCCCGTGCCAGGCGGTGGCGCCGTCCTCGGCGTGCTGCTGCTGGCGCTGGCCGCGGCGGCCGTGCTGCTGACCGGCACCGCCGAGCCGGCGCCGCGGCAGACGGCGGGCGCCCGCACCCTGGTGGACAGCGCCCTGCTGGCCTGCCCGTCGACGCAGGACGTCCGCCTCGGGCGGGTCACGACCCGGGTGGTCGCCGGTCTCGCCGACGTGCGGCCGGCCGGGGAGCCACTCGGCGACAGCGGCGAGCTGCTGGTCGGGGAGCCCGGCCGAGCGGGGGAGCCGCTGGATCTGGCCCGCGGCGCGCTGGAGGAGCTGCCGTCCGACCCGACCGGCCCGGCCCCGGTCCTCGACGCCTCGGGTGACCTGGCGGCCGGCCTGTTCGGCGACCGCACCGACAGCTCTGACACCGCCGGCGCCGTGGCCGCCTGCCGGGCGCCTCGCGGCAGCTGGTGGTTCACCGGCGCGGGCGCCTCCCTCGACCACGCCTCGGACCTGGTGATGACCAACCTCGACCCCGGCCAGGCCGTCGTCGACGTCCGCCTGCACGGACCCGAGGGCACGATCGACACGGTCGGCACCCGCGACATCCCGATCGGCGCCGGTGAGACGGTGACGCTCTCCCTGGCCGACCTCGCCCCGCAGACCGAGGAGCTCACCGTCGAGGTCGCGGCCGCCCGCGGCCGGGTCTCCGCCGCGGTCCTGGACCGGTACGCCGCCCGTCCGGGCGCGGCCGCCGGGCTGGAGTGGCTGCCCGCGACCCAGCGGCCGAGCCGCAACCTCCGGCTCGCCGGCATCCCGTCGGCCGGGGCGTCCCGGACGCTGCTGGTGACCAACCCCTCGGAGCTGGAGGCGCTCGTCGAGGTCGAGGTGGTCGGCGCGAACGGCTCCTTCGCTCCGACGGGGCTGGACCAGGTCAGTGTCGCGCCCGGAGCCGTGGAGTCGGTGCCGCTCGACGACGTGCTGCCGGCGGGGGAGCCGCTCGCGCTGCGGGTGCGCTCCCGGGTGCCGCTGGTCGCGGCCGTCCGCACCGTCGGCACCGGTCCCGGCGCGGACAACTCCTACGCCGGACCGGTGCTGCCGCTGCTCGACCCGGCCGCCGTACCAGTGCCGGCGCGGGCGACGACGACCGTGCAGCTCAGCGCCGGGTCGCAACCGGCCCGGGCCACGCTCACCGGCTACGCCGCGGACGGCAAGGAGACCGGCAGCGACGAGGTCGCGATCGGTCCCGGCGCGACCGCTGCCTGGGAGCCGCCGACCGGCAGCGCCTACGTCGTGGTCACGCCGCTCGAGGGCAGCGTCTACGGCGCCGCGACGTACGCCGGTCGGGGGATCCTCGCGCAGACACCGCTGGCCGAGCTGCCGATGCGGGTGCGCACACCGTCGGTGCGGCCGGGTCCCCGCTGAGCGCTCACTCCAGGGAGTCGTAGCGCGAGTCGATCTCCTCGGGCGGCCGGCCCAGGAGCTCGGAGACCTGCTCGACCAGCACCGTGAGGACCAGCGCGGACAGGTCCGCACGGGTCTCGGCCCGCAGCTCGATCGGCCGACGGAACAGCACCAGCCGGGCCGGGGTGCCGCCGGAGGCGGGCACGAGGGTGGCGAGCGGGACGGTGTCGGCGTCCCAGTCGTCGGGCACGAGCGGGGCCTCCTCGACGGCGAACTCGACGAGCCCCAGCTCGTCGTGCCAGCGCTCCTCCAGGTCCTCCACGACCGCCAGCACCAGGTCGTCGAAGGTCGCCCGCCGGGACCGGGTGGCCGGCACGCCGCCGGGGGAGAGCGGACCGGGGAGCACCGCCGGCCCCCGCGAGCCGCGGCCCCGCCGGTCGCGGCGCGACCCGCCGCGCCGGCCCACCGGCGTCCCTGTCGAGGTCATACCGCGAGCCTAGTCGTCGCGGGGGGACCGACCGGGTACCGTCTGCGACGTGAGTCCAGCCCGCCGTTGCTCGAAGACCGCCTGCGGGCGGGCAGCGGTGGCCACGCTGACCTACGTCTACTCCGACCAGACCGCCGTCCTCGGCCCGCTGGCCACCTACGCCGAGCCGCACGCCTACGACCTCTGCGAGGCCCACAGCGACCGGCTCAGCGCACCCCGCGGCTGGGAGGTGCTCCGGCTGGCGCCGGACCCCGACGTGCTCGGGCCCTCCACCGACGACCTGCTCGCGCTCGCCGACGCGGTGCGGGAGGCCGCTCGCCCGGCCCCGGTCGCGTCCCGGGCCGGCCAGCTCCTCCAGTCGACGCAGCCCGGTGCCCCCGAGCCCCCGCGGCCCGGGCCGCCGAGCCCGGCCGGCCGGTCCGGACGGCCCAACCACCTGCGCTCGGTCCCCACGCTCGAGGACTGAGGCCCGTCGATAGGGTGCGGTCCATGTCCGCACCGGCCTCCCCGACCACCTCCCTCGACAACCTGCACGCGGTCTTCAAGGCCTACGACGTCCGGGGCCTGGTCCCCGAGCAGGTGGACGAGGCGCTCGCCCGGGCGGTCGGCAACGCCTTCGTCACCGTCACCGGGGCGGCCGGCTCCGGGGTGGTGGTGGGCCACGACATGCGGCCCTCCTCGCCCGGAATGGCCCGCGCGTTCGCCGAGGGCGCGGCAGCGGCGGGTGCCGACGTGACGCTCATCGGGCTGGCCTCCACCGACCAGCTCTACTTCGCCTCCGGCCACCTCGGTCTGCCCGGTGCGATGTTCACCGCGAGCCACAACCCGGCCCAGTACAACGGCATCAAGATGTGTCGCGCCGGCGCGGTGCCGCTCGGGACCGAGACCGGCCTGCTCGAGATCCGCGACCTCGTGGGGAGCGGGGGGCAGGTCGTCGCCGACCGGGCCGGCTCGATCGGGCAGACCGACGTGCTGGCGGCGTACGCCGCGCACCTGCACTCGCTCGTGCCGGTGCGGGGCCGCCGGCTGAAGGTCGTGGTCGACGCCGGCAACGGGATGGCCGGGCACACCGCCCCGGCGGTGCTGGGCGCCCTCGACCTCGACGTGGTGCCGATGTACTACGAGCTCGACGGCTCCTTCCCGAACCACGAGGCCAACCCGATCGACCCGGCGAACCTGGTCGACCTGCAGGCGAAGGTGCGCGAGAGCGGCGCCGACATCGGGCTCGCCTTCGACGGCGACGCCGACCGCTGCTTCCTGGTCGACGAGCGGGGCGAGACCGTGAACCCGTCGGCACTGACCGCGCTGATCGCCTCCCGCGAGCTGGCCAGGCAGCCGGGCTCGACCGTGATCCACAACCTGATCACCTCGCGGGCGGTGCCGGAGCTGGTGACCGCCCTCGGCGGCATGCCGGTGCGCACCCGGGTCGGGCACTCCTACATCAAGGCCACGATGGCCCAGACCGACGCCGTGTTCGGCGGCGAGCACTCCGGCCACTTCTACTTCCGCGACTTCTGGCGTGCCGACTCCGGGATGCTGGCGGCGCTGCACGCCCTGGCCGCCCTCGCGGCGACCGACGAGCCGCTCTCGGGCCTGCTCTCGACGTTCAGCCCGTACGCCACCTCCCCGGAGATCAACTCCACCGTGGCCGACCAGCAGCAGGTGATGCGCACGATCGAGGAGAAGTACGCCGGCCGCGACGGCGTCAGCATCGACCACCTCGACGGGCTCACCGTCAGCCACCCGGACTGGTGGTTCAACGTGCGGCCCTCCAACACCGAGCCGCTGCTGCGGCTGAACGCCGAGGCCGCCGACGAGCAGAGCCTGCAGGAGCTGTGCGACACCGTGCTGGCGCTGATCCGGACCTGATCGGCAAGAATGCCGGTATGAACCTCGACGCCGCGCTGCTGGAGATCATCGTCTGCCCCGACTGTCACGGCCAGCTCGCCGTGGACGAGGCGGCGGAGGAGCTGGTGTGCACCTCGTGCGGGCTCGCCTACCCGGTCCGCGACGACATCCCGGTGCTGCTGGTCGACGAGGCCCGCCGCCCCGGGGGCGCCGCTGCCGCCGGGCCCAGCGAAGGCTCGAGCGCCGAGCCGGCCACCGACCGGCCGGGCGAGGACGGCTAGCGGCGTGGCCGAGATCTTCGACGACTCCCGGCTCGACGACGAGTCGGCGCTGGCGGCCGCCGACGACCTGCTGCGACCGCTCGCCGAGGCGGGCGCGCGCGTCCGGCGGGAGGCAGGGGCCGCCGCCGAGGCGATCGAGGAGGCGGTCTCCTCCCTGGCCGGCGACCCACGGCCGCGGGCCGTCATCGCGGCCGGACCCGACTCCCGCCTGCTCCGCGCGGTGCTGGAGCCGTGCTGCCCGGTGCCGTTCGTGGCCTGGCCCGGACCGAGCCTGCCCGGCTGGGCCGGCACCCTCGACCTGGTCGTGGTGCTCGCCCCCGAGGGCGACGACGCCGGCGCGGCCTCCGCGGTCGCCGAGGCGGTGCGCCGCGGCTGCCGGCTGGTGGTCGCCGCGGCGCCCGGGTCGCTGGTCGCCCGGCACGCGGTCGGCCGCGACGCCATCCTGCTGCCGGCCTCGGCCGGGGACCAGCTGGCGATGGCCGTGGTGATGCTGGAGCTGCTGGACCGGCTCGACCTGGGCCCGGAGAGCGATCCCGAGGCCGTGGCGGTGGCCCTCGACGAGGTCGCGATCACCTGCTCGCCGTACCGCGACCTGGCGGTCAACCCCGCCAAGATCCTGGCGATCGCGCTGGGCGACGCCACGCCGCTGGTCTGGGGAGGCTCGGTCCTGGCCGCGCGGGCCGCACGGCGCGTCGCGGAGTCGTTGCGCCGCTCGAGCGGCCGGGCGGCGCTGGCCGGGGACGCCGAGCACCTGCTGCCGGTGATGGCCGCCACCCGCTCCCGGGACCTGTTCGCGGACCCGTTCGCGGACGAGGGCGACGGCGAGCCGCGACCCGTGCTGGTGGTGCTGGACGACGGGGCCGAGGACCCGATCGTCCGCGAGCAGCGGGGACGGCTGCAGGCGACCGCGCAGCGCCACGACGTACGCGTCGAGACGCTGACCGCCGGCGAGGGGGAGGACGTGGCCCGCTACGCCGCCCTGCTCGCGACCGGCACCTACGCCGCCGCCTACCTGGCGATCGGACTCGGCCGGAGCTGATCCCAGCCCCCATGCGTGCGCCGACCCGCGGTCACCGGACCGCTAGGCTGCTCGTCCGACCACCACCGAGGCGAAGAGGAACGGCACCCGATGGCGACCGACGGCGGCACCAAGGCGGTGGTGGCGGCGCTGCTGGCCAACACCGGCATCGCGATCACCAAGTTCATCGCGTTCCTGATGACAGGCTTCTCCTCGATGCTCGCGGAGTCCATCCACTCCGTCGCGGACGCGGGCAACCAGGGGCTGCTGCTCCTGGGCGGCAAGCGTGCCCAGCGAGAGGCGACCGAGGAGCACCCGTTCGGCTTCGGCCGTGAGCGCTACATCTACGCCTTCATCGTCTCGATCGTGCTGTTCTCGCTCGGCGGGCTGTTCGCGCTCTACGAGGGCTACCACAAGTACCACGAGGTCAGCAGCGGTCACGCCGAGCCCGCCGAGGGCTGGCAGCGGTTCGTCCCGGTGGTCGTGCTGCTGGTCGCCATCGTGCTCGAGGGCCTGTCGTTCCGGACCGCGCTCCGCGAGACCGGCAAGCTGAAGGGCGACGCGTCCTACGTCGGCTTCGTCCGCCGGGCGAAGTCGCCGGAGCTGCCGGTGATCCTGCTCGAGGACCTCGGCGCGCTCATCGGCCTGGTCTTCGCGCTGGCCGGGGTGGGCCTGAGCCTGGCCACCGGCAACCAGTACTGGGACGCCGCGGGAACCGCGATGATCGGCGTGCTGCTGGTGGTGATCGCGGTGATCCTCGCGCTGGAGACCAAGAGCCTGCTGCTCGGCGAGTCGGCGACGCCGCAGGCCCGCCGCCGGATCCGCGCTGCCCTGGAGTCCGCGCCGGGCGTGGAGCGGGTCATCCACATGAAGACCCTGCACCTCGGCCCCGAGGAGCTGCTGGTGGCCGCCAAGGTCGCCGTCCCCCAGGGGGCGACGGCGGAGGCCGTGGCCGGCGGGATCGACGCCGCCGAGCGCGCCATACGCGCGGCCGAGCCCGCCGCCCAGGTGATCTACCTGGAGCCGGACATCTACGTCGAGGGCCACGTGCCCGCCGCCCGGCCCGAGCCGCCGGCCCCCGCCGCGCACTGAGCGGCACACCCGACCAACGGAGGTTCCCCGGCACGCGCGGGAGCCGCGCCACGCCTGCCCGCGCCCTGCCCGCGCCCTGACAGGAGCCGGCCCAGGGTCGGGCGGGTACTCTGGGGACGGATCATTACGCCGTATGCAGAGGACTTACATGGACTTCAAGGTTGCTGACCTGAGCCTGGCCGACTACGGCCGCACCGAGATCGGCCTCGCCGAGCACGAGATGCCAGGCCTGATGGCGATGCGCGAGCGCTACGGAGACAGCAAGCCGCTGGCCGGCGCCCGGATCGCCGGCTCGCTGCACATGACGATCCAGACCGCCGTGCTCATCGAGACGCTCGTCGATCTCGGTGCCGAGGTCCGCTGGGCGTCCTGCAACATCTTCTCCACCCAGGACCACGCCGCCGCCGCGGTCGTCGTCGGGCGTGAGGGCACCGTCGAGAACCCCCAGGGCGTGCCGGTGTTCGCCTGGAAGGGTGAGTCGCTGGAGGAGTACTGGTGGTGCACCCAGCAGATCCTGCAGTGGCCCGAGGGCGCCTTCGCCAACATGATCCTCGACGACGGGGGCGACGCCACGATGCTCGTCCACCTCGGCGTGGACGCCGAGAAGACCGGCGTGGCGCCGGCGCTCGACTCGGCCAAGAGCGTCGAGCAGCGCGTCGTCTTCCAGGTGCTGCACGACTCGCTCGCCGCCGACGGCAGCCGCTGGACCACGATCGCGAACGAGATCAAGGGTGTCACCGAGGAGACCACCACCGGGGTGCTGCGCCTCTACGACATGATGCGTGAGGGCTCGCTGCTCTTCCCGGGCATCAACGTCAACGACTCGGTGACCAAGAGCAAGTTCGACAACAAGTACGGCTGCCGCCACTCGCTGATCGACGGCATCAACCGCGCCACCGACGTGCTCATCGGCGGCAAGGTCGCGGTCGTCTGCGGCTACGGCGACGTCGGCAAGGGCTGCGCGGAGTCGCTGCGCGGCCAGGGCGCCCGCGTCATCGTCACCGAGATCGACCCGATCTGCGCGCTGCAGGCGGCGATGGACGGCTACCAGGTCTCCACCCTCGACGAGGTGCTGCCGGTCGCCGACATCATCATCACCGCGACGGGCAACATGAACGTCGTCACCGTCGAGCAGATGCAGCGGATGAAGTTCCAGGCGATCGTCGCCAACATCGGCCACTTCGACAACGAGATCGACATGGCCGGCCTCGAGAACTTCCCCGGCGTCGTGCGCAAGAACGTCAAGCCCCAGGTCGACGTGTGGACCTTCCCGAGCAATGGCAAGGGGGCGGGTACGACGATCATCGTGCTATCCGAGGGCCGGCTCATGAACCTCGGCAACGCGACCGGCCACCCGTCGTTCGTGATGTCGAACTCGTTCACCAACCAGGTGCTGGCGCAGATCGAGCTGTTCACCAAGACCGACGAGTACCCCACCGGCGTCTACGTGCTGCCCAAGCACCTCGACGAGGAGGTCGCCCGGCTGCACCTGTCGGCCCTCGGCGTCTCGCTGACCGAGCTCACCGCCGACCAGGCGGCGTACCTCGGGGTGCCGGTGTCGGGTCCGTACAAGTCCGACCACTACCGGTACTGAGAGCGGGGCGGCGACGAGCGGCACGGTCCGGGGAGACGCGTGACCAACACCATGTCCGGCACGGACCAGGGCGGCCGGGGCCGCGTGCTCGTCGTCGACGACGACGCCGCGCTCTCGGAGATGCTCGGGATCGTGCTGCGCCAGGAGGGCTTCGACTCTCGGGTCGTGTCCTCGGGCGACCGCGCCCTCGCGGAGTTCCGGAACTACAAGCCGGACGTGGTGCTGCTCGACCTGATGCTGCCCGGCAAGGACGGCATCGACGTCTGCCGGGAGATCCGCGCCGAGTCCGGCGTGCCGATCGTCATGCTGACCGCCAAGGGTGACACCGTCGACGTGGTCGTCGGCCTCGAGTCCGGGGCCGACGACTATGTCATCAAGCCGTTCAAGCCCAAGGAGCTGGTGGCCAGGATCCGGGCCCGGGTCCGCCGCTTCGAGGACCCGGCGCCGGAGGCCCTGGCGATCGCCGACCTGTCCATCGACGTCGCCGGCCACCAGGTCACCCGGGCCGGCCGGCCGATCGCGCTGACCCCGCTCGAGTTCGACCTGCTGGTCTGCCTGGCGCGCAAGCCGTGGCAGGTGTTCACCCGCGAGGTGCTGCTCGAGCAGGTCTGGGGCTATCGGCACGCCGCCGACACGCGGCTGGTCAACGTCCACGTGCAGCGGCTGCGCTCCAAGGTGGAGCACGACCCGGAGAACCCGGAGATCGTCGTGACCGTGCGGGGCGTGGGCTACAAGGCCGGGACCGCGTAGGCCCCCGATGAGCGCTGGCCGCGCGATCCGCCGGTTGCCCTACGCGTGGACGCTGTGGCGCAGGTCCATCCAGGCCCGGGTGGTGATCAGCACGCTGCTGCTCTCCGCGGTGGTGGCGACCATCGTGGGGATGGTGCTGCTCAACCAGGTCAGCGACGGCCTCGTGGACGGCAAGACCCGCGCCTCCGTGGCCGAGGCGACCCGCGGCACCGTGGACGCCCAGCGGCGGCTCTCGGGAGCCAGCGGCACCGAGTTCGACGCCAGCGCCCAGCTCACCCAGCTGGTGGCCAGCATCGTGCAGCGCGGACAGGTCCAGGGGTACGACGTCGTGCTGACCGGCCCGGTCGCCGGCTCGAGCGAAGGCGTGGCGGCCGGCAGCGGGACCCGCAACTCCCAGGGCGTGCGCAGCGACAGCGTGCCCGCCCAGCTCCGTGAGCGGGTCGAGACGCCGGACTTCACCGGGGTGGCCTGGAGCTACACCCGGATCCGCTACGAGCCCGGGGCCGGACGCGTCGACGCGCCCGCGGTCGTGACCGGCTCCCAGCTGCTGCTGCCCGCGGACGGCGGCACCTACACGCTCTACTACCTGTTTCCGATGACCGACCAGCAGCGCACCCTCTCGCTGGTGCAGCGCTCGCTGGTCACCGGCGGCGGGCTGCTGCTGCTGCTCGTCGGCGGCCTTACCTGGCTGGTCACCCGGCAGGTGGTGACCCCGGTCCGGCTGGCCCGCCGCGTCGCGGAGCGGCTGGCCTCGGGGCGGCTGGAGGAGCGGATGCACGTGCGGGGCGACGACGACATCGCCCGGCTCGGCCAGTCCTTCAACCAGATGGCCTCCAGCCTGCAGAAGCAGATCCGCCAGCTCGAGGAGCTGTCCCGGGTGCAGCGCCGCTTCGTCTCCGACGTCTCGCACGAGCTGCGCACGCCGCTGACCACGGTGCGGATGGCCGGCGACGTGCTCTACGACGCGCGCGACCGGTTCGACCCGGTGACCGCCCGCTCCGCCGAGCTGCTCCAGAAGGAGCTGGACCGGTTCGAGATGCTGCTGGCCGACCTGCTCGAGATCAGCCGCTACGACGCCGGGGCCGCGGTGCTGGACCTCGAGGACGTCGACCTGGTCGACGTGGCGCACCGGGTGGCCGACTCCACCCGGGCGCTCGCGGAGATGCGCGGCACCGAGGTCGTGGTCCGTGCGGCCGGGCCCGCCGCCGTCGCGGAGGTCGACGTACGCCGCGTCGAGCGGATCGTGCGCAACCTGGTGACCAACGCGATCGACCACGCCGAGCACCGGCCGGTCGAGATCACGGTGGCCAGCAACGAGCAGGGCAGCGCCCTCGCGGTGAGGGACCACGGGGTGGGCCTGCACCCCGGCGAGGCGGTGCTGGTGTTCAACCGGTTCTGGCGCGCCGACCCCGCCCGGGCACGGACCACCGGCGGCACCGGGCTCGGGCTCTCCATCTCGCTCGAGGACGCGCACCTGCACGGCGGTTGGCTGCACGCCTGGGGAGAGCCGGGCCGGGGTTCGCAGTTCCGGCTGACCCTGCCGCGCCGCGCCGGCGACCCGATCGAGGAGAGCCCGCTGCCGCTGGTCCCGGCCGACGCGGCACCCGAGCGGCGCGACCGGCCCGGGGGGAGCGTCGCTCCGGGGACGCCCGACCGGCCGATAGGGACCCGATGAACGGCCGCCGCCGCCTCGCCCGCGTGCCGGTCCTCGTGCCGGTGCTGCTGCTGGGCCTGCTGCTGGCCGGCTGCGCCGGGCTTCCCGACACCGGCACCGTGCACCTCGAGCAGCCCCGGCAGCAGGTCGAGGACGAGGCGCCCGTGGACTTCACCCCCGCGGGTCCGGTGGTCGGCGCCCCGCCGGTGGAGATCGTCCGCGGCTTCCTGGTGGCCATGCAGGCCACCCCGATCAACACCTCGGTGGCCCGGCAGTTCCTGACCGCGGAGAGCAACCAGCGCTGGGTGCCGGAGAACGGCACGATCGTCTACGACACCGAGACCCGCACCGTGCGGGGGTCCACGGTGGTGCTGTCGCTCGACCACACCGTCGACCTCGACAGTCGCGGCCGCTGGAAGGGACGCGCGGGCGACCAACGGTTCCGGCTCCGGATGGTGCAGGAGAAGGGCCAGTGGCGGATCAGCAACCCGCCGGACCGGCTGATCATCCCCGAGAGCCACTTCCAGACCCGGTTCACGCAGTACTCGCTCTACTACTTCGACAAGGGCGCCGACGTGCTGGTGCCCGAGCCGGTCTACGTGCCGACCGGGGCGCAGGCGAGCACGTTCCTGGTCGCTGCGCTGCTCGCGGGCCCCGAGCAGGACCAGCTGGGCGTGGAGCGGACCTTCCTGCCGGCCGGGACCCGCCTCGACGACATCTCCGTCCCGGTGGTGCAGGACGGGACCGCGGTGGTCCCGCTCAGCGACGAGGTACTCGACCTCGACGGTGACCGGCTGGACATGGCGCTCGCCCAGATCGGCTGGACCCTGCGGCAGGTGCCCGGCATCGAGCGGATGCGGATCACCGTGGACGGCAGCCCGCTGAGCCTGCCCGGCGCCGGCACCGAGGTCCCGCTCGACACCTGGCCGGAGTTCGACCCGTCGGTCTCGTGGGCGTCGCAGGCGCTGTTCGGCATCCGCAAGGGACGGGTCGTGACGCTGACCGGCGGTCAGGAGCGGCGCGTCTCCGGCGCCTTCGGCTCCCTCGACCTCGGGGCGGTCCGGGTCGCGGTCGACCTCGCGGGCGAGCAGGTGGCCGTGACCACCGACGACGGCGAGGTCCTGGTGGCCAAGCGCTCGCGGGTGCCCGGCACGACGCCGACCCCCGACGACGTGAGCACCGGCTACTCCGGTGGCACGGACCTGCTGACCCCGGTGTGGGACCTCTACGACCAGCTGTGGGTGCTCGACCGGACGGCCGGCGGCGCGCTGCTGACCGTCGTGCGCTCGGGTCAGGCCGCCACCGTCCAGGCGCCCGGGATCAGCGGCGAGGACGTCCGCTCGTTGCTGCTCTCCCGCGACGGCACCCGGCTGGTCGCCGAGGTCGCGCAGGGTGGCCGCGAGCGGGTGCTGCTGGCCCGGGTGCAGCGCGACGGGGAGGGCCGGGTGCGCCAGGTGCTGCCGGCGCGCGAGGTCCGCCTGGGCGGCCTCAACGTCCGGACGATCCGCGACCTCGCCTGGCGCACCCCGGTCAGCCTGGCGCTGCTCACGGCGCCTTCCGCGGGCACCTCACAAGTAGTCGTGGCCAAGGTGGACGGCTCCTCCACCGCTGCGGAGTCCACCACCGACGCGGAGGTCTTCCAGGGCGTGGCCACCGACCTGGTCACCGCGCCGGTGCTCAGCGCGCCGCTGCTGATCCTGGGGCCGGACGGACAGATGTTCTCGCTGTCCACCAGCGGCCGGTGGACCGGCGCCGGCATCCGGCCGGGGCTGCGCGCACCGACGTTCGTCGGCTGACCGGCGCCGACCGGCGCAGACGGGTCACCTTGTCCCCAGCGGCGCCGGGCCACGGCCCGGACCGCTCGCCGCTGCGGCAGGCTCGGAGCCGTGTGGGGCGTCTTCCTCGACCTGGTGCTCGGCTCCTCCTGCGTGGCCTGCGAGCGGCCGGGGAGGGCACTGTGCCGCGCCTGCGCGGCCGGGCTGCCCCGCAGCGCCCGTCCCGCGTGGCCGAGCCCCACCCCGGCCGGTCTGGTCCTTCCGGTGGCCGCGGGGGAGTACGGCGGCGCCCTGCGGCTGATGGTCACCGCGCACAAGGAGGAGCAGGTGCTGGCCCTGGCCCGGCCGCTCGGCGACGTGCTGGCCGTGGCCGTGGAGACGCTCCTGGCCACCGCCACCGCCACCGCCACCGCCACCGACGCCGCCACCGCGCCCGCCACCGCCACCGGCAGCGGATCCGACTGCGCCGGCGGGGCGGCGCCGGGTCCGGTGCTGCTGGTGCCGGTGCCCTCGCGCCGGGCGGCCGTCCGGGCCCGCGGGCACGATCCGCTGCTGCGGCTGACCCGGCGGGCCGCATCCCGGCTGCGGGCCGGTGGCGCCGCGGTGCGGGTGGCCCGGCCGCTGCGTCCCGCCCGCCGGGTCGCCGACCAGGCCGGCCTGGGCGCGGCCGATCGCGCCGCCAACCTGCGCGGTGCGCTGCGGGCGGTCGGCCCCCCGCGAGGGCGACCCTGCCCGGTCGTCGTCGTGGACGACGTACTCACCACGGGGGCCACCGCGCGCGAGGCGCAGCGGGCTCTCGAGGAGGCCGGCTGGACGGTCCTCGGGGTCGCCGTGGTGGCCGCGACGCGGCGGCGCACCCGGCCCGGAAACCCCCCGTCCCTACCGCTTCTCCCCCCGGACGACTAGCGTCTGTACATGGAGTCCGTCCGGGTCCGTGGTTGCGTCGCCGGGATCCTGCCCGCACGGGCACCCCGTCGGCTAGCCGATGCCAGTCGCAGGCGAAACGGTCCACGTAAGGCGCGTCCCGGGCAACCGGGCCGCCGATCACGGTGCGGCTTAGAAGTCAGTCCTGCCTCCCACGTCCGGTCAGATGCCGGGCGCCCGGGGGAGAAGGCCAGTAGTGGTGTGCCCCAGAGCGGGCGGAGAGCTGCGAACGTCTCAGCAGGCGGTTGTGGGGTCGAAGACCAGGTCGGCCGGGCGGGCTCCACCCCTGAGTTCCCGTGCCCGTCGCCGTTGTGCGCCGGGCCGGGTCAACCGAGATACAGCACTCAACGATCGGGAGGTTGTCCGTGGACATCGTGCTCAACAGCAGGCATGTCGATCTGACCGAAAGGTTCCGTGAGGCCGCCGAGGAGAAGCTCTCCCGGCTCGAGAAGCACGACCACCGAGTGATCCGCGTGGAGGTCGAGGTCTCCAAGGAGCGCAACCCCCGGTTGCAGGACCGCGCCATCAAGGTGCAGCTCACCGCGTTCAGCAAGGGCCCGGTGATCCGGGCCGAGGCGTGCTCGGTCGACAAACTCGCGGCCCTGGACCAGGCCGTCGACCGGATGGCCGCCCAGATGCGCCGGGCCGCCGACCGCCGCCGGGTGCACCACGGCCGGCACACGCCGGTCTCGGTGGGAGAGGCGCTCGCCTCGGTCCAGCCGCAGGCAGCCGAGCACGACGAGACAGGCGACGTCGAGCACATCCGCAACGTGGGGCCGATCGCCGTGCTGGGCGACGGGCCGCTGGTGGTCCGCGAGAAGACGCACACGGCCGAGCCGATGATGCTGGACCAGGCGCTCTACGAGATGGAGCTCGTCGGGCACGACTTCTTCCTGTTCGTGGACAAGGAGTCCGAGCGCCCCTCGGTGGTCTACCGCCGCAGGGGCTACGACTACGGGGTCATCTCCCTCGACGTGACCTGAGCCGTGCGGGTGGTCCAGGGGGCGGCGATCGGCTCGAAGAGCAGCAGTCCGCCCCCCGGACGTGCCATGATGCGTGCGTGGCTGGACCAGAAGCAGCGATGAGGCCAGGTGAGGAACCGATCCGGGTCGTCGTCGTCGACGACCAGGAGCTGTTCCGTCGCGGGCTGACGATGCTCCTCGGCGTCGAGGAGGACATCGAGGTCGTCGGCGAGGCCGGCGACGGCGTGGCGGCCACCGAGCTCGCGGCGACCTCCGTGCCCGACGTGATCCTGATGGACGTCCGGATGCCCAAGCGCTCCGGCATCGAGGCGTGCGTGGCCATCAAGGAGGTCGCGCCGACCGCCCGGATCATCATGCTCACCGTCAGCGACGAGGAGGCCGACCTCTACGACGCGGTCAAGAACGGCGCCTCCGGCTACCTCCTCAAGGACTCCTCGATCGACGAGGTCGCCCAGGCGATCCGGGTGGTCGCCGACGGTCAGTCGCTGATCAGCCCGTCGATGGCGATCAAGCTGCTCGACGAGTTCAAGCAGATGTCCCGGGCGGACCGGCAGCAGGTGCCCAGCCCGCGGCTCACCGACCGCGAGCTCGAGGTGCTCAAGCTCGTCGCGCAGGGGCTGAACAACCGCGAGATCGCCAAGCGGCTCTTCATCAGCGAGAACACCGTCAAGAACCACGTGCGCAACATCCTCGAGAAGCTGCAGCTGCACTCGCGCATGGAGGCCGTCATGTACGCCGTGCGCGAGAAGCTCCTCGACATCCCCTGAGCCTGGTCCCCGCCGGCCGACCGCCGGCCGACCGCCGCCCGTTGCGCACCCGGCAGCGGCCCACCTGGGGCCCACCTGGGGCCCAACTGTCCGTTCCTGCGGGCATGATGTCCCCGTGGCCCCGGTTGCGACCCTCTCCCGCTCCCAGGCGCGCCGGATCGCCCTGGTCGCCCAGGGGTTCCGGGACCCGCGCCACACCGTGCCGACCATGCGCACCTTCCAGCGCACCCTGCGCCGTACGGCTGTGCTGCAGATCGACTCGGTCAACGTGCTCGCCCGGGCCCACTACATGCCGCTGTTCTCCCGGATGGGTCCCTACGACCCGGACCTGCTGCACCGGGCCGCGACGCGCCGGCCGCGGCACATCGTGGAGTACTGGGCCCACGTCGCGGCCTACATGCCGGTGGAGCTCTGGCCGCACATGCGGCACCGGATGCGCGGCTACGAGGCGCGCGGGCACGAGTGGACGGCGATCCAGCACCGTCCCGAGCTGGTGGAGTCCCTGGTGGCGGAGGTCCGCGAGCGCGGCGCGTCCACCTCGCGCGACCTCGACGACGGGCTGCCGCGGCAGAAGGTGCACTGGGGCTGGAACTGGTCGGAGACCAAGAAGGTGCTGGAGTACCTCTTCGCCTCCGGCCGGCTGGCCGTCGCCGGGCGCAACCAGCAGTTCGAACGGCTCTACGACCTCCCCGAGCGGGTGATCCCCGCCGAGCACCTGCACGCGCCCGAGCCGACCCTGGAGGAGGCCGCCGCCGAGCTGTTGCGCCGAGCCGCGGTCGCGCACGGCGTCGGCACCGAGCACGACCTGCGCGACTACTTCCGCCTGCAGCACGACCGGGCGCTGTTGCCGCTGGTGAAGCCGGCCCTCGGCGCGCTGGTCGAGGCGGGCGAGCTGCTGCCGGTCCACGTCGAGGGGTGGGACAAGCCGGCGTACCTCCACCGCGACGCCGCGCTGCCGCGCAAGGTGCCGGCCCGGGCCCTGCTCAGCCCCTTCGACCCGCTGGTCTGGGAGCGGGACCGGACCGAGCGGCTCTTCGACTTCCACTACCGCATCGAGATCTACGTCCCGGAGCACAAGCGGGTGCACGGCTACTACGTGCTGCCGTTCCTGCTCGGCGACCGGCTGGTCGCCCGGGTCGACCTCAAGGCCGACCGCAAGGCCGGGGTGCTGCAGGTCAAGGGCGCCTTCGCGGAGCCCGGGGCGCCGGAGGAGACCGCCCACGAGCTGGCCCAGGAGCTGGTCGACCTGGCCGGGTGGCTGGGTCTGGGCGCGATCCGGGTCGAGCCCCGGGGCGACCTCGCCGGGGCCCTGGACGTCGTGATTGCCACTCTCGGGTGATCCTCAGGCGGGCGTAGGTAGCATGGCCCCGACCTCGGTCGACCCGTCGGGCTTTCCCGGCGCGGTCGGCGACCGCAACTTAGGAGTCCAGCTCGTGCCTGCCATCTTCGACAAGATCCTCCGCATAGGTGAGGGCAAGATCCTGCGGCAGCTCGAAAGCATCGCCCGGGCGGTCAATGCCATCGAGGACGACTTCACCTCGATGAGCGACGACGAGCTGCGAGCGCAGACCGACGAGTTCAAGAAGCGCCTCGAGGCCGGCGAGACGCTCGACGACCTGATGCCGGAGGCGTTCGCCACGGTCCGGGAGGCTGCCAGGCGGGTGCTCGGCCAGCGTCATTACGACGTCCAGGTGATGGGCGGCGCCGCGCTCCACCTCGGCAACATCGCCGAGATGAAGACCGGTGAGGGCAAGACGCTGGTGGCCACGCTGCCGGCGTACCTCAACGCGCTCGAGGGCAAGGGCGTCCACATCGTCACGGTCAACGACTACCTGGCGAAGTACCAGTCCGAGATGATGGGCCGCGTCCACCACTTCCTCGGCCTGACCACCGACGTGATCCTGCCCGAGATGCGCCCCGAGGAGCGCCGGGTCGCCTACGCCGCGGACATCACCTACGGCACCAACAACGAGCTCGGCTTCGACTACCTGCGCGACAACATGGCCAACCGCATCGAGGACTGCGTGCAGCGCGGCCACCACTACGCGATCGTCGACGAGGTGGACTCCATCCTCATCGACGAGGCCCGGACCCCGCTGATCATCTCCGGCCCCACCCAGGACGAGGTGAAGTGGTACGGCGAGTTCGCCAAGATCACCCGGGCGATGACCAAGGACGTCGACTACGAGGTCGACGAGAAGAAGCGGACGATCTCGGTGCTCGAGCCGGGCATCACCAAGGTCGAGGACTACCTCGGGATCGACAACCTCTACGACTCGGTCAACACCCCGCTGATCTCGTTCATGAACAACGCGATCAAGGCCAAGGAGCTGTTCCGCAACGACAAGGAGTACGTCGTCATGAACGGCGAGGTGCTCATCGTCGACGAGCACACCGGCCGCATGCTCGCCGGCCGCCGCTACAACGAGGGGCTGCACCAGGCCATCGAGGCCAAGGAGGGCGTGCAGATCCGCGAGGAGTACCAGACGCTCGCGACCGTGACGCTGCAGAACTACTTCCGCCTCTACGACAAGCTCTCCGGCATGACCGGCACGGCGATGACCGAGGCCTCGGAGTTCGACAAGATCTACAAGCTCGGCGTCGTGCCGATCCCGACCAACAAGCCGATGGCCCGCATCGACCAGCGCGACCTCGTCTACCGCACCGAGGAGGCGAAGTTCACCGCGGTCGTGGAGGACATCTCCGAGCGGCACCACAACGGCCAGCCGGTGCTGGTCGGCACCACCTCGGTCGAGAAGTCCGAGCTGCTCGCCGGGCTTCTGAAGCGGCAGGGCATCCCGCACTCGGTGCTGAACGCCAAGCAGCACGCCGACGAGGCGAAGATCGTCGCGATGGCCGGGCACAAGGGCGCGGTCACCGTGGCGACCAACATGGCCGGTCGAGGCACCGACATCATGCTCGGCGGCTCGGTGGAGTTCCTCGCCGACCAGGAGCTGCGCAAGCAGGGCCTGGACCCGGTCGAGAACCCGGAGGAGTACGACGCCGCGTGGCCGGAGACGGTCGAGCGGATCAAGGCCCAGGTGGCCGCCGAGCACGAGGCGGTCAAGGAGGCCGGCGGCCTCTACGTCCTCGGGACCGAGCGGCACGAGTCGCGGCGCATCGACAACCAGCTCCGCGGTCGTTCCGGTCGCCAGGGCGACCCGGGCGAGTCCCGGTTCTACCTGTCGCTGCAGGACGACCTGATGCGGCTGTTCAAGTCCGACTGGGTGGACCGGGTGCTCACCACGCTCAAGGTGCCCGACGACGTACCGATCGAGAACAAGTCGGTGACCAACTCGATCGCCTCGGCGCAGGCGCAGGTCGAGTCGCAGAACTTCGACTCCCGCAAGAACGTCCTGAAGTACGACGACGTGATGAGCCGCCAGCGCGAGGTCATCTACGGCGAGCGCCGCGCGGTGCTCGAGGGCGCCGACCTCCACGAGCAGATCCGCTCGATGATCGACGAGGTGATCGGCGGCTACGTCACCGCGGCCACCGAGGGCTTCCCGGAGGAGTGGGACCTCGAGCAGCTCTGGGTCGCGCTCAAGCAGCTCTACCCGGTGACCCGCACCCTCGACGAGATCGAGGAGGAGGCGGGAGGCCGCGCCGGCCTGACCCGCGAGACGCTCGTCGAGGACATCACCGCCGACGCGCAGGCGGCCTACAGCGCCCGCGAGGAGCAGTTCGGCGGCGAGGTGATGCGGGAGCTGGAGCGGCGTGTGCTGCTCTCGGTGATCGACCGCAAGTGGCGCGAGCACCTCTACGAGATGGACTACCTGCGTGAGGGGATCGGGCTGCGCGCCTACTCCCAGCGCGACCCGCTCGTGGAGTACCAGCGCGAGGGCTTCGACATGTTCGCGGCGATGATGGACGCGATCAAGGAGGAGTCGGTCGGTTACCTGTTCAACCTGGAGGTGCAGGTGGAGCCGGAGCAGCCGGTCGAGGAGCTCGAGGAGGCCGAGGCCGAGGAGCTCGTGGTGGGGCCCGCGCTGGCGCAGGCCGCAGCCGCGCAGCCGCACATCCGGGCCAAGGGCCTCGATGCCCCGAAGCCGCCGCAGGCCCTGTCCTACTCGGCGCCCTCGGAGACCGGCGACGCCGAGCTCACCGGCAGGTCGGCCGCCGCCGAGGACGAGTACGCCGGCATCAGCCGCAACGCCGACTGCCCCTGCGGCTCCGGCAAGAAGTACAAGAAGTGCCACGGCGCGCCGGGGGGACCGACCGGTCTCACCACCCGCGTCAACGGCTGAGCGGTACGACGCTCTCCCGGGCCCGGCGCCGGTGTCCTCACGGCGCCGGGCCGGAGCCTCGCCGGTTCAGCCGAGCTGCAGCGCGGTGCAGGTCCAGGTGCCGCCGCGCAGCTCGAGGCGGGCCGCGAGCGCGCGTGAGCGCTGGCCGTAGCGCACGTGCACGCTGACCTCGGCGCTCCGTGCGGTCGGCAGGCACACGTGCACGCTGCGCACCTGGGGGCGCAGCACCCGTCGGCGCGGGCCGGGGCTCCGGGTCTGCGCCAGCACCCGGACCCGGCGCTCGAGGTCCTGGTAGACGCGCGACGACGTCCAGCGCAGCATCTGGGTCACCGGCCGGTCGCCGCCGGTCACCTCGACGACCGCCTGGGCGAACCGGGCGGCCCACAGCCTCACGTCGGCCGCCTGCTCGTCCTCGGTGGTGGCTGCGTCGGTGACCAGGCTCAGCTCGGGAACGGCCGGGCTGCCCAGCGCGGGGGCGAGGTCCAGTGCGAGCGCCCCCTGCACCCCGGCCGGCGGCACCTCGCCGGACGGCGCCGTGGGGCGGGTCAGGATGCGGGTCACCGTCGCGGCAGAGCGCGGCGGCTCCGGCGGCCGGTGCCAGTGCGGCGGGACGGAGCTGAGGCGGGGCTGGGTGGTCACGGGAGGTCCTTTCCGAGAGCGGTGTCGAGGTTCGGCACCACGAGGCGGGTGCCGGGGAAGACGAGGTCGGGGTCGTCGCCGAGCCGGTCGGCGTTGGCCGCCGCCAGCAGCCGCCAGGCTCGGTCGACGACGCCCGGTGAGACGTGCGGGGGGAGCAGCCCGGCGGCCAGCGACCAGAGCGAGTCGCCCGGAGCCACCACGACGTGGCGCCGCGGCGCCGGGGCGGAGCGGTGGCGGTGGCCGGCGGGCCCCGCCGGGTCGGAGCCGGTGGCCCTCCCGGCCCCGGACCGGTCGGCCGCTCCAGAAGCGGGCCGGACCGGCGGCGCCTGCGGGGTGGCGAGCGCCCGTTCGGGGAGCGGCAGGCCGGCGGCGAGCCCGGCCGCGTCCGGGGAGACCGGGGAGGTCGAGGAGGGCGGGGCCGGGAAGGTGGGGGTCTGGGAGGCCCGCGCCGGGAAGGTGGGGGTCTGGGAGGCCCGCGCCGGGGTCGGGGAGGCCGGGGTCAGGGAGGCCGGGGTCGGGGTCGGGGAGGCCAGGGAGGCCGGGGTCGGGGCGCCGGCCGTGGCGGTCGCCGCCGGCAGCTCGGGGCCGGACGAGGCCAGGGCGGGAGCGGCGCCGTACCCGAGGCCGAGCGCGGCCAGGACGACCACCTGCACCAGCCGGGGACTGCGGGAGGCGGTTGGGCCCGCGGACGAGCGGGACCGGGCCGGTCCCGCCCCGGGCCGCTGCAGGCGGACGGCGTCGAGGACCGCTCCCGACGCGACGACCACGCTGCAGAGCGCCAGCCAGCACCAGCAGCCGACCAGCGCGGCTCCGCACCCGGCGGCCACCAGCTCCTCCAGCGTCGCGCCGGCGGGGGCGGCCACGACGTCGAGGACCGGGCGCAGAGCGAGCCGGCGGACCGCCTCGGTGACCGCGAGCAGCACGAGCGCGAGGAGCGTCGCCCGGGCGGCCAGCGTCAGCAGCGCGCGGCTGCCGGGAGCGCGGCGCCGGGACGAGGAATCGAAGTGCATGAGCGTGTTACCTGTCATTTGATGTCGTTTGATGTTTCTAGATCACAACGGGATCGCGGTCAAGAGTGCTTCCACAAGCGGTCGGGGGTTGACAGGGCCGGGCCCGGTCGGCAGCCTCCCCGCATGCGCTGGGAGGAGAGGCTGCTCGCCGTCTTCGACGACCTCGAGCAGCAGGCGGACGGGCTGGCCCTCGCCGTGCGCGACGCGGAGGTCCCCGAGCTCGCCCGGGCGGCCTACGCCGAGGTCGATCTCGCCTCGCGGCTGCACGCCTCGGTCGGGCACCCGCTGACACTCACGGTGGCCGGGGTCGGCGAGGTCGCGGGGGAGCTGCTGCGCGCCGGTCGGGGATGGTGCCTCGTCGGTCGCGGCGCCGGCACCTGGGTGGTGCGCACGGAGGGGATCGTGGCCGTGCGCGGGCTCTCCGAGCAGGCCCTCGGCGGCGACCACCGGCAGCTCCCGGCCCGGCTGGGCCTCGGGTCGATGCTGCGCAGCCTCGCCGAGGCCACGGTCCCGGTGGCGGCCTACGCCTTCGACGCCAGCGTGCACACCGGCCGGGTACGCCGGGTCGGGGCCGACTTCTTCGAGCTCTGGGAGCCCGCCACCACGGACGTGGCCGGGTGGAGGCTGGTGCCGTTCCACGCGATCAGCGCGCTGCGGCCGGTCCCGGAGGGTTAGCCGGCCCGCCTCCGTGCGGTCGCCGGGCTCACCGCCCGGGGGTGCTCAGTCGCGGGCGCTGCCGGCGTCGGTGGTGCTCGGTGCGGTCTTGGACTGCGCTTCCATCTGGGCGTACATCCGCTGGATGTAGTCCTCGAGCTCCACCGTCTCCACGCGGTACTGCCCGCGGCCGCCGATCTGGATCGCTCGGAGCTCGCCCGATCGGACCAGCGCACGCACCTGGCTGACGGTGGTGGCGAGGATCTCGGCCACGTCGGCCAGCGTCAGGAACCGCGGCTCACGGTCGTTGGGCGCCATGGCACCCATGATGCCAGCGCCCGGGCACCGGTGTGCGGCAGCCTCGCGGCCACCTGTGGATAGGGAGTGTCCACATCGGCCGGATTCGAGCAGAATGCCTCGGGTGACCGTCTCCACGCCCGCCCGCCGGGGTGTCGCGACCGAGTCGATGGGCTCGCCCGCGGCCACCCGGACTCGTTCCTCCGGCTGGCGCGACCCACGTCTGGTCGTGGGCATCGCGCTCGTCGCCGTCTGCGGCCTGCTCGGCGCGCTGCTGCTCGGCGGCGGCGGCTCCGGCACCACCGTCTGGGTGGCACGCGATGCCCTCGGTGAGGGCCAGACCGTCTCCGCCGCCGACCTCGTGGCCCGCGAGATCAGGTTCGTCGACCAGGCAGAGGCCGACCGCTACCTCCCGGCCGACGAGCCGCTGCCGGCCGGCTCCCTGCTCGCCCGTCCGGTCGGTGCGGGTGAGCTGCTGCCTCGCGCGGCGCTCTCGGCGGCCGAGCCGGACCCGGTGCTCGAGGTGCCGCTCGCGGTGCCCGTGGACTCGGTCCCGGTGACGGTGCGGGCCGGCTCGGTGGTGGACGTCTGGGTGACCCCGGATCCGGCCGGCGCGGAGCGCGGCACCCTCGAGTCCGAGCTGGTGCTCAGCCAGGTCCGGGTGCTCGAGCTGGGACGTGTCGGCGGCAGCCTCGGCGCGGGCGGGACCCGACAGGTGGTGGTCGGCGTCGGCCCCGGCCAGGAGGCCAACCTGCCCACCGCACTGGCTCGGGTGGCCGCCGGATCGGTCGTGCTGGTGCGGACGCCCTGATGAGCGTCGGGGGACGACGGCTGCCGGTCCTGGTCGCGGCGGCCGGCGAGGCGTGGGAGACGGTGGCGCTCGAGCTGCTCGAGCGCGAGGGCCGGCTGGTGCTGCACCACCGCAGCGTCGACCTGCACGACCTGGTCGCCAGCGCCGCCACCGGGCTGGCCCGCTGCGCCCTGGTCGCCGAGACGCTTCCCGGGCTGGACGCGGACGCGGTGGCCGGCCTGCGGCGGTCCGGGGTGGGCGCCGTCGTCGTCGCGGCCGGCGCCTCCGAGCGGTTCGCCCGGATGGGCGCGAGGGTGGTGGCGCCCGACCTCGACGGCGTGGTGACGGCGCTGCTGGAGTCCGCCGAGGCGACCGCGACGCCCGGATCGCCCGACGGCGCGGCGGCCCCCGGGGCGGGGGCGGCGACGGGCGCCTCCCCGGCCGAGGCCGGCCGCGCCGACGACGTACGCCGGCCGGCGCGGGTGGTAGCGGTCTGGGGGCCGACCGGAGCGCCCGGCCGCACCACCCTCGCGACCGGGATCGCCGCCGAGATGGCCGCCCGGGGGCAGGCGACCCTGCTGGTGGACGCCGACCCCTACGGCGGTGCCGTCGCCCAGCACCTCGGGGTGCTCGACGAGGTCTCCGGCCTGCTGGCCGCCGCCCGCCGCGCCAACGCCGGCGAGCTCGGCCCGGGCGGCCTGGCCGAGGTGGCGCGCACGGTGGGCGAGGACCTCCGGGTGCTCACCGGACTGCCCCGCCCCGACCGGTGGAGCGAGGTCCGGCCGACCGCGTTCGAGGAGGTCCTCGACGCCGCCGAGCAGCTCGTGGACCGGGTCGTGGTCGACGTCGGCTTCAGCCTCGAGGACGCGCCCGGCGACCCGTTCGCCTCGGCGCCGCGGCGCAACGAGACCACGCTGGCCACTCTCGAGCGCGCCCACGACGTGGTGGCGGTCGGCTCCGCTGACCCGGTCGGCCTGGCCCGGCTGGCCCGCGGCCTGGTCGACCTGGCCGAGCTGGTGCCGGGCGCCGCCGTGCACGTGGTCGTGAACCGCACCCGGGCGAGCCTGGGCTGGAGCGAGGCCGAGGTGACCTCGATGATCGAGGGCTTCGGGCGGCCGGTCGCGGTGCACCACGTCGCCGAGGACCGGGCCACCGCGGACCGGGCCCTGATGACCGGCCGCAACCTGGTCGAGCTCGGGGACTCCCCGCTGCGCAGGGGCGTCGCGGCGGTGACCGACCTGCTCGCCGGTCCGGCGGCGCCCGGCGCGAGGGGGCGCCGGGCCGTCGTACGCCGGCTGCGCCGCCCTCAGCTGCCGAAGAGCAGGTAAAGCCCGCCCACCGTGTAGGCCACCATCACCAGCAGCAACGGCAGCTGCCCGGTGAGCTGGTGGCGCCGGGGCAGCAGTCGGATGGCGCGGTCGTGAGCCGCGATCACGCCCAGCACGTGCCCGGTCACCACGGAGAGCACCTTGACCACCGCGAGCAGGGTGGGGTGGTTGGAGAGCCAGTAGCTGACCTGCCAGCCGCCGGTGCCGAGCAGGTTTTTGCCGCGGCCCATCGGGTCGCTGAGCTGGACCAGGGTCTGCTGGCCGACCTCGACGAAGTAGCTCAGGTAGTGCGCCACGATGTAGCCGACGATGATCGGGACGATCGAGTGGGCGAAGAGGTTCGGCAGGCTCAGCCGGGAGGTGCCCTCGTGCACCCCGGTGAGCATCGTCGCGACCGCGAACGAGACGCCCACCGCCGTGCAGAACGCGAGCAGGGCGGCGGTGTTGAGCACCGTGGAGCTGATCTCGGAGGACTGCGTGGTCTGCAGCCAGAAGGTGGAGTCCTTGAAGCTGTCGAAGGCGGTGCTGCCGAACAGCACCGCGACCACGGCGGTCAGCCCGGGGGAGGGCGGGGTGCCGTCGAGGTTGCCCAGCGGGCTGCGCAGCACCAGCGTGCCGTCCTCGCGGCGGCCGAACACCGAGAGCCGCCCGACCAGCGTGGAGTACACCTCGAACGGGTCGGCGCTGCGGATCCACCGGTCGCCGACGATCGCGGCGCCGAGCACCACCACCGCGAGGTAGACCGCGAACCAGAGCCGCACCGGCCCGAGGTACGTCGACCCCGGGTAGACCAGCTCGAGCCAGACGAAGGCGAACAGCCCGAGCGCCGCCGGCCAGAGCCCGACCCACCCCGGGAGCTCCACCGGGCCGCGACGCGGCTCGCCGCCGGTCAGCCGGGAGATCACCAGGTGCAGGGTGCGGGCCGGGTTCACCGCCCGGTAGAACGAGCCGAACAACAGCGAGGCGGGCACGATCCCCACCCACAGCAGCACGTAGAAGACCCCGAAGGTCGGGTTGAAAACTCGGTCGGGGCCGGCCAGCGCGGCCCAGGCGACGTAGAGGAAGAAGGCCATCCCCAGGGTGCGCAGCGCGACGGCCAGGACGGTGCCGTCCGCGAACCGGGCGAGCGGGGCCGGCAGCGGCCGCCCCGAGGTGCGCGCGTCGAAGCGGGGGGTCCGCCACGCCAGCGCCAGCACGATGAACGAGACGGCGAGCGCGGCACCGGCGCCGGCGATCGCCAGCTCCGGAGGGATCGGCAGGTCCCTCGCGCCGCCGATGCCGTGGGCGAAGACCATGTGTGGTTGTCCTCCTGCGGGGTGCGCGGCAGGCGATGTGGGTATCTCTGGAAGAATCTCATGATGTCCCGACCGGAACCGAGAGGGGGCGGCGACATGAGCGAGCGGCTCCATACGGACGACATGGCCTTCCTGGTCACCGAGTCGGCGAGCACCCCGATGCACAACGCCACCCTGGACGTCTTCGAGCCGCCCCGCGACGGCTTCGACTACGACACCCTGCTGCGCCTGATCGCCGACCGGATCGCGTTCGTGCCGCGCTACCGGCAGCGGATCGCGCCGGTGCCGGCCCACCTTGGCAACCCGGTGTGGGTCGACGACGACGACTTCGACCTCACCTTCCACGTACGCCGCTCGGCGCTGCCGCGCCCCGGGTCGATGGACCAGCTGCGCGACCTGACCGCCCGGATCGTGTCGCGGCGCCTGGACCGGCACCGCCCGCTGTGGGAGGTCTACCTGATCGAGGGGCTCGAGGGCGGCCGGTTCGCGATCTTGTCCAAGGCCCACCAGGTGCTCGTGGACGGCGTCTCGATCGACCTCGGCCAGGTGCTCCTCGACGTCGACGACAAGCCCCGCGAGACCGTCCAGGACAACTGGGCGCCGAGGCCGGTGCCGAGCCCGCCGTCGCTGGCCGTCCGGGCGGTCCTCGAGTCCGTCCGGGACCCCCGGGTCGCGGTGGCCACCGCCGGCAGCAACGTGCGCGGCCTGCTGCGGTCGGCCGGGTCGTTCCGCAGCCGGGCCCGCGAGGCGGCCGGCACCCTGTCCGGGGGGCGCGCCGCGCCGGACTCCCCGATCAACGTGGCCCTCTCCGAGCAACGGCGGTTCGCCACGGTGCGCACTGACCTCGACGACTACCGCACGGTACGCCGCGAGCACGGCGGCACCGTGAACGACGTCATCCTGGCCACCGTCACCGGTGCGCTGCGCTTCTGGCTGATGACGCGCGCGGAGCCGGTGCACAGCAGCCGCTCGCTGCGCGCGCTGGTGCCGATGAGCGTGATCGACAGCGACCTGGAGCCGACCGCGCTGGGCAGCCAGGTCGCCGGGCACCTGCTCAGCCTGCCGATCGGCGAACCCAGCCCGGTGGTGCGGCTGCACCAGGTCTCCTACGCGCTGAAGGCGCACAAGGAGACCGGGCACGCGGTCGCGGCCGACCGGCTGACCGGCGTGGCCGGCTTCGCCCCCACCACCTTCCACGCCCTCGGCGCCCGGCTGGCCGCCTCGGAGGCGCGCCGCAACTTCAACCTGGTGGTCACCAACGTCCCCGGACCGCAGTTCCCGCTCTATGCCGCCGGCGCGCAGATGCTCCAGAGCTACCCCGTGCCGCCGCTGCTGCCCGACCATGCGCTGGCGATCGGGGTGACCTCCTACGACGGCGGCATCTACTTCGGGCTGACCGCCGACCGGGACGCCGTACCCGACCTCGAGGTGCTCGCGCAGTGCGTCGAGGAGGCGTTGGAGGAGCTCGTGGACAGCTCGAGCGAGGCCCGGGAGCGGGCGCCGCGGGGCAAGAAGGCGCCGCCGGAGAAGCCGGCTGCCAAGAAGACGGGGAAGCGGCCATGAGCAGGGCACGGGTGTTCGTGGCGTCCTCCTACGCCGCGCTCGACGAGCTGCTCGGGGTCCGGGCGGCGAACCGCGACGACGTGGCCGTGCTGGCCGCCGGCGGGCCGGCGCACGCGGTGACGGAGGCGCTCCGGGGGGAGTACCCCGACGCCGACGACGAGGAGCTGGAGTACCTCGCCCTGACCGCGGCCGCGCAGGCGTCGGTGCCCCGGGTGGGCGAGGGCGGACCGTTCCGGCGGATGGTGCTCGCCCTCGACGCCGACGGCGCTCAGCCGGCCGGGTCCGAGGACCCGACCGCGGTCACCGTCGGCGCCCGGCTCCTGCTCAGCGACGTCGCGGCGGTGCACGTCGACTCCGACGACGCCGCGCCGGACGTCTTCGCGGCCCGGCGCGCCCACGTCGCGGGCGGCGAGGACGCCGAGGAGCTGCTCGTGCGTTGCCTCGACCACGAGCTGGGCTGGTACGCCGCCACCGAGCTGGCCGAGGTGCTGGCCGGGGCTCGGGGGTGCTGGACGCCGTCGCCCGACGCGGATCAGCCGGGTCCGGCGGACCTCGCGGGCCACGCGGGGAGCTGAGCCGGGCAGGGGGACTTGGGCACGACGGCACGGTTCTGACACGATCGGCTGCATGGACGCCTTCACCACCCCGCCCGCCCCGGTCAACGAGCCCAACCTGACCTACGCCCCCGGCTCCGCCGAGCGGGCGGCGCTCGAGCAGGAGCTCGAGCGGCAGGAGGCCCTCCAGCTCGATCTCACCGCCACCATCGGCGGGGAGAAGCGGGCCGGTGGCGGCCAGGAGATCCCGGTCGTCCAGCCGCACGACCACCAGCACGTCCTCGGCGTGTTGCACAACTCCACCCAGGACGACGCCCGGGCAGCGATCGCCGCCGCCGCGGACGCCGCGCCCGGCTGGCGCGCGATGTCCTTCGACGACCGGGCCGCGGTGCTGCTCAAGGCCGCCGACCTGCTCGCCGGCCCGTGGCGCCAGCGGCTCAACGCCGCGACGATGCTCGGCCAGTCGAAGACGGCGTACCAGGCCGAGATCGACGCGGCCTGCGAGCTCATCGACTTCTGGCGCTACAACGTCCACTTCGCCCGGCAGATCCTCGGCGAGCAGCCGATCGCGAACACCCGCGGCGTGTGGAACCGCACCGACCACCGCCCGCTCGAGGGCTTCGTCTACGCGATCACGCCGTTCAACTTCACCGCGATCGCCGGCAACCTGCCGACCGCGCCGGCGCTGATGGGCAACACCGTGATCTGGAAGCCGTCGCCGACCCAGCAGGTCGCGGCGCACCTGACGATGGAGCTGCTCGAGGAGGCCGGGATGCCGCCCGGTGTCATCAACATGCTGCCCGGCGACGGGATCGCGGTCTCCGAGGTCGCCCTGGACCACCCGGACCTCGCGGGGATCCACTTCACCGGCTCCACGCCGACCTTCCAGCACCTGTGGTCGACGGTGGGTGCCCACATCACCAAGTACCGCTCCTACCCGCGCATCGTCGGCGAGACCGGCGGCAAGGACTTCGTGGTCGCGCACTCCTCGGCCGACCCCGACGTGGTCCGGGTGGCGCTGCTGCGCGGCGCGTTCGAGTACCAGGGCCAGAAGTGCTCGGCGGCCTCACGCGCCTACGTCTCGCGGACGGTGTGGGCCAAGATGCGCGACGAGCTGGTCGCCGAGGTCGAGGCGATCACCATGGGTGACGTCACCGACTTCTCCAACTTCATGGGCGCCGTGATCGACGAGCGGGCCTTCGCCAAGCACACCAAGGCGATCGCGCGGGTCCGCGGGACCGCGTCGCTGCAGGTGCTGGCCGGCGGCACCCTGGACGACTCGGTCGGCTACTTCGTGCGGCCGACCATCGTCGAGGGCGGCGACCCGACCGACGAGATGTTCAACACCGAGTACTTCGGCCCGCTGCTCGCGGTGCACGTCTTCGAGGACCGCGACTTCGAGAAGGTGGTGGCGCAGATGGAGTCCTTCGCGCCGTACGCGCTGACCGGCTCGATCATCGCCCAGGACCGTCGGGTGGTGGCCTGGGCCCAGGAGGAGCTGCGCTTCGCGGCCGGCAACTTCTACATCAACGACAAGCCGACCGGGGCGGTGGTCGGCCAGCAGCCGTTCGGCGGCGGCCGGGCCTCCGGCACCAACGACAAGGCCGGCGCGGCGTCCAACCTGACCCGGTGGACCTCGCCGCGGTCGATCAAGGAGACCTTCGACCCGCCGAAGGACTACCGCTACCCGTACATGGGCTGAGGCCCGCGCGGGCCGCGGCTCGCGGATTACCACGGGATGCAGGAAGTTTGATGCTCCCCATGGGCCGTAGCCCATGGGGAGCATCAGTTCACCACGGGACCGTGGTAATCGGGGGGCGCGTGGCTCAGGCGTCGAGGAACGGGTAGTCGGTGTAGCCCTCGGCGCCGCCGCCGTAGAAGGTCGCCGGGTCCGGCTCGTTCAGCGCGGCGCCGGTCTGCCAGCGGCGCGGCAGGTCCGGGTTGGCCAGGAACAGCCGCCCGACCGCGACCGCGTCGGCGAGGTCGTCGTCGAGCACGTCCTGCGCCTTCTCGCGGGTGGTGATCTCCGCGAAGCCGTCGTTGGCGATCATCACGCCGCCGAAGTCCTTGCGCAGCCGCTGCACGAGGTCCTGCGCCGGGTCGGCGAGGACGCTCAGGTAGGCCAGGCCGAGCGGCGCGATGCCCTCGATCAGGGCGGAGTACGTGGCCTCGACGTCGTCGGGGTCGGTCTCGGTGGCGCCCTGAATGTTGTGGGCGGGGGAGATCCGGATCCCGACGCGCTCGGCGCCGATCGCCTCGGCGACCGCGCGGGTCACCTCGATGGCGAAGCGGGCGCGGTTGTCCGGGCTGCCGCCGTACTCGTCCGTGCGCTGGTTGGAGCCCGGCGCGAGGAACTGGTGGATCAGGTAGCCGTTCGCGGCGTGCACCTCGACGCCGTCGACACCGGCCTCGACCGCGCAGCGGGCGGCGTGGACGAACTCCTCGACCAGACCGGGGATCTCGTCGGTCGCCACGGCGCGGGGGACGGGGTGCGGCTTCATGCCGTCGGCGGTGAACATCTGGTCCGGCGCGGCGAGCGCGCTGGGCGCGATCGTCTCCAGGCCGTCCTTGTTGTCGGGGTGCGCGACCCGGCCGGCGTGCATGAGCTGGATCACGATGCGGCCGCCGGCGGCGTGCACGGCGTCGGCGACGCGGCGCCATCCCTCGACCTGCTCGGGCGTGTGGATGCCCGGCGTGCTCAGGTAGCCCTGGCCCACGGCGCTCGGCTGGGTGCCCTCGCTGATGATCAGGCCGGCGGAGGCGCGCTGGGCGTAGTACTCGACCGCGAGGTCGCTGGGGACCATCCCGGCGTCTGCGCGGTTGCGGGTCAGCGGCGCCATCACGAGGCGGTGCGGCAGGTCCCAGTTCTTGATGCGGAGCGGTTCGAAAAGGTCCGGCATGGGGGAGAATTCCTCCGAGAGATCGAGTTTCGTTGAAACTTGTACGACTTCTTGTACCCGATCCCGCGGCCGGTCAATCCTGACCCGGCATAATGTGATCCATGTCCGGTCCGGCGCTGGTTCCCACCCTGCTCGCGCTGCCACCGGTGCTGCACCTGGGGGCGCTGCACGGCTACGAGAAGCTTCTGGTGCTGCTGATCGCGTTCGGGCCGTTCGTGGTGCTCGGCGTCGTCGTGTACGTCGTCCGCCGCCGCGACCTCGCCGCCGAGCAGCAGGAGGCCGGGGCGCGGGCCGACGTCACCGGAGGCCCGGGACCCGGCGAGCGGCTCTGAGCCGTCCCCTCGTCAGCGGTCGCCGTCGAGCCAGCTGTGCCCGACCCGCTCCTCGTTGCGCATCGCGGCCTCGATCACCTGCTCGATCATCTTCTCCAGCTTGCCGCCGACCAGCGGCACGTTGATCTTGACCTCGCCGGTGATGGTCTCGACCGTCCGGGAGCCGGCGGCGGCCAGCGTGATAGCGCCCTTCACCCAGCCGGGCTTGCCCGGGATCGCGATGTCGAGGCTGGCGCCCTCCGGGCCCGACCACTCCTCGGTCTGCACGATGTGCAGCTCCTCGCCGACGAACTTCGCCGCGACGGGCGGGATGCCGCGGGTGGGGAGGTACTGGTCCATCACGACCGTCATGCCGGTGCCGGAGTGGGTGAGCGAGACGTTGTGCCGCACCGCGTAGCCGGCGGCGCAGACCTGCTCGCGGAACTCCGGCTCGCCCAGCATCGCGTAGACCCGGTCGGGCGCGGCGTCGTACGACATCGAGAAGGAGAACTTCATGGCGGCCATCATGCCGCAGGCCCGGCTGCGCGGACCGCCCGGCGTGACTACGGTGGCCGGGTGAGCGGAGACAGCGCAGACGACCCCCGACAGCAGCCCGCCGGATCCCGGTGGACCGGTGAGTGGGGCGAGAGCGAGACCACCCCGGTGGACTTCGGCGAGCAGGGCGCCCGGCTGACGTACGGCGGCTACCTCCAGCTCGAGCGGCTGCTGACCTCGCAGCGGCTCGAGTCCGACCCCGCGGCCCACGACGAGCTGCTCTTCATCACCATCCACCAGGTCTACGAGCTGTGGTTCCAGCAGCTGCTGCACGAGGCGACCGCGGCCCGCGACGCGATGCTCGACGAGACCCCTGGCGCGGACCGGCTCTGGTGGGCCCAGCACCTGCTGCAGCGCATGCACGTCGTGGAGCGCGTGCTGGTCCAGCAGGTCGACGTGCTGGAGACCATGACGCCGCAGGACTTCCTGCAGTTCCGGCAGACGCTGGCGCCGGCGAGCGGCTTCCAGTCGGTGCAGTTCCGCGAGCTGGAGTTCCTCTCCGGGGCCAAGGACCCGTCGTTCGTCGAGCGGTTCCGGGGCCTGACCGAGGTCGAGCGGGAGCGACTGCGCCGGCGGCTGGCGGAGCCGACCCTGTGGGACGCGTTCCTGCGCGTGCTCGCTCGTCGCGGCCTGCCGGTGGGCAGCGACGCGGAGGTCACCGACTCGGTCCGACGGGCGGCGCACGACCGGGGTGGGTACGCCGAGGTCTGGGCGCTGGCCGAGGCGCTGCTGCAGCACGACGAGCTCGCCGCTGCCTGGCGCGCGCGCCACGTGGTGATGGTGGAGCGGATGATCGGCACCAAGACCGGCACCGGGGGCTCCTCGGGCGCCGACTACCTCCGCAGCCGCCTCGAACTGCGCTACTACCCGCTGCTGTGGGAGCTCCGCTCGCACCTGTGAGGCGCCCCGCCGCCCGCGCCGCGACCGGTCTGACGGCGGCCCGGGAGCCGCCCCCGGCAGTTGCGGATCGGGAGCGACACGGGGGTTGTGTTGGTGAGGACGCGAGCCGGGCAATAGTGTCGTAGGCGACGGCACAACGGCGTGCTGTCCGGGGCCGTCCGGTGGCCTTCTACCGGGGTGCCCCGTCGCTGGGACAAGGACGGACCTCGTGCGATCGACGCTGGATGAGACCAAGGACGACCTGATCGACAAGGCCGCCACTCTCGCTGCGAACCGCAAGGGCACCGGGGGGCCGCCCGACGAGCACGTCGCCACGCTGCTGCGCTACTACTACCGCCACGTCGCGCCCGAGGACATGGTCGACCGCAGCGAGGTCGACCTGTACGGCGCCGCGATGAGCCAGTACAAGCTGGCCGCCGAGCGCCCGCAGGGCACCGCGAAGATCCACGTGTTCACCCCGACGGTCTCCGAGCACGGCTGGTCCGCCGACGGGCACACGGTCGTCGAGGTGGTCACCGACGACATGCCCTTCCTCGTCGACTCGGTGACGATGGTGCTCAACGAGCAGGCCCGCGACGTGCTGATGGTCGTGCACCCCCAGATGCTGGTACGCCGTGACGTGACCGGCCGGCTCGTGGAGGTGCTGACCGACGAGCAGCAGGTCGACAAGGCCGAGCAGCCGCACGACGTGTCCCGCGAGTCGTGGATGCACCTGGAGATCAGCCGGGAGTCGAGCCCCGAGCAGCTGCACGAGATCGAGACCTCGCTGGTCAAGGTGCTGCAGGACGTGCGGGAGGCCGTCGAGGACTGGCCCAAGATGCACGCCCAGGCCCGCGCCATCGTCGCCGACCTCGACGAGCACCCGCCGCCGCTGCCGGAGGGGGAGGTCGAGGAGGCCAAGGCGCTGCTGCGGTGGCTGGCCGACGACCACTTCACGTTCCTGGGCTACCGGGAGTACCACCTGGAGAGCGTCGAGGACCCCGAGGACCCCGACGCCGTCTGCCTGCGGGCGGTGCCGGGCACCGGCTACGGCATCCTCCGCTCCGACCCCGACATGACCGCGCCGGCCGGCAAGCTGCCGCCGCTGGTGCGGGAGAAGGCCCGGGAGCGCACCCTGCTGGTGCTGGCCAAGGCCAACTCCAAGGCCACCGTGCACCGGCCGGTCTACCTCGACTACGTCGGGGTCAAGACCTACGACGCCGCCGGCGAGATCGTCGGCGAGCGGCGGTTCCTGGGGTTGTTCTCCTCGGCCGCCTACACCGAGTCGCTGACCCGGATCCCGGTGCTCCGGGAGAAGGCGCAGCAGGTGATCGACCGGGCCGGCTTCGACCCGCACAGCCACACCGGCAAGGCGCTCCTCGACGTCCTGGAGACCTACCCCCGCGACGAGCTGTTCCAGACCCCGATCGACGACCTGGTCCCGATCGCCGAGGCCGTGCTGCACACCCGCGAGCGCCGGCAGGTCCGCCTCTTCGTCCGGCGCGACGCCTACGGCCGCTACCTGTCCTGCCTGGTCTACCTGCCCCGGGACCGGTACACGACCGCGGTGCGCGAGCGGATCGCGACGATCCTCAAGCGGGAGCTGGGCGGCGACTCCATCGAGTACACCGCCCGGGTCAGCGAGTCGCTGCTCGCCCGGCTGCACTTCGTGGTGCGGCCCAAGCGAGGCCAGGCGATCGGCTTCTTCGACTCCGCCGACATCGAGCGCAAGCTCGCCGAGGCCGCCCGGTCCTGGCGCGACGACTTCGTCGCCGCGGCCCACATGGAGTTCGGCGAGGAGGAGGGCGCGCTGCTGGCCCGCCGCTACGCCGACTCGTTCCCGGAGGCGTACAAGGAGGACTACGCCCCGCGGGTCGGGGCGGTGGACCTCGGCCGGTTGGAGGGCATCCCCGGCGAGGAGGGGATGGACCTGTCCTTCTACCAGCTCATGGACTCCGCCCCGGAGGAGGCCCGGCTCAAGATCTTCCGCACCGGGCGGCCGCTGTCGCTGAGCCAGGTGCTGCCGGTGCTGTCCTCGATGGGCGTCGAGGTCGTCGACGAGCGGCCTTACACGCTGCTGAACCTGCCCCGGGAGTCGCACATCTACGACTTCGGGCTGCGCTACCGCAGGGCGCTGCCCTCCGGGGCCCGCGAGCTGTTCCAGAACACCGTCACCGCGGTGTGGACCGGGCTCAACGAGGTGGACGGGTTCAACGCGCTGGTGCTGGCCGCCGGCCTCACCTGGCGGCAGGCGACGGTGCTGCGTGCCTACGCCAAGTACATCCGCCAGGGGGGTACGCCGTTCGCGCTGGACTACATCGAGACGGCGCTGCGCTCCAACGTCGACATCACCCGGCTGCTGGTGGCGCTGTTCGAGGCGCGGTTCGACCCCGGCCGCAAGGGCGACCTGCCCAGCGACGCCGAGGCGCGCGTGGCCCGCATGGACGAGATCGAGTCGCGGCTGGCCTCCGCCCTCGACGACGTGGCCAGCCTCGACCACGACCGGATCCTGAGGTCCTACCTCACCGTCATCAAGGCCACGCTGCGCACCAACTACTTCCAGCAGGCCCCGGACGGCCTGCCCAAGGCCTACATCTCCTTGAAGCTGCAGCCGGACGCGATCCCGGACCTGCCCGAGCCGCGGCCGAAGTACGAGATCTTCGTCTACTCCCCACGTGTCGAGGGCGTGCACCTGCGCTTCGGCGCGGTCGCCCGCGGCGGCCTGCGCTGGTCGGACCGGCGCGACGACTTCCGCACCGAGGTACTGGGCCTGGTCAAGGCGCAGATGGTCAAGAACGCGGTGATCGTGCCGGTCGGCGCCAAGGGCGGGTTCTTCTGCAAGCAGCTGCCCGACCCCGGGGACCGGGAGGCCTGGCTGGCCGAGGGGATCGCCTGCTACAAGACCTTCATCTGCGGGCTGCTCGACATCACCGACAACCTGGTCGCCGACAAGACGGTCTCGCCGGAGCTGGTCGTGCGCCACGACGGCGACGACTCCTACCTCGTGGTCGCAGCCGACAAGGGCACCGCGACCTTCTCCGACATCGCCAACGGCGTCGCCGAGGACTACGGCTTCTGGCTGGGCGACGCCTTCGCCTCTGGCGGCTCGGTGGGCTACGACCACAAGGCGATGGGGATCACCGCCCGGGGCGCCTGGGAGTCGGTGCGCCGGCACTTCCGGGAGATGGGCATCGACTGCCAGCGTCAGGACTTCACCTGCGTCGGCGTCGGCGACATGTCCGGCGACGTGTTCGGCAACGGGATGCTGCTCTCCGAGCACACCCGGCTGGTCGCCGCGTTCGACCACCGCGACATCTTCCTCGACCCGGATCCGGACGCGGCGACGTCGTACGCCGAGCGGCGCCGGCTCTTCGACCTGCCGCGCTCGAGCTGGCAGGACTACGACGAGTCGCTGATCTCCGCCGGCGGCGGGGTGTGGTCCCGCTCGTCGAAGTCGATCCCGGTCTCCGAGCAGGTCCGGCGGGCGCTGAGCCTGCCCAAGAACGTGACCACGCTGACCCCCGCCGAGCTGATGAAGGCGATCCTGCTCGCCGAGGTCGACCTGCTCTGGAACGGCGGCATCGGCACCTACGTCAAGGCGTCGCACGAGAGCGACGCCGAGGTCGGGGACAAGGCCAACGACGCGATCCGCGTGCACGGCGCCGACCTGCGCTGCAAGTGCGTGGGGGAGGGCGGCAACCTGGGCCTGACCCAGCAGGGCCGGATCGAGTACGCCCTCGGCGGTGGCCGGATCAACACCGACTTCATCGACAACTCCGCGGGCGTGGACACCTCCGACCACGAGGTGAACATCAAGATCCTGCTCGACCAGGTGGTGGCCAACGGCGACCTCACCCAGAAGCAGCGCAACGACCTGCTCGCCTCGATGACCGAGGAGGTGGGCGCGCTGGTGCTGCACGACAACTACGAGCAGAACGTCGCGCTGGCCTCCGCGACCGCGTTGGCCGGGCCGCTGATGCACGTGCACGAGGACTGGATCAGGCGGCTGGAGAAGGCCTCGCTGCTCGACCGCGAGCTCGAGTCGCTGCCCAGCCGCAAGGTCGTCGCCCGCCGCCTGGAGCAGCGCCGCGGGCTGACCCCGCCGGAGCTGTCGGTGCTGCTGGCCTACACCAAGATCGTGCTCTCCGACGAGATCCTCGCCACCGACCTGCCCGACGACCCGTTCCTGCGCTCGGACCTGTTCAGCTACTTCCCGACCCCGATGCGGCACACCTACCGGGAGCGGATGGAGAGCCACCCGCTGCGCCGCGAGATCATCACCACCCAGGTCGTCAACGACCTGGTCAACGGCGCCGGGATCACCTTCTTCCACCGGCTCTCGGAGGAGACCGGCGCCGGCGTGGCCGAGCTGGTGCGCTCGAACTTCGTGGCCCGCGAGGTGTTCGCCTCGCGTGCCCTCATCGACGAGATCAACGAGCAGGACAACGCGATCCCGGCCCAGGTGCAGACCCAGATGCGGCTGGAGATCCGGACGCTCGTCGAGCGGGCGTCGCGCTGGCTGATCAACAACCGCCGACCGCCGCTGGACAGCGAGGGGACCGTCGACTTCTTCGGGGTGGTCGCCCAGCGGGTGCTCGCCGAGCTGCCGAACCTGCTCACCGGCCGCGAGCAGGCGGCGTTCCAGTCCCGGCGCGACGAGCTGGTCGGCCGCGGCGTCCCCGAGGACCTCGCGTCCCGGGTGGCGGTGCTGCCGCCGGCGTACGCCGTGCTCAACATCGTGGAGATCGCCAAGCGCGACGAGCTCGACCCGCTCGACGTGGCCAGGGTGCACTTCGCGCTCGGGGAGCGGCTCGGCCTCTCGGCGCTCACCGAGCGGATCCTCGCGCTGCCCCGCGACGACCGCTGGCAGACGATGGCGCGGGCGGCGCTGCGCGACGACCTGCACGCGGTGCACGCCCAGCTCACCGCACAGGTGCTCGCGGAGACCTCCGCGGACACCTCGGTGCCGTCGCGGATCGCGGACTGGGAGGAGGACGACGAGGTCGTCGTCTCCCGGGCGGTCACCACGCTCGACGAGATCTGCTCCGACGAGAAGGCCGACCTCGCCCGGCTCTCGGTCGGGCTGCGGGTGGTGCGCACGTTGCTCGCGACGCCGTGACGGGCGCCACGGCCCTGACCGACACGGACTGAGACGAAACCGCGACTGCAGGCGGCTGCACCGGGCACACTCGCCCGCATGACCGACGACGCCACCCTGTCCGCCGCCGAACGTTCCGTGCTCGGGCACCTCGACGAGGAGGTGCTCGTCGAGCAGCTCGCCGAGCTCGTCCGGATCCCGAGCGTGGGCGGGACCGACGCCGAGCTCGAGGTGCAGGAGTACGTCGCCGGGGCGCTGCGCGACCTCGACACCGACGTGGACCGCTGGGACATCGACCTCGAGGAGATGGCGGGTGACCCGTGGTTCCCCGGAGTCGAGGTGGACCGGACCGCGGCGGTGGGCGTGGTCGGCACCACCGCCGGCGACGGCGTCCCGGGGCTGGTGCTGTCGGGCCACACCGACGTGGTGCCGCCGGGCCACGTCGAGACCTGGCACGGCCAGGACCCCTTCTCGGCGGAGATCTTCGACGGCGCGCTCTACGGCCGCGGCGCCTGTGACATGAAGGCCGGCGTGGCGGTGAACCTGGCCGTGCTCCGGACGCTGCGCGCCGCGGGCGTCCCGCTCGAGCGGCCGCTGGCGGTCCACTCCGTCGTCGGGGAGGAGGACGGCGGACTGGGGGCGTTCGCGACCCTGCGCCGCGGGCACCGCGGCGACGTCGCGGTGATCACCGAGCCGACCAGCGCCAAGATCGTCACCGCGACCGCCGGGGCGCTGACCTTCCGGATCGAGGTGGTGGGCCGCTCCGCGCACGGCTCGATGCGCAAGCAGGGCATCAGCGCCCTGGAGGCGTTCCTGCCGATCCACGCGGCGCTGATGGCGCTGGAGGCCGAGCGCAACCGCGACATCGACCGCGAGTTCGTCAGCGAGCTTCCCTACGCGTTGAGCTTCGGCATGGTGCACACCGGCGACTGGTCGAGCAGCGTCCCGGACAAGCTGGTCGCGGACGGCCGGTTCGGGGTCAAGATCGACGAGGACCCGCGGCTTGCCCGCACCGTCTTCGAGGACGTGGTCGCCGAGGTCGCGCTCAAGGACCCGTGGCTGCACGAGAACCGGCCGGTCGTGACCTGGCCGGGCGGCCAGTTCGCCAGCGGCCGGCTCGACGACGACCATCCCCTCATCGGGGAGATGGCGGCCGCCGTCGACGCGGCCGGCGGGATGCCGCACCCGCCCACGGTGGCCGGCGTCTACGGCAGCGACATGCGCCTCTACACCGGCGTCGGCGGGATCCCGACGCTGCACTACGGCCCCGGCGACATGAGCTGGGCGCACGCGCCGCTGGAGCGGGTCGAGCTCAGCGAGCTGGTGCAGGTGGCCCGGGCGCTGGTGGTGCTCGCCCTGCGCCGCTGCGCGGCCCCGGCCTGAGCGGTAGCGTCGACCCGGTGGACGACCTCTTCTTCGCCGGCGTGGCCGGTCAGGCCGACGCCGTACGCTCCGGCGCCGTCTCCTCCCGCGAGCTGGTGGCCGCCACCCTCGACCGGATCGGGCGCCTGGACGGCCGGCTCAACGCGTTCACCACGGTGCTCGCCGACGCGGCGCTGGCCGAGGCCGACGCCCGCGACGCCGCGACCGGCGAGCGCGGCCCGCTGCACGGGGTGCCGGTCGCGATCAAGGAGGAGCTCGACGTCGCCGGGACGGTGACGACCTTCGGCGGCCGGGCCAACTCCACGCCGGTGGCCGCCGACGGCGAGGTGGTCCGGCGGCTCCGGGAGGCCGGCGCGGTGATCGTCGGCAAGACCAACATGCCGGAGTTCGGGCAGTGGCCGTTCACCGAGTCCGCGGCGCACGGCACCTCGCGCAACCCGTGGGACCTGGGGCGCTCCACCGGCGGGTCGAGCGGCGGTACGGCGGCCGCCGTCGCAGCCGGGCTGGTGCCTGCCGCGCTGGGCGGCGACGGCGGCGGCTCGATCCGGATCCCGGCCGCCTGCTGCGGGCTGTTCGGGCTGAAGCCGCAGCGCGGCCGGGTCAGCAGCGCGCCGCACCCGCACCTGTGGTGGGCGCTCGGCACCGCCGGCCCGCTCACCCGCTCGGTGCTCGACAGCGCGCTGGTCTACGACGCGATCCGCGGCGTCCACCCGGGGGACCGGTTCCGCGCCGACGACCCGGCCACCTCGTTCGTCGAGGCCGTCGGTCGGGAGCCCGGCCGGCTGCGGATCGGCTGGTCCACGAAGCCGGCCGTCCTCGGGGTCCGGCCGCACCCCGAGCACGTCGCGGTCGTCCGGGAGGTCGCCTCGGTCCTCGCGCGGCTCGGCCACGACGTGGACGAGGTGGACCCGGCGTACCCCGACGTCAACACCGCCTTCGTCCCGCAGTTCCTCGGCGGGGTGCGCAGCGAGGCGGAGCTTCTCGAGCACCCGGAGCTGATGGAGCGGCGGACCCGGCAGACGGTGCGGCTCGGGGCGTGGGTGACGCCGCGGGTCGTGGAGTGGGCGATGCGGCAGGGCGAGAAGGCCGCGGTCCGGGCGAACCGGGTGTTCGAGAGCTGCGACGTGCTGCTCACCCCGACGATCGCGCCGCGGCCGGCGGCGGTCGGGGTGCTCGACGGAGCCGGCACCATCCGGGCGTCCCTGCGCTCGATGCCGATGATCGCCTACACCGCGATGTGGAACGTGACCGGCAACCCGGCCGCCTCCGTGCCTGCCGGGATCGGCGCCGACGGGCTGCCGCTCGCGGTGCAGCTCGTGGGCCGCACCGCGGACGAGACCACGCTGCTCTCGCTGTCGGCGCAGCTCGAGGCCGAGCTGCCGTGGGCGCACCGGCGGCCGCCCGGCTGCTGAGTCCCGGCAGCCGGCGGCGGTCGGCGTGCCGAGACTCAGCTGGCCTTGCGCGCGGTCTTCTTCGCCGCCGGCTTCTTCGAGGTGGACTGCGCGGCCTTCTTCGCCGGTGCCTTCTTGGCGGCCGTCTTCTTCGCGGGGGCCTTGGCGGCGGTCTTCCTGGCCGGGCTCTTCCGGGCCGGCTTCTCCTCCGGCTCCTCGGCCTCGGCCTCCTCGCCCGACCCGGTCGCCTCGGCGGCCTCCTCGCCGCGTGAGGACTTCGCCGCCGCCACCGACTTCTGCAGCGCGGCGAGCAGGTCGACCACCTCGCCGCCGGTCGGCTTCGGCTGCTCGAGGTGCTGCACCTCGCCGCCCTCGAGCTTGGCCCGGACCAGCGCCTCGAGCGCCTCCTGGTAGTCGTCGTCGTACTCGGAGGGGTCGTAGTCGCCGGCCAGCGTCTCGACGAGCATCTTGGCCATCTTCAGCTCTTGCGGCTTGACGTCCATGTCGGCCGCGTCGAGGCCGCCGAAGTCAGGCTGGCGGATCTCGTCGGGCCACATCATCGTCTGCATGACGATCACGTCGTCGCGCACCCGCAGCACCGCGGTGGTCATCCGGGAGCGCAGCGACACCGTCACCACCGCCACCCGGTCGGCCTCCTTGAGCGCCTCGCGGAGCAGCGCGTAGGGCTTGGCGGCGGCCTTGTCCGGCTCGAGGTAGTAGGACTTCTCCAGCCACATCGGCTCGATCTGCTCGCGGGGCACGAACTTCTCCACGGAGATCTCGCGGCTGCTGCTGGCCGGCAGCTCGGCGAAGTCGTCCTCGCTGAGGATCACCATCTGGCCGTCGTCGGTCTCGTAGCCCTTGGCGATGTCGGCGTAGGCGACCTCCTCGCCGTCGATGCTGCAGACCCGCTGGTACTTGATCCGGCCGCCGTCCTTGGCGTGCACCTGCCGGAACGAGATGTCATGGCTCTCGGTGGCGGCGTACAGCTTCACGGGCACGCTCACCAGCCCGAACGACACGGCGCCCTTCCAGATCGCTCGCATGCGCGTGCACCCGTCCTTCCCCGATTCCTGACCCTGCCCTGGCCCGACCCTCACCGGGTTGACCCGGTGGGATCACCGTACTCATCGGTCAGCGTGTACCCATCCGGCTCGCTGATGCCACCCCCGAGTCGTGGCGACCGCGTTTCCGGGCGCTCGGATCGGTCAGGATGTACCCATGCGTCCGATGCTGGCCACGCGCGGCACCACCGTGCCCACGGGTGCGGCGTGGCTGCACGAGGTGAAGTGGGACGGCATGCGGGTGCTGGTGCGGGTCGCCGGCGGCCGGCTGCAGCTCTTCTCCCGCAACGAGAACGACGTGACGATCGCCTACCCGGAGCTGGCCGGGCTGGTCGAGGCGCTCGGCGACCACGAGGTGCTGCTCGACGGCGAGGTGGTCGCGTTCGCCGGCGGGGTGCCGTCGTTCAGCGCGCTCGCGGACCGGATGCACGTGCGCCAGCCGGCCCGGGCGCGGTCGCTCGCGGAGTCGAACCCGGTGACGCTGATCGTCTTCGACCTGCTGGAGCTGGACGGGGAGGACTTCACCGGCCGGCCGCTCTCGCAACGGCGTACGGCGTTGGAGGGGCTCGGCCTGGCCGGCCCGCACTGGCAGGTGCCGGCGACGTACGACGACGGCGCGATGCTGCTGGAGGCCACCGCCGCGCAGGGCCTCGAGGGCGTCGTCAGCAAGAAGCGCTCCTCGGCCTACCACCCGGGGCGGCGCAGCAAGGACTGGCTGAAGTTCCCGCACCGCGCGAGCGGCTCGTACGTCGTCGGCGGCTGGCGGGTCGAGACCGGCAGCACCACCCGAATCGGTGCCGTGCTGGTCGGGGTCCCGGCCGAGGGCGGGCTGCTCTACCGCGGTCGGGTCGGCAGCGGGATCGCCGGCCGGTCCGGCCAGCAGCTGCTGGAGCTGCTGCGACCGCTGGAGACCGACGGCTCGCCGTTCGTCGACGAGGTGCCGCGGGTCGACGCGCAGGGCACCACCTGGCTGCGCCCCGAGGTGGTTGTCGAGATCGCGGCGCTCAACGTCACCTCCGGCGGCCGGCTGCGGCAGCCGGCGTACCTCGGGGTCCGCGAGGACCTGGACCCGGCCGACCTGACCGAGCCGGGGGAGGGCGCAGATGCCGGGTGAGGTGATGGTGGAGGTCGACGGCCGGACGCTGAAGATCTCCAACCTGGACAAGGTGCTCTACCCGATGACCGGCACCACCAAGGGCGAGGTGCTGCACTACTACGCCCAGGTGGCGCCGGTGCTGCTGCCGCACGTGGCGGACCGGGCGGTGACCCGGATCCGCTGGCCGGACGGCACCGGCGGCAACCAGTTCTTCGAGAAGAACCAGCCCTCGGGCGCGCCGTCGTGGCTGCGCACCGTGAAGATGTCCTCGACCGGCTCGCGCGGCGGCGGCGACACGATCTACTACCCGGTCATCGACGACCTCGCGACGCTGACCTACCTGGTGAACCTGGCGTCGCTTGAGCTGCACGTGCACCAGTGGAAGGTCGGCGGCAACGGCCGGCCGAAGAACCCCGACCGGCTGGTCATCGACCTCGACCCCGGTGCCCCCGCCGGGCTGGGGGAGTGCTGCCAGGTGGCGCTGCTGGTGCGCGACCGGCTTGCGGAGATGGGGCTGGCCTCGGCGCCGGTGACCAGCGGCAGCAAGGGGCTGCACCTGTACGCCGCGCTGCCGGGGAAGAAGAACGCCGACGAGGTGCGCGACCTCGCCCAGCAGATCGCGCAGGAGATGGCGGAGGAGCGGGGCGACCTGGTGGTGTGGAAGATGACCAAGGCGCTGCGCCCCGGCAAGGTCTTCCTCGACTGGTCGCAGAACACCGGCAGCAAGACCACGATCTCGCCGTACTCGTTGCGCGGCCGGGCCCAGCCGTACGTCGCCGCGCCGCGCACCTGGGAGGAGATCGAGGCCGGTGCCGCCGATCCCGAGGAGATCGACCACCTGCTGATGGACGAGGTGCTCGCCCGGGTCGAGGCGCACGGCGACATCTTCGGGGACCTGCTGCACCAGGCCTGAGCCGCCCGAACGGCGCTCGCGCAGCGGTAGCGGCCGCGGACCGGCTACAAATGACTAGCCGGACTGGCCCGAACGGGCATGGTGCAAGGGCGACAAAATCGCCAATATGGACAGCACCGCGGGCGCTTGCTGCGGCTACAGCCGCCGGGGGAGAACCGCATGAGTCACAAGTCCGTCGTCCTCGGCATGGCCGGTGCAATCCTGGTCGCCAGCGGAGGACTGTCCTTCGTGGCTGCCGGGCCCGCGTCGGCCGCCGCCCCCACGTTCAGCACTCCCTGCTTCACGTCGGCGAACCTCCAGCCGACCGGAACGTACACGGTGCCTGCGAGCGGCGTCACCGCCGTCCGGACGGTGCTGCGCGGCCAGAAGGGCGAGACCAAAGGACTGTCGACCGGTGGCCTTGGCTCGACCCTGGTCGCTGAGGTCGCGGTCTCGCCGGGCCAGGTCCTCACCGTCGGAACGCTGAGGGGCGCACCTGGCGGGCAGGGCGCCGGAAGCAGGGTCTTTGACGGCACGACGTTCACCGGTGAGGCCGGCGGAAACGGAGGAGCTGCCCAGTACCTCTCCACGGCAGGGTCGGACGGCTGTCAGCATGCGCTCGCGGTGGCCGGTGGCGGAGGAGGCGGCGGCAACGACCTCGCGACCAACAGACCGCATGCGGTCGGAGGCAACGCGGACGCAGGTACGGGCGCGACAGCCGGCGGAAACGGCGGCTTCAACTATGCCGTGGACGGTGGCGGCGGTGGCGGCGCGACGGCCACCGGCGGCGGCAGCGGCGGCGCCGCAGGTCACGATCCCGGCTACTGCTCCGACGGCAATGCCGGCAGCTGGGGTGGCTTCCTGTCCAACGGCAAGGGCGGTGACGCCGCGGGTGTCCGGGAGGCCAACCCGTGCTACTACCCCGGGGACGGCGGCGGCGGGGCGGGGCCGGCTACTACTACGGCGGCGGGGGCGGCAGCCCCTACGCGAACAACTACCCCGGCGGCGGCGGAGGCGGATCCAGCTTTATCGACCCGAGTGTGCGCAACGACCCGAGCCTGGGATCGCGCACGTCGCTGACGGCCGGTTCCACGCCTGGCGATCCGATCCTCGCGCCCGTGTTCGACACGGCGACGACCCTCACGAGCTCGCCGAACCCGGCGATGGACGACGACCCGGTCACCATCACCACCCGCACCACCGTGGTCGGATCGGATCAGCCGGTGCTGAGCGGGAACGTCGAGATCCTCAGCGGAGGCAAGTTGGTGACCACGGTCCCCGTCGGTGCGGATGGCCAAGCCACCTGGACGACCAAGGACCTGCCGATCGGTGAGGACTACCTATCGGCCGTCTTCCTCGACACGACGACCCCGTCCGCGGCGTACCGGTCCAGCGAGACCCAAGGGATCCTGAACCAGATCGTCCGCCCCTGCGCTCCGGCTCCCACGTTCCTCGACCAGCCCGCCGACCTGACCGCCACCTACGGCACCGCCGTCACCTTCAGCGTCAGCGTCTCGGAGACGGCCGTCTACGGCGGAACCCCGCAGGTGAAGTGGCAGACCTCCACCGACGGCGGCAAGACCTGGACCGACGCCCCCGGCGACGTCTTCGTCGAGCACGGCACCACGTCGGGCTCCGCCTGGGCCACCATGAGCTTCGATGCGTCCGTTCGCCCGGGTGACCTCCAGTACCGGGCGGTCGCCACCACCTGCGGCGGAACGGTGACCTCCGACCCGGCCACCCTGACCGTCAGAGGCATCGTCTTCGACCTGACCACCCTGCCCAGCAAGTCCTTCGGCGACGCCGCCTTCGACATCGCGAGCTACGCGTCGGCCTCCACCGTCACGGTCGGCTTCAGCAGTGACACGCCCGGCACCTGCACGGTGAGCGGGGCCATGGTCACCGTGCGCGCTTCGGGAACCTGCACGATCACCGCCAGCGAGGACGGCATCAGCAACTACGCCCTTGCCCCGCAGGTGAAGCAGAGCTTCAGCTCGGGCAAGAAGCTGCTCACCGTGGTCGCCACCGCAGCGCCGCTCAGCCAGCCGTACGGCACCGCGTCCGCACCGACCGTCAGCTGCACGAGCAACGGCTTCGTCGGCAGCGATCACTTCGTGACCGCACCGACCGGACAGATGGGCGGATACACCCTCGCCAGCGGCAGCACGAGCGAGTACATCTTCAGGCCGGTCACCATCGGCTCGACCACGCCTCAGGGCAGATATGTCAGCCACTGCTCCGGCGGTAACCCGGGCCCGAGCTACACCATCGGCTCCTACCGGGACGGCACCTTCACGATCACTGCCCCCCTGCCGCCGCCGCTCAAGATCACGGCGAACGACAAGCGCTACACCTTCGGCACCACCCCGCCTTCGCTCGACGCCACCTACAGCATCAGCACGAGCAGCCTCACCGGCACGCTCTCCTGTCGCGTCTACGCGAGCACGGACACCGGCTACGCGAACCCGATCGTGCTCTCGGAGACGACACCGGCCGGCAGCTACACCATCCACTGCTCGGGCCTCTCCAGCTCCAGCTACACCGTGTCGTGGGCCGACGGCACGCTGGTGGTCGACCGAGCAGCGGTGGTGGTCACCGCCAGCAGCCCGCCCGACCAGAGCCACGGGTCCACCTCGGCGCCGAGCGTGACCTGCCCGGCGACCGGATTCCTCGGTGAGGACGGCTTCCTCACCGAGCCCACCGGCGCCGTGTACGACGCCTCGGGGACCGAGGAGGTGACGATCGGTTCCGACGCTGCCGTCGGTGACTACGTGACCAAGTGCACCGGCGGTGATCCGGGGAGCAACTACACCATCACCGGGTACACACCCGGGAGCTTCACGATCGAGGACCGGACGGCTCCGGTCGTCACCGTTCCCGCGGACATGGGCGTCGAGGCGACCGGGCCAGCTGGTGCGACGGCGACGTTCGGCGCCACCGCCCGGGACGCCGTGGACGGGACGACGGAGGCCACCTGCGACCCGGCCTCGGACAGCACGTTCGCCCTTGGCACCACCACGGTCACCTGCTCGGCGACCGACGCGGCCGGCAACACCGGCACCGCGAGCTTCACCGTGACCGTCTCGGACACCACCGCCCCGGTGGTGACCGTTCCGGCGAACAAGAAGGTCGAGGCGACCGGGCCGGCTGGCGCGAAGGCGACGTTCGGCGCCACCGCCCAGGACGCCGTGGACGGGACGAAGGAGGCCACTTGCGACCCGGCCTCGGACAGCACGTTCGCCCTTGGCGCCACCATGGTCACCTGCTCGGCGACCGACGCGGCCGGCAACACCGGCACCGCGAGCTTCACCGTGACCGTCGCCGACACCATCGCCCCGGACACTCGGGTGACGGTCACACAGCCGGCCAACCCGACCAAGCAGACCGCAGCCGGCTTCACGTTCGACGGGAGCGACCTGGTCGGTGTGGCGGGCTTCGAGTGCAAGCTCGACGGGGGCACGTTCACGGCCTGCACCAGCCCGAAGACCTACAGCGGCCTGGCCGAAGGGAGCCATGCGTTCCAGGTGCGTGCCCGGGACGCTGCCGGCAATGTCGACCTGACTCCGGCTGGCTACAGCTGGGTCGTCGACACCACCGCGCCGACCGTGACCGTGGCCGACGTGATCCTCGACGCCACCTCCTCCGCGGGGGCCTCAGTGCCCTTCACTGCGACCGCGACCGACGCGGACCCGGTGAGCCCGGAAGTGACCTGCAGCCGCGCCTCGGGCAGCACGTTCGGCATCGGCACCACCCAGGTCACGTGCACGGCGACTGACGCGGCCGGAAACACCGGCAGCGCGACCTTCACCGTGACGGTGAAGGGCGCCGTCACCCAGCTCACCGCTCTGCAGGCGAAGGTGCAGAACTTGTCGAGCGCACCCGCCCGGAAGAGCCTGCTGACGACTCTGCAAAGCGCACAGGCGGCGGTGAGCAGAGGCGACACCAGCGCGGCCTGCGACAAGCTGACGTCGTTCATCAGCCAGGTGGAGGCTCAGTCGGGCAAGAAGATCTCGACGTCGGACGCCGCCAGCCTGATTCGCGATGCGCGACGCATCATGGGAGTGCTCGGCTGCTCGTGATTGCAGGTTCGGTCGAGGCGGCGTTGCCGCGATGGCCACGCTCGGCTAGAACGCACGCTCGTTGGGTGCCGGACTGAACTCATGCCGTGGGGCGGCGGACATGCGGAACCCGCCGCTCCCGAGATGCGGCGGGGCACATCGGTCGTGCTGCCGACCGGACGCTGGAAGAGTTCCCCCGCTCGCCCGAGTGAAACGTCCAGGTCCAGCCGGTGGCCAGCCGCGGAGCCTGGGCACGAGCGGTCGACGTCGTCGGAAAGCGAGGTAGGGGCAGCCCAGGAAGGCTATGTCGGCGGTGACCGGGGAGTGCCAACGTTGGAGTGCGGGGCCGGGAAACCGGAGCCTGGCCAACTCGCTCGGTGGAGGTCGTCATGCGCTCGGTTCTCGTCGGTCTGTCGGTCGCGACGCTCGTCGCCGGAGCGGCGGCCGGCCTGGCCGGCCCCGTCCACGCCTATCCCTACACCGCGGCGCCCGCGGTCACCGCGTCCGGCCCGAGCCCGTTCAGCGGATGCACCGTGGGGCAGATGCTGCCCGACTCGGTGGTCTACCCCAACACCGAGGTGGAACCGTTCGTCGCGGTCAACCCGACCAACCCGGACAACGTCATCGGCGTCTTCCAGCAGGACCGGTGGTCCGACGGCGGGGCGCGGGGGCTCGTGACAGCGCGATCGTCCGACGGAGGGCTGACCTGGTCGTCCACGTTCGCGGCCTTCAGCGCGTGCGCCGGCGGCACCGGCCAGAACGCCTACGAGCGCGCCTCGGACCCGTGGGTCACCTTCGACCCGTCGGGCAACGCCTACCAGATCTCGCTGTCGGTCTCGGACCTGCTGGAGACCTCGGCGATCCTGGTGTCGAAGTCCACGGACGGCGGCGCCACCTGGGACGCCCCGAAGACGCTGCTCCGGGACACGAACGGGCTGAACTTCAACGACAAGGAGTCGATCACGGCCGACCCGACCCGTGACGGCTACGTCTACGCCGTGTGGGACCGCGGCGCCCTGCCCGGTGGGAGCCGGAGCGACATCTCGGAGTTCCACTCGTTCGCCTACCGCGGGCAGCCGATGTTCTCCCGGTCCACCGACCACGGAGCCACCTGGTCGGCGCCGGTGGCGATGAGCGCGCAGAACGTGTTCACGCTGGGGAACCAGGTCGCGGTGCTGCCCGACGGCACCCTGGTCGACGTGTTCTGGACCGGTCGCGGATCTGGCCTGCAACCCTCACCGAACCAGAACTTCATCGGGGTGATGACCTCGCGCGACGCGGGCTTGCACTGGTCGCCGGTCACCAAGGTGGCCAACTTCAGCGAGATCGCGCCGTGCGGTGCCGAGCGGGTCTGCGACCCCGACACCGGGCAGCCTGTGCGCGCCGGCACGAACATCCCCGACATTGCCGTCGACGGGGACTCCGGCCGGGTCTACGTGGTGTGGGCGGACGGACGGTACTCCGCCGGCGCCCGGCCCGACGTGGTGATCTCGCAGTCGAGTGACGGCGGGCGGAGCTGGAGCGCGCCGGCGAAGGTCAACGGCACGCCGGTGCCGGCAGCAGCCTTCAACGCGGCGGTCGAAGTGTCCTCCGACGGCACCGTCGGCGTCTCCTACTACGACTTCCGGAGCAACGACGCCACTCCCGGCCTGCCCACCGACGCGTTCCTCGCGCACTCGCACGACAACGGGGCGACCTGGAGCGAGCAGCACATCGGCGGTCCCTTCGACATGGAGCAGGCGCCGTTCGCCCGAGGGCTCTTCCTGGGTGACTACCAGGGGCTGGACTCGGCCGGGCAGGACTTCCTGGCGTTCTTCTCGGTGAGCACGGCAGACCCGAACAACCGCGCCGACGTGGTGTCGGTGCGGCTCGCCGCACCGTAGGGACCTCGCGAGGGGTCTGAGCTGACAAGCACGGGGGCTTGAGCGCCCGAGGCGATGGTGGAGGAGCTGGTCAGCCGGGTCTCCGGGTTCGGCCCGCTGCAGAAGTACCTCGACGACCCCACTGTGGAAGAGATCTGGATCAATGACCCCAGCCGGGTCTTCGTCGCGCGGGCGGGCCGTCACGAGCTCACCTGTGTCCGGACGCCGCTGAGGTCGGCGGCTGCTTTGAGTCGTCACGGCGTCGTTCCCATGGCGGTGGACCTGCTAACTCTGAGCGCTCGCGGGCAGAGGCTGCGCGTCGTGCTATGGGGCGCCTGCGGCGGTACTGAGCTGCCAATCGGCTGAATCGCTCTGGCACGTTGACCTATCGCGACGCCGGGTGTCACGACGAGGCACAGGTGCGCCAGGACCTCGGGGCGTTTTTCCGGCTCTCCTGACCCTTCCGTGGGTGGTTGAGCGCGCCTGAACGAGCGCACGCCGTTCCCTATCTAGGTTTCTGAGCTGTCTAGGAACAGGAACCACAGAGCGGAGAACGGCGTGCAGAACGCCACCTTATGGCGCGCCCTGCTTGGGGTCGAGAAGACGGTCATCGAGTCGGTCGAGTACGACGAGGACGAGCTGCGGCTCATCGCCCATGTGCGGGCACGTGCCCGGGCACGTGCCCGGTGCGGACGGTGCCAGCGACGGTCGTCGGCCTACGACCGCGGGGAGGGACGACGTCGGTGGCGGGCGCTGGACCTGGGCACGATCCAGGTGTTCCTCGAGGCCGACGCCCCGCGGGTGAACTGTTCGGTGCATGGCCCGACGGTGGCAGCGGTGCCGTGGGCGCGGCACGACGCCGGCCACACCCTCGCCTTCGACGAGCAGGTCGCCTGGTTGGCCACGCAGTGCTCCAAGACCGCGATCACCGAGCTGATGCGCATCGCCTGGCGCACCGTCGGGGCGATCATCACCCGGGTCTGGGCGGACGTGGAGGCCGTGCACGACCGGTTCGCCGGGCTGCGACGGATCGGGATCGACGAGATCTCCTACAAGCGAGGGCAGAAGTACCTCACCGTGGTGGTCGACCACGACTCCGGTCGGCTGGTGTGGGCTGCACCCGGCCGGGAGAAGGCAACCCTGGAGCAGTTCTTCGACGCCCTCGGCGAGGAACGCTGCGCCCAGATCACCCACGTCAGTGCCGACGGCGCGGACTGGATCAGCGCCGTGGTCGCCAACCGGTGTCCGAACGCGGTGCGGTGCGCGGACCCCTTCCACATCGTCAAGTGGGCCACCGAGGCCCTCGACGACGTCCGCCGTCAAGCATGGAACGCCGCCCGCAGCCGACCAGGCGGCCGCGCCGACCGGATCCGATGGTCACGTGGACGCATCCGTCAAGACGCCGCCGGCGCCGCGAAGGCCCTCAAGCACGCCCGCTTCGCGTTATGGAAGAACCCCGAGAACCTCACCACCCGACAGGCCGCGAAGCTGGCCTGGATCGCCAAGACCGACCCCACGCTGCACAGGGCCTACCTACTCAAGGAAGGACTCCGGCTCGTCTTCCAGCTCGGCTACGACGAAGCCGCCAAGGCCCTCCAGGCCTGGATCGGCTGGGCGCGTCGCTGCCGCATCCCGACCTTTGTCGACCTCCAACGCCGCATCGTCAAACATAGGCCCTCGATCCTCGCCGCGATCGAGCACGGCCTGTCCAACGGACGCATCGAGTCGGTCAACACCAAGATCCGCCTGATCACCAGGGTCGCGTTCGGATTCAAGTCACCAGACGCCCTCATCGCCCTGGCCATGCTCAACCTCGGCGGCCACCGACCCGCACTCCCCGGCCGGAAATGACCCACGGATCAGTCAGGAGAGCCGTTTTTCCGGTCCCTGCATGACTCCTTGGGCGATGACCCGTTCCCGTATGTCTGGGTGCCGGAGCGGCATCCGGGTGGGCACGGTCTGCCTGCGCACTTTGCGGTCGGAAGGTTCGGAGCGAACGTGGCCCGGGTGTCCCGGCTGGGTCGCGCTGCAGACCAGGCGACGCGGTTTGGAGGGCACCGGCGAGGTCCGGTTGCGCGACCGGGTCCAAGAGAGCCTGCGCATGCGGCCCTCTCAGATCACAGTGGGCGAGGTCCGGGATGAGGAGTGGCTCGACCTTCTGCTCGCGCTCAACGCCGGGCTGCCGGGCATGGCGTCACCGTCAGCGGCGGGGGCGTTGTTCTGCCGTAGGGTAGATGTGGGTTCGACGGGCGGAGGTGAGTGACGTGGACGACGTTCAGCGGCGTCTGCTATCTGCCATCGCACGCCGGTACTACCTCGAGGATGCGGCCAAGACAGACCTGGCCAAGGAGTTCTCGATGTCGAGGTTCCGGGTGGCTCGTCTGTTGCAGCAGGCGCGAGAGACCGGGGTCGTCACCATCGAGATCAACGATCTCGACGAGCGCCGTGACGCGCTGTCGGCGGACCTCGCCGAGCACCTCCTGTTGGATGAGTGCGTGGTCGTCAAGGCCGGCGAGGACGAAGAAGACAACCGACGACGACTCGCACGGGCCGCGTCGCTGCGCATCAAGGAGCAGGTCCGTGACGGTGACCTGCTCGGCCTCTCCTGGGGTCGCACCCTCGCGGCGATCGGGGAGGAGCTGGCCGACCTGCCGCCGTGCACGATCATCCAGCTGACGGGCACGGTGGGCAACGACCTCCGTCAGTCACCGGTCGAAGTCATTCGCCGGATCGCGGGCCGCTCGAGCGTGGACGCTGTCGCGATCTTTGCGCCTCTTTTCGCGGCGTCCGAGACCGCGGCCCAGACCTTCCGCAGCGATCCCGCCGTCCGAGGGGCCCTCGAGCGCTACGCCGACTTGTCCCTCGCTGTGCTGGCCGTCGGCTCCTGGACCCCACCCATCACCCAGTTGGACACTCTGGTCACCGAGGCCGACCGTGCGGAGCTGGCTCTGGAGGGCACTCTCGCCGAGGTCGCGGGCATCTTCCTCCGCGAGGACGGGTCGACGGTCGACGCGGCCGTCACCCGGCGGCGGATCTCGGTCTCGGTCGATGAGCTCTTGGCGACCCCCCAGGTCCTCGCGGTGGCCGGCTCCGTCGAGAAGGCGCCCGCCATCGCCGCTACCGCCCGCTCCGGCCTCATCACCTCGTTGGTGACCGATGATCGGACAGCGGGCGCGCTGCTCGCACTGCCCGCCGTCGAGTCGCACGCACTGGGTCGGCGTCCTTCGTCACGACCGCACGTGCCCGCTCGACGCACTTCCTGACCCGCGTCCCACGCTCGGTCGGCCACCCCCACAGCACTTCCTGGCCCACGTCCCACGCCCGGTCGGAGACCCCGCGCAGCGCTGCCACGCGACTGCGCTGCAACGCGTCCTCACCAGGTGACCCTTGACGCGTCGGTGCACGAGTGATGTACTTCACTCTCAGATGAGCAGAGGATGCTCAAATGAGCAGTGAGGTGAGAATGGAACCCGTCGGCGGCCCCTCCTTAGCCCCTCAGGACACGACGCCGGTCCTGGTCAACGGGCTCGAGACCGAGGTCGTCGTCGATCACGAGCTGATCGACGGGCTGCTGCTGCCGACGCTGGAGCGTCTCTCGGCGCGGGCGCAGCGCGACCGCCGTACTTTCGTGTTCTTGGCGGCGCCGCCGGCCGCCGGCAAGTCGACGCTGGCGGTCCTGCTCAAGGACCGCGCTCGCCATCTCGACTTCGACGTGGTGGGCATCGACGGCTTCCATCACCCGGCTGCCTACCTGCAGACGCGGTACGTGGACCGGGACGGAGAACGGGTGCCCCTCAACTCCATCAAGGGTGCCCCTGAGACCTACGACGTCGCAGGCTTGGCCCGCCAGCTCGAGGCTGCGCGTCGACAGCCTATGTGTTGGCCGCGCTACGACCGGGTGCGGCACGACGTCGTGCCGGGCGACTGCCCAGTGACGGCCAGTCTGGTGCTGGTGGAGGGCAACTGGCTGTTGCTCGACGAGCCGGGGTGGGCCGACCTGGCGCTCCACTCCAACTTCAACGTCTTCCTCGAGGCCGAGCCGGAGCTTCTCCGCGATCGGCTGATCGAGCGGAAGGTCCGCGGGGATACAGCCGCGAGGCGGCGGTCGACTTCTACGAGCGCAGTGACCGGCTCAACGTCGATCGCGTCCTGGCGCGCACCGACCGCAGCAAGGTGGATCTGCTGCTGCGCCTCAACACCGACGGAACAACCGAGCGAAAGGGCTCACTGTGACACAACTAGCCAGCAGTCCAACGACCGCGGAGAAGACCAGCAATCGTGCGCGCGTCCAAGCCTTCGGCGGCTTCCTCACGGCGATGGTGATCCCCAACGTCGGGGCTTTCATCGCGTGGGGCCTGCTGACCGCCCTGTTCATCCCGACCGGGTGGTTGCCCAACGAGGACCTCGCGGCGCCCGTCGGACCGATCATCACCTACCTTCTGCCCCTGCTCCTGGCCTACACCGGCGGTCGGCTGGTGTACGGACATCGCGGCGGCGTCGCCGGCGCGTTGGGCACCATCGGGCTCATCGTGGGGGCGGAGATCCCGATGTTCCTCGGTGCGATGGTGATGGGGCCACTGAGCGCCTGGTTGATCAAGAAGATCGATGAGGCCATCCAGCACCGGATCCGATCCGGCTTCGAGATGGTCGTCAACAACTTCACGCTCGGATTTCTCGGGCTCGGTCTGATCATTGCCGCCTACAAGGCCATCGGCCCACTGATCGGCGCGATCAACGATGTCCTGCTCCAGGCCATCAACGCCCTCGTGGACACCGGTGCCTTGCCACTGCTGTCGTTGCTCAACGAGCCGGCGAAGGTGCTCTTCCTCAACAATGTCATCGACCAAGGCATCTACTACCCGCTCGGGCTTCAGGCGGCCGCAGAAGACGGGAAGTCGATCTTCTTCATGGTCGCCTCGAACCCGGGTCCGGGACTGGGTCTTCTGGTTGCGTTCTGGCTGTTCGGTCAGAACCGGGTGATCCGCGACAGCGCCCCCGGCGCGATCATCATCCACTTCCTCGGGGGCATCCACGAGATCTACTTCCCTTATGTGCTGATGAAGCCGCTGACCATCGTCGGCATGATCGCCGGCGGCATGTCAGGCATCGCCACCTTCATGCTCTTCGACGTCGGGCTGACCGCCGGCCCCAGCCCGGGCTCGATCTTCTCCTACCTCATCCTGACCCCGAAGGGCGATCACATCGGTGTCATCGCGGGGGTGCTGGTGGCCGCGCTCGTCAGCTTCCTGGTCACCTCCGTCATCTTGAAGGCCTCACGCGACCCCGAGGGCAGTGCCGACGACCTGGAGCTGCAGACCGAGCGCTCTCAGGCGATGAAGGCCGAGGGGCGTGCGGTGCTCGCTGGCGCGGTCGGCGGCAGTGACGGCGGACGGAATGCGTCCGCAGACCGTCTTCAGGTCCGCAGCATCGTGTTCGCCTGCGACGCGGGCATGGGCAGCAGCGCCATGGGCGCCAGCGCCTTCCGCAAGAAGTTGGAGCGGGCCGGTCGGGAGGACGTGACCGTGGTGCACGCCGCCATCGAGGCGATCCCCGATGACACCGACCTCGTGGTCGTCCACGAGAACCTCGCGGCGCGCGCCGCCGGTGCGCGGCCACACGTCGAGATCGTGACGATCAAGAACTTCCTCGGCGATCCCGCACTCGACCGTCTCGAGCACGACCTCAGCCTCAAGGGGGCAGACCATGACGCGTGACCGACTGACCAGGGCCGCCCGTATCCATGGCAGGGACAAGGTTGCCGTCAGCGAGTTCGAGCTGCCCGCCACAGGGGCCGACGAGCTGTTGCTGAGGGTGGTGAGCAGCAGCATGTGCCTGTCGACGTACAAGGCGCTGTCGCTGGGCGAGGAGCACAAGCGCGTGCCCGACGACGTCGGGGACGTCCCGGTGATGACGGGCCACGAGTTCGCGGGCGTCGTCGAGGAGGTCGGATCGGAGCTGACCGGACGGTTCACGACCGGTCAGAGCGTCGCCATCCTGCCGACCATGGGACTACCCAGCGGCTATTCCCCGGGCTACAGCTATCCGTACTTCGGCGGCGACGCGACCTACTGCATCGTCCCCAAGGTCGCCATCGACAAGGGTTGTGTACTGCCCTACCCAGAGAGCTACTTCGCCAACGCTTCGCTGGCGGAACCCATGTCGTGCATCATCGGCGCCCTCCATGCCAACTACCACACGCAGCCACTGGTCTGGGAACACCAGATGGGCATTCGCAGCGGCGGGTCGCTGGCGCTGCTGGGATGCGGCGGAGCGATGGGCATCGGGGCGATCGACTATGCCCTGCACGGCCCCTACCACCCCAGTCTGGTGGTCGCGGTCGACGTCAGCGCAGAGCGTCTGCAGCGCCTGCGCCGACTGTTCCCGCCCGAGGAGGCCCTCGCCCGCGGGACCCGCCTGGTGTTCCTCGACGCCACTGGCATCGACGCGAAACAAGCTCTCCTCCAGCTGGCCGACGGGCAGGGGTACGACGACGTCGTGGTCTTCGCCGCGAGCAAGGCGCTCGCCGAGACCGGGGACGCCATCCTCGCGCAGGACGGCTGCCTCAACTTCTTCGCCGGCCCCACCGACAGGTCGTTCGCCGCCAGCCTCAACCTGTACAACGTGCACTACGAGAGCACTCACGTCGTCGGCACCTCGGGTGGATCCCGCTCGGACATGGAGGAGTCCCTGAGGCTCTCCGCCTCGGGCGACATCAACCCCTCCCGCATGGTGACGCACGTCGGAGGACTGGATGCAGTGCCTGACGCGCTGTCGACACTGCCCGACTTCACCGGTGGCAAGATCCTGATCTACCCGCACATCGACATGGAGCTCACGGCTATCGCCGACTTCGCAGCCGCCGGCGACTCCCGCCTCGCCAGGCTCGCCGAGCTGTGCGCTCCTCACGACAACATCTGGAACCGCGATGCCGAGGCCTACGTCCTCGAGGCGTTCGCACCCCGGACAGGGGGACCGACGCGATGAGCGAAGCAGCCAACCACCTGCTGACCGACGAGGCGATCGTGCTGGACGGTCCCGGTGCCACACGGGACGAGGCCATCACCGCGGCGGGCCAGCTGCTCGTCGCCGCCGGCGCGGTGGAGCCGTGGTACGTCGACGCCATGCACGAGCGCGAGCGCTCGGTGTCCACCTACATGGGCAACCTGCTGGCCATTCCGCACGGCACGCTTGCGGCCAAGAGCGCCATCCGCCGCACCGCCATCTCGTTCACGCGGTACCCCCAGACGGTGGACTGGGACGGCAACCCGGTCGAGTTCGTCATCGCGATCGCAGGTGCGGGGGACGACCACCTGCACCTGCTCTCCCAGTTGTCTGGCGTCTTCACCGACGACGACCAGATCCAGCAACTACGAACCGCACCAACCCGCTCCCAAGTGTGCGCCATTCTCGAGGGCGGTTAAAGAGCTGCAGGAGGCGAGAACGGAACCCGCCGCTTCCGAGAGGCGGCCGGGCACGCCGGCCCGGGTACCGACCGGACGCCTTGAGAGCTCCCGCACCGGCGGTCGCCCAGGCCGGCCGGAGGCGGGGCTCACGCGGGCTCGAGGACCAGCACCACGCGGTCGGCGTCGCCACCATCCCGCCTGTCCCCGCCATCCACAGGCCGTGCAACAGGGGTTCACTTCCGGGCGATCTTGATCCAGGATCGAGGACACAACGGACAAGCCGCTCGGGCGAGGTGTCTGAGCTGACATGCAGGCGGGGGCATGAGCCTGACCTATACGGGTGCGGAGCGCGAGCTCGTGGAGGAGCTCGACGAGCAGGTGCGCACTGCGGTCCGCCGCGACGGCGTGGACCCGCAGCGCGACATCGTCCTGGTCCGCTCGATCGCCCGGCAGGTCGTCGCCGACCACGACCAGCGCAGCCTGACCGGCGTCGTGCTCCCGGTGACCGAGCCCGAGGCGATGGTGGAGGAGCTGGTCAGCCGGGTCTCCGGGTTCGGCCCACTGCAGAAGTACCTCGACGACCCCACCGTGGAAGAGATCTGGATCAACGACCCCAGCCGGGTCTTCGTCGCGCGGGCGGGCCGTCACGAGCTGACCCCCACGATCCTCACCGCCGCCCAGGTCAGCGACCTCGTGGAGCGGATGCTCAAGTCCAGCGGACGTCGGGTCGACGTCTCCACGCCCTTCGTCGACGCGACCTTGCCGGGCGGGCACCGGTTGCACGTGGTGCTCCAAGGCATCTCTCGCGACTTCTCGGCCGTCAACATCCGCAAGTTCGTGGTCCGGGCGCACCGGCTCGCCGATCTGGTCGGGCTGGGCAGCCTCTCGGAACAGGCGGCCCGGTTCCTCGAGACCGCCGTGGCCGTCGGGCTCAACGTGGTCGTCTCAGGCGGAACGCAGGCAGGGAAGACCACGCTGTTGAACTGCTTGGCCGCTGCGGTGCCCGGGCGCGAGCGGGTGATCTCCGTCGAGGAGGTCTACGAGCTGCGGTTCAGCCATCCGGAGTGTACAGAGACGCTATTCAGATGCCCCGGGAGATCACTCTGTGAGTTCCGGGGCCGATGGCTGCATGACTACGAGACGAGTGTCGAAGTTCGCCGGGTGGCGGGGTAGGTTGAGGGCCGAAGAGAGGAGCTCGCATTCTCTTCCGGTGCATCTAGAGCCGTGAGCAGCGCAAGTTGCCTGACGCCGACTCGCCCTCGGTGACCGCCGTCAGATGGGGGACGGCTCAGCGCGCCGTCGAGAACGGACTACAGGCCGGGACCACGCAACGGCAGCGCGACCTAGGTTCGGCACCCTGGGCGGGACGAAGCGGAGATTCCGACGGTGGCCGAGACGGTTTCGGCACACGGGATACCGATGCGGAGTCCTCCGGTAGTGGTTAGTGAGTGGGTCAAGGCGTACCACCGGCACCAGACTCGATTGAGCAGCCCTGAGAGGGGACACCAGCCACACGTCAGCGGTCACGTGCATCTTCGATGCCTTCGGGATACCTCAGTCAGGTCTCATTCTGAAGCCCCAGCGCGGGCTTCAGTGTTCCTAGTCAGGTTGACCACCACGCACCCCGGGGTAATGCAACCGGGGCAACGCCCCTTCGAACATCAGCTCGACGACACGCGCGACAATCCGGGTGTGTTGCGCGAGACCGACTAAGCTCTGCGCTATGACGACACCGGCCTTTCGTTTCGTGGACTTGTTCGCAGGTGTCGGCGGATTTCACGCGGCGTTGAAGGCCTACGGCGGTCGAGGCGTCTACGCCGTGGAGATCGACAAGGCTGCTGCCGAGGTCTATCGCCGCAACTGGGGTTATGACCCGCTCGGAGACGTGACCGAGGACGCCAACGACGAAGTCATGAACGTTCCCGCGCACGAAGTGCTCGCTGCGGGCTTCCCATGTCAGCCTTTCTCGAAATCAGGCGCTCAGCGCGGCATGGAGGAGACGCGGGGCACGCTGTACTGGAACATCCTGCAGATCATCGAGAAGCGGAAGCCGAAGGTCGTCCTGCTCGAGAACGTGCGCAACCTCGCTGGGCCGCGCCACCTGCACGAGTGGCAAGTCATCATCGAGACGCTGCGCGAGCAGGGCTACCGCGTGTCGGAGAGGCCGGCCGTCTTCTCGCCGCATCTACTGCCGCCCGAGCGAGGCGGTCGCCCCCAGGTCCGCGACCGGGTGTTCATCACCGCAACGCACAACCCCGATGGAGTTGGTGACGGCTTGCCAGTCGAGCCGGTGGCGCGGCTCAGTGATCGGATCGACGGTTTCGACCCGAAAACCGGGTGGCACCTGGAAGACCTGCTGGTTGACAGTGACAACGTCCCCGGCTGCAACTTGACTGAATGCGAGCGTCTGTGGATCGACGCCTGGGACGAGTTCGTCCAGAAGTGGTACGAGCACACGGAGGGGCGTCGTCCTCCTGGCTTCCCGATCTGGGCCGACTCATGGTCAGACTTCGAAAAGATCGTCACCATCTTCGATGGCATACCCGATTACCGGGACCTCCTGGAGCACGACAGACTGCTCCCTCAATGGAAGGCGGGGCACCTCGCCAAGAACTACTCGCTCTACTCGAAGCACCGCGACTGGATCGACCCCTGGGCCGAGAAGTGGGGCCTGTTCACGGGCCAGTTCCCGCCCTCCCGTCGAAAGTTGGAGTGGCAGGCGCAGGACACGCCTCGCCTCTGGGACACGGTCATGCACTTTCGCCCGTCAGGCATTCGGGCCAAGCGCCCGACGTACCTGCCCGCCCTTGTCGCAATCACGCAGACCTCGATCGTCGGCCCCCGCGAGCGGCGGCTGTCGCCTCGCGAGACAGCACGCTTGCAGGGGCTGCCGGACACGTACGACTTCGGTTCTCAGAAGGCTTCGGCGACGTACAAGCAAATGGGTAACGGCGTGAACGTGGGTGTCGTCTGGCACATCCTCCGTGAGCACGTCCGGCGCGATGAAGACGTGCTGAAGCGGACGGCTGCTGGACGACGGCTGATCGACGCTGTTCTCGGCGCTCCGCTATCGCCGGACGACAGGCTCGCTCAGCACCGCCCCGCCATCACTGACTGACTGAGGCGCGCGTCGTGGCTGATGCGGACCATGAGGACCGTTGGTATGGGGCGCGCAGAGACGAGGTCTAAGGGGAGTACGGGCCCCAGTTCTGCCTCTTGCAGGGCGAGTCGTACAAGAGGAAAGGCATGGCTGGATGCGTTGATGCGGCTCTGCCCCGCGCCGCGAGCTGATTGCGACTAGCGGAAACTCACGTGTAGCCGAGCGGCCTGCCGCGTATCGTCTCGGCATGGCATCCAAGGACCTGGACCGGACGGTGAGTCGCTTCCTGAACGCTACGAAGCGCATTCGCGACGGCTTGAGCGTCCAGCGCGGCCGAGTCCAGGACGCCTACGACAATGCGCCGCGGGTGCTCAACGGTGAGCCGCACGAATGGGTCGACGTATCCGGCTTCCACGTCAACGACGTCGACTACTACGCCTACGAGCTGGTCCGACTACGTGACCTAGCCAAGTCCGCGCGCCGGCCTCTCGGGTTCCCCCCGGAACTGCAGGACGCGCTGGACGCCTTCGATATTGCACTTCCTCGGCTGTTGGCCTATAGGCACCCGACCACGCACTTCACGGACACGCCTGACCTCGACAGCGTCATGGTGCTTTCCGCCGCCCTTGAGACCGACGACGACGGCGTAAGCCTCAGGGTTATGGTGGACCCGAAGTCCGACCACGACCACGCCGCCGCGATGGCGCTACTGAATGTTCTCGACGAGATTTTGCTCGAGCGATTGGCCCAGTCGATCGCCGATGACCCGGCCAAGCCGCTCGACGAGCAGATCAGGATCCGCAACGCCAAGCACGCTGACGGTCCTACCGTCTCGACGTGAGCGAGAAGCCAAGGTGCGGACCGACTAGCGCCGAGCTTCGCACGAGCATTGCCAGTTTCATGCAGCGGGCTGACGAGGTGCGAGCCCACCCACTGGGTGGCAAGAACTCGACGTTCAAGGTCACCATGAGCCGGAATGTCGTTACAGGCGAGACCAAGCCCGTCGGGCTCGGGACGAACCCGCTGCCGAAGGCCGACTGGATATACCTGGCGGTCCTGATCCGCCCGATCGTCTTCGCTGAGCAGGAGCCGATCAGCTTCAACGTTCTGACCAAGCGAATCGAGCGCGAGCACATCCGGCTGCGCGGGAGGCTGAAGATGGTTCGTGACGGGGTCGCGGCATGGCGAAAGCACACGTTCGTGGGGCCGCAGGTGCTCGGGTCTGGCGAGCCCCTCGAGGCTCCCCAAGAACCAGAGTCGATTCTCGTGGCGCTTGGCTTCGGGGCAACCGACGACGGCCCCAAGACCGAACTGTCCAACGACTACATCTTTGCCTGGGAGTATCTAAACGCCAATGTCTGGCACGCAGATGCTGACAAGGCCGCTCGCTACCAGGCTTCAAGCGACGAGATCAAGCGGCACTACGCCAAGTGCGCCGAGATTCGCACCCTCAATGCCACGGGCCTAGTGCTGCAGTTACAGCAGTGGATACTCGACGCCCGCGCCGACGGCCACGACTTCTAGGCTCATGGGATGACGCAAGGCCCGGCCGCCCCGCAGCCCAGTAGCGACAAGCTCAAGACCGACGTCGCTAACTTCATGGAACGTGCCGACGAGATCGTCGAGCATCCACTGGCCCAGGGCGACCCGCAGTTTGAGGTCCTGCTGCGCTTCGATCCTGAGACTGCGTTAGTCACCCACGGCAGCCTTGAGCTCAAGAATGCTGACAAGCAGTCGTGGCTCTACCTGGCCTTGTTGATGCGACCCGTCGTGTTCACCCAGGACGACCCCACCAGCTACGCCAACCTCACTGGGGCAATCGCTCGTGAGCATGAGCCGCTTAGAGACGTCCTCAAGTCGGGCCGCAAAGCTTTCGTTGCTTGGCAGAAACACATGTTCGTCGGCCAACAAGACCTGGGCAGCGTGCCTGAGCATCTTCAGGGCCAGGAGCCCGGCAGCCTGGTGTACTTCTCGCTCGAAGAGATCGACGAGGTGGGGCCCGAGCCGCTGCCGGCGCCCATCGACGTAGAGAAGATGGTTCCCGACTCCGTGTACGCCAACATCTACTTCAACGGTCACGTATGGCACTCCGATACCGAGAAGGCTGCTCGCTACCAGACAGCAACACCTCTGATGAAGGCCTATTACGCCAAGTGCGCAGAGATCAGAACCATCACAGCTGTTCGGTTCGTCAGAGACCTCCGTAGATTCATCATCGAGACGCGAGTACTTGGTTTCGACTACTAGGTCAGCCGAGGTGCTGTTAGAGGCCGGGCCCACAGCGTCTCTGCAGCTGTCCTCGCGTAGCCCTCGGCCGGCGCTGAATGCTGACGAGCGCGCAGCACGACATGCTCCGTCGCGCCCACTCGGCGGATGACGCATCTGCAGAGGCGTTACGCGGCGGTAAGCAGGTTGAACGCGATCCCATCGGTGTAGCGGGTGCCCTGCCCGGCGCTAGTGTCACCTCATGGCACGAGGCGATACAAGGCTGATGACGTGATTCCAGACCAATGGACCCCAGATCACGTTCGTCGACAAGTCATGCGGCAGGCTCGATACGCACTGAACGTCTCGGTGCTCGACGAGGATCGGGTCCCACCCGAGGGCCCATTCGACGTTGCACTGACGAACGGTCTCCTCGCCATCGTCGCGGCGATCGATCCCGCGGCCGTGATGGACAAGCGGGGCTTTACGCTTCCGGCCAGCGCGCTGCTGCCCAAGGCAGTCGCGCTCGGCCTCTCCATCAACCAGGCGACCTTGGCGGAGGGACTCGATCTCACCCAGCCGCTGCGACATGGCCGAGCCGATGACGAATGGATTCAACTCGGATCGAGGCACCTCACCGCTCTACGTGAACTCGACGAGATCAATGGCCTCGAAGTGCTTCAGCACGTTGGGGCCCACCGAACGGTGGACGACATGATGGTGACACTGTTCTACGAGAAGGCACGGGCCTACGCGGAGCGGGATGTCCGCCGAGTCAAGGATTTGCTCGATGTGATGGACCCAGAGGAGTGCGACGAGTGTTTCCGGCGCACATTCGTTCCGCTCGGCTACGACGACAGCGGCGGCACGATGACCGTCGGGCTCTGCATCGCCTGCGGCTACCAGCGCGACGACGACACCGCGTGGGACATGTACATGGCAGAGCAGTGGGAGTTGAGATGGCAGCACGAGTAGCGTCGAGTTGCAGCAGACAACGGTCACCAAGAACGGGACAGAGCCCCCCGCCCGGGCGGGGTAATACACGCGGTCTCGATCGAGTCGCTAGCGAGTTGCGTTCTGCCTTGAGGCTTTGAGCCGAAATGTTGTCAGTCGTTCAAGAACGTCGTTGGCCGCGTCCCTACCCACCGGGTATCCATCCATTTGGCGAAGCCACGTGATGAGACGTCGTCCGGCGATGAACTCGATGCCGTCGATGATGGCGCCGTCGGGAACCTCGTCCTGGGCCGCACCCCACATGACGACCACAGGCTTTACCGTGAGCGGGTTGGTCCGTGCTCGGTGTCGGGCGCCTCGCTCACCGGCGAGGAGTGTCTGGGTGAGCCCTTCGGCGCGTAGCCGGACTCGGGCCGCGGCCTGAGCCATGGAGGCGAGGTCCTGTGAGGTGTGCTGATTCCGCCACTTGGAGTCGATGGCGATGAGTCCTCCGCGGCGGGTCACGACGAGATGGTCGATGTCGCCCGCTTGGAGGCTGATGCTGTCCACCCACCCCCAGATGAGTCGTCTACGCCGTGCCCGCTTGAGCTCTTCGCGGGTGTTCTCCTCGCCCCAGGCGCCCCGAAGGTGCATCAGTGCTCGTCGGTCGTGGGCCAGGAACGTGGCGTGCAGAAGGTGCGCGAAGCCGGCCACCACGCCCACGTGGACCGCTCCGAGCAGGTACCACTTGAACGCCGTGTCGGGAACGAGATGCACCAGGAGCACGGACTCGAGGAAGATCAGTGCGACGGCGCCGGCGCTCACGGCAATCATCAGCGTGACGTTTCGCTTCAGCCATTCGATGAAGGCGCGCCGAAACGCTTGGCGTGAGTAGGGGGCGAACTTGGGCAACTCCGGTCCCCTTCGAACTAGGAGGTGAGCATCAGATGCGGCTCGTGGCGAAGAGCTGCTCGAGTTCGACATCGTCGAGTTCGTGTGCCTTCCGGGCATGCAGGGCGACGTCGACCTTGAGCGAGTTGCCCCGCAGGGATGCCCGACAGATGAGGTTGCGGCCCTCTGACTCTGCCCTGCGGACGAGGGGGAGGAAATTGGCTGTCTGTGTCGGCGACAGGATTCCTACCTGTTGCCCGTCGATATCCACGGCGACGACCTCGACGGTGGACCGTGGACGCTGCTCTATCGCCGCGCGAAGGGACGCGGCGACAACCGTCTCGCTGCCGAATCGGGCAAGGAGTGAAGCGAGATGCTCCATGTACTGTTCCTCGCGCGTGACTTGAATCGTCGATCCTGGCGCAAGCACCACGCAGCTATCGGCGGTCGGATTGGGGCAGCAGAGGCGGTCCGGCTTAGGCAAGGAGAGCGTTACTCGTGCCCAGGTGTCTTGTGCGGTGCCTCTGAGCCATTGGCGCGACGGCACGGCGAGCTCAGCACCAGGCAGGCTCGCTATCGCGGAGTGGTATGCGGCGGCGTCGGACCGCTCCATGTATCCGACATGGAGTCCATCTACGAAGACAGCGACAGCACGCCTGTCGAATGGATTGAACGGGTCAGGGACGAGTACCGCTTCAAGTCGCATCTCGGCACCGGCCTCGGAGACTTTGGCGCGTCGGGTAAACAGGGTCCGCAGATTCTCCGCTCGATACCACTCACCCGCGACCTCGAGCTGCTGCGTGCGGGGGGACCAGGCTTCGACTGCGCGCCCAGAAGGCGCCGGCGGCACGTGTTCCTTGGTGGTCTTGCGATGAATCTTGCGAAGTTCCCCACCCGGGACCGTCATGGCGTAGTCGCGACTGACCGCGGTGTCGATCTCGGTTCGGAACGGCGAGACCTGGAGAGCCCGCTTCGGCACGTGTTCTGACGAGCTACGCCTAGTTCGCGCGAAGACCCACACAAGAACGACGAGCACCGCGATGCCAAGCAACGTTTCCATGACAGTCCATCCCCCGGGGTGTGCACTAACCGCGCAATGACGCTACTGCGTCCCTTGCTCTCGGCGCGGAGGATTCCCGTGATTGCCCACGGCTGGTGAGAAGTCACGCTCCCTCGCGCCGGCATGGCGCCTTCGCTGATTACTCAGAGGAAGGTTGAGCTGGTTCCGTGACCAGCCGCCACCTAGACGTGCAGCGGAGTTCAAGAAGGTCAGGACCAGGTGTCGCGCAGGAATCACCGTGTTCGTATGCAACTTGCTTGTCCTACGGGTCGGCTTATCACCGTCTCTAATCATGATCTGGCGTAGGGAGTCCCCGAGCAGTACTTCTGCGAGACCGCCGGGAGCGGCCCGCATTCCGTTTGGGGAAGTCGAGCGTTACCGGCTCGCCTGACAGGTCGGACTCTGGCGAGCTCTATGAGCAGTCCCGACGGGGCCCTCCTGTGGGGCAATAGGCGGGTCGCCTCCACGCAAACGCACAGAGTTGGCGATGCAGCAGAGGCGAAGGACGCTGACTGGCCAACTGCAAAGCCCACCTAGAAATGCCTTGCCGGGTAGTCTGCGCGAATGGATCAGCACATTGTCCGTGTCGTATTCGTCGGCGGCGGAACGCTCGACGGAACAAGCTTCGCTCTGCCACGAACTCAGACAAGGTACGAGGTTCCAGTGGACGAAGGGGGAGTCGTTGTCCGGTATGTCTACGTCCGTGCAGACGAACTCGACCCTGAAGAGGCCGTTCAAGATTCAGAGGGGCGGCTCAGGTTCATGTTCGTTGACCAGGTGAAGTCCTAGTCGTTCGTCTACCCCATCCCGTCGCGGCGGAATGACGCAGCGCCCCTTGTACCCTTCCGGCATGGGAGCGGTCGTCCCCTCTCAGTGGGAGCCAGTCCGGCGACCCTTGGACGGCTGCCAGGGCCGTCAGGGCGCCGGGATGGTTGGCCGGCTCGGAATCCTCGCGTGGCCGCTTTTGGGGTTTGACTGGAGTAGCTCGATGACCTGGTCGCCGAAGTGATCGAGGTTCGACAGGTGCGCTCTGAAACGGGCGAGATCCGACTTTGGCCAGCCTTGGTGGTCGTCACCAAGGGAGCGAACAGCATGCCGAGCGAAATCCCGTGCTTCTTTCGCTGACTCGTAGAAGGCCCACGCAGCCGAGTAAGCGGGGAGTCCCCGAAGTGAGTTCTGCGTGATGTAAAGACGAGTGCGCAGCGGCCATAACTCGTACTCTCCACGGAGACCGCGCTTTCGTGCAATCGCGAGATCGCGAAGGTTGCTAACATCAACGATCAGATCATCAGCAGCCTTACGTTGCTCATCGGTACGTGTTCGCCTATCACTAAGAAACCGCTCCGCCAAAACACCGACCAGAACGACGACGGCTGAGATGAACCCACCGACAATCGTTGAGCCGAGTCCAGACCATGCCTCAGTCACCAACACCATGGCGAGACCGTATCTGGATCAACGACGGTCTCGCTGGCGGGGCGCTTATCCGCGCCGACAGCGCCGGGAAGCGGCGCGACATCCTTGGGCGGCGATGGAAGGCGATCTCCGCCGACTGTCGCGCCGTAGTCGAGGGGTGCGAGACCGACGCTGTCCGCGCCGTACGTCCCCATGGCGCTCAGGGCCCTTGATGCTCTGGAGGCTGGCCACACGGAGGCGGCTCAGGCGCTCATTGGGTCGCTGCTCGACTCCATGGTGAACACCTACTTCGGTGCCGGCCGCTACCTCTACACCCCCGACAAGCGGGGCAAGCGGACCAACGCGGCCTATGACGAGTTGACCGCACATGAGTACATCGCGCTCGCCCCCTATCTGGAAGGCGTGGCAGAAGTTCTTCCCCAGCGAGGGACTGCCGGTGCCGCACACCTTTAGCCGCAACGCGACTGCCCATACCGTCAGCACAAAGCAGTACACCAGCCGTAACGCGGTCCAGAGCCTGATGATCGTCGGCAGCCTCATCTACTTCTTCAATGGCGAAACGCGCCGACTGGAAGACCGCAATTGACCTGCGGGCGCGAGAGGGACCGGGGATCATTAGGCGTGTCGTCCTTGAACCGAGCACGCGGAGGCGCAGGCTGGAGCGCTGCCATGAGATGAATGCAGGCGGTGACGTGAATGCCCATAAACGTGACGCTCGATCGCGTCGCCACGCCCATCGACCGCGAGGTCTTCGCGGCACTTTTTGAGCAGTCGGTCGTCCGCAGTTACGCCAAGGTGACCAAGGCGCTAGAGACGGGCTCCATCTCCTTCAAGGATCTGGTCGACCACGCCCGCAAGGCTGAGATCCCGTACCCGCTGTTCTTCGCTCCCCGCGATTTGGTGGAAGAGCAGCTCCGCATCAAGCAGGAGCGGCTGCTTCAGGGCTTCAGCGCCAAGCGCGAGTTCTCCATGAACTCGCGGCATCACGTGGACCTGGCGCAGGTAGAGCTCATCGTCAAGAACCTCCAGTTCAAGCAGGACTGGATGAAGAAGGACAAGACCCTCGACCGAAACCCCATCGTCGGGATTCTCAAGAAGTCCAAGGCGCCCATCGCCGAGGACGCCGCGAAGCTGATGGCAGCGCTCGACCTCGACCCCATGGAACTCAGGGGAACGAAGAAGAAGGGCGATGCCCTCAACCTTCTGGTCGAGAAGTTGGAAGCCAAGAACATCCTCGTCGCACAGAGCGTCCAGGACCTGATGCCGCAGCGGCTGCCGGAGGGCAAAATCTTCAGCGGCATGACGGTGAAGGACACGAAACTGCCCTTCATCTTCATCGCCAGTGGCAACGAGGGAGAGGCGTTCGAGCCGACCGGGCGACGGATCTTCACCCTGACGCTAATGGCGGTGCTCGTTGCGAGAGGACGGTTCGCCACCGTCACCTACAACGGACACACCACCGAGGAGAAGTCGAACCGCGAGTACTGGCTGACGGCAGAGATCCTGATGCCTGAGGCCGAGTTCCGCCGTGCTGACTTGAGTGATCTGGATGCCATCCGAGCATCGTCTGATGTCTTCAAGGTGACACCGAGCGCAGTGGTCATGCGAGCCCAGCGCCTGAAGCTCATGACCCGCGACGAAGCGGAGGCCCACCTCAAAGACCTCAAGGACGCCTTCGACAAGATTGAGAAGACTCCCCGTAACAGGATGCTCCCGATGAACGCGCTCAGGAAGTACAACGGGCACGAGTGCTCGCGTCGCATGCTCGCTCTCTACGACGCAGGGACCATCAAGACGAGCGACTTCTGCCGCGTCATGTTCTCGAACGCCTACCGCAATGACCGCGCGATCAGCGACTACAGGGCGGCGCTGTGACGGCCGTGACCAAGTACCTGATCGACAACAACGCGCTCGGCCCCTTGGGGACAGGAAGAAGTCCGCATTCTTCAAGGAGCAATGTCGAGTCCCGGCCGAGGTCGCCTACGAGTCGCGGAGGGCTAAGCATGCGGCGCTTCTAGAACCAGTCACCATCGAAGTGACCCCTGCGATGCTTGCGCAGTTGGCAGACGTGATGAAGACAGTCCCAGTGGGGCACACGGGTTTGGTCAACCTCTACAGCTACAAGGGCACCGCCGATCCGATCCTCGTTGCCATGGCCGTCGTGCTCAGCACGGAGGACCTCTTTTCCGACACATGGGTGATCGTCACAGAAGACAAGGAAGTCAGGGCGAAGGCGAAGGAGTTCTCCATCGGCACTTTGACACCGAAGGAACTCGCTGCGGTCATCGACGCAGCGACGAAAGCGGCTGAGAACTGTGTCTCTCAATGAGTTGTGCAGCAAGCGCACTTGTCATCGACACCCGGTCAAGAGCCATCTGAGATGTCGCGTTATCCGCGTGGTGAGTGCGGCAGTAGGCGTCGTGGCGGGGCAGTGGCCCGGCGACCAACTGCTGGGGCATTCTTGATCAGTAGCGCTGGGTGGCTCACCGATGAGTCTTTCTGGGCGGAATGGCCCGGCCCAGTGGGTCGAGATGCCTCGGACGCTGGGCGGGGTCCAGTTGAAGGCACGCGATCTGTCGATGGCGACACCCGGTCGGTAACTTCCGCCTACGTAGTTGGGGAAGTCCAGGTGGTTCCTCAACCGCCTCAAAGGCTCGCGGCGGTCAAGTGATTGAAACTGCCGTTCAGAAGGCCACTTTGGCACTCAACGCCGGTGTGAGCCGGATTGTGAACTTCGTAGTGTTCAGCGTGAAAGACCTGCGCGACGGCAGCTTCAGACCCGCTATTGGGGGTCGCGCAGGTCCACCAGTTGTGACGGAGTACAAAGTAAGTCGAACGCCCCTCCCGCTCGCTTCGGGAGGGGCGTTCCTTATGCTCGGGCCGATGTGTCGGGTCAGCCCTTGAGGAGGCGGTCCACAGCACGCTCGAACTGGACCTGGTTCAGCACGCCGTCGTCTCGCAGCTGCTTGAGCTTGCCGATCTCTTCCGAGATAGTGCTGGTCTGGGGCTTCACCTCCTCGAAGAGTCGCTTGAGGTTGGGGTAGTTGCCATCGGTGATGAGGGCCTTGGCGAAGCTGAGTGCCGGGTCGTAAGTCCCCCGGCCCTGGTTATAGGGGATCTCCAGGTCGATCACACACTCCGGGCGCTGCTGCGCGTGCTCGATGATCGCCTTCAGGCTCAGGACGACGGCGTCCGCCTTCTGCTCCGCCCGGCCCGCGAGCTCGGTATGGATCGCGGGGTCGGCGAAGACCAAGCCTCCGAGCCGCTTGTGGAGGAAGATCGTCGGCTCTACGAAGCCCTTGCCTGCGCCATTGATGCCGTTGGTGATCCTGAACGCGCTGGTCGGCGAGAGGCTGCTCTTGACGGAGAAGAGCCCCTTGACGGTCGCGTTTACACCGGTGAGGTCGAAGCCGTTGGCGTTGTGCCCCTCGGGGATGGCAATGACTTCGGCTGCGTAGCAGGCCGAGGCGACGATCCACTCCACGGTGCCACCGGCGACGAACCGGGAGCCCCGGTCGGACACGTTGATCTGTTCAGTCATGGCGAACAGCGAGTCACGGACCTCGTTACGGAGGGCGCGGTCCGCCGCCATCCGGTTACGGAGCTTGTCGAACTCTGCGGAACCCGACGTCTTGTTCTTGGCCAATGGGGCCTCCTTGTTGATCCCGGGGCGGCACCTCCGCCCTTCAGCAGGAGACTACACCTGAAGGGCCGTAGGAAAAGGCTGCAGGAACACATTTCTTGGTGGTCTAGACCAGAACGCGATTGCACCTCTAGCCGTCCTGTTCCAGGCCATCCTCGTGACGCACCGCCGCCGAGCGGGCATTTGACTGGTGTTCTTGACCGTAGGGGGACCTTGTGATTCCTGTTTTCGACGTCGTCCAACTCCCGCCCGTTGACCTGCATCAAAATGGCTCCGTGCCAGATGAAGCATGGGAGGAAGACGGCTCTCCGGACCCGTCGAATCAGGAGTACGGCGACTGGCACGAGGTGAGTGGTCCCGAGTTGGAGTTGCTGATTGCCTGGGAGACGCGTGAACTTCGACGGCTTGACGGTGTCTCAGCCTCGCCTGAAGCTTTCGAGAAGAATGCCTCGGAGGTCGTGAGCGACCCCGACGACACAGATTGGGACGCCACGGAACTTTCGGAGTACCTGGACTTTGGGATTGTCAGTTGTGTCGCGGCCCTAAACTTCCTTGGAGTCCCGACAACGTCCTCTTGCCGGGGCCACTACGGGAGCCGGGTGGGCAGGGACGTACCCTACGTGCGCTTCGTCGGTGACGAGATCGACGAGGCTACCTGGGACTTGATCAGAACGCGGGCTCAGGAAATAGGCTGCCAGTTGGCGGGCTGCGGAAACGGCCTCATTGAGATCATCGGAAGTAGTTGCGCCGAGTTGCTCGCATTTGCGCGCTCGGTGCGAGAAGCCCAGCCCTCGTAAGTCTGGATGGCTCTCGTAGGCGGGCGAGGCACCTATGAGGCCGAGACCTCATAGAGCCATTCGCGGACGTCCGTTACGAGACGTGCGGCCGCTTCTTGCGGTCCGAGTGAGGGGTCTGCGGGCCAACAGAAGTTCGACAGTCGCACGTCGCCAACCTGCAGCGACGTGTGCCCTGCCTGGCCAGTGGAGAACGTAAGGATCGCTGCCTCGGAGACCTGGAAGCCGGTGGCGAATGCCACGGCCTGGTAGAGATCGCCTGTGTCCCAATCTGCGCCCTGCAACTTGTACTTCACGTCGCCTACCGCCAGGTGCCCGAATACCAGGTCGGGATTCAGTGTTTTTGTCGACGGGAGCAGCGCCAGTCCTCGCTTCTCGACCTTGAAGGCCGGATCCAGCGCGTTGTGGAGGACGGTGCGAATCCCGGCCTCAATGCCCTCAGGAGTACGGATCAAGAACGCCCAAGCCACCTCACCGCCCGCGTCGAGCTTGCGCGCAGCACCCCTCAGCAGGGCCTTCGCGATCGCGAGACCGTCGCTGTAGTAGGCGGTCCTGGGCGTCAACGTGACGCGGAGGTCGCCGTGACGGAGTTCCGAAACTTCATCAAAACGAGCACTGACTCGTCGTGCCTGGGTGCGTACCTCTGGAGCAGCGAACGGCGCCCCGCACACGAGCCGCAATGCTGCTAGTAGCACGCGGTTCAACGGGTTGTCGCGGTCCAGTTCGTCGAACTCACATGTTACGCGTGCTCGCCCGAGGGTCACGGCCAGTGTCGTCTCCTTGATGCTGATGCGACCACGAACATGCGCCATTTCTTCGCGGTGGGCTTGGTAGTCCTTCATCAGATCTCGGCGAAGGACCCTCTCTACTGAGTGGACAAGCCAACGTGAGAGGAGGTCGAAAAGTGACGTGCCTGTCGCCGCCTGCGCGGCGAGCGTGTCCATGCGTGGGATGGCGCCGGCGAGGCCGAGAAGTTCCAGTGCGTGGCTTTCAGGGATTTTCGGCAGCACGGGCATCGTTCGACCGCCCACGCTGAGAATGCCGATGGCGTCGTTCACGCGTAGCGACCATTGCCCTTGGGCACCGCTCCGCGAGACGCTGATAGCACTCGCATCGTGGTGTGCCGGGTTGGCCGCCCCCCACCAGTCGGACTTGCCGGCCAGGCGCCTGCCCAGAACTTGGAGCGACTCGGCTTGCCGATCGTCCAGCTCGACTATCGAGGGGCGCGATTCAGTCAGCGTCTGAGGTGGATGTGACATTCGGCCAGAACTCCTCCATCTTCAGGGACGCTGCAACGCTTGGATCGTCGAAGAAGTACTCCTCGAACAGTGGCTGGAGTTGGCGAGTCCAGACGGCGTTCAGCAGGTGAGGGGTGAACGGATCTGCCATGAAGAACGAATGGCCCACCGTGTGATGGCGGTCGAGCAACTCGGTTAGGCGCAGGTTCAGTTTGTCGAAGCCCGCGAGGAGGTCCGGAACCTCGCATTGGGCAGTCTCGTAGAAAGACTGAAGGATCTTCCGACTCGGGGGGCACTCGAAGACTTCGAACCGGCGCCTGAGCGCGAGGTCGATGCTGCGGATGCTCCGGTCGGCAGTATTCATAGTGCCGATGAAGATCAGGCTCTTCGGCAGGCTGAAGTCCTGGGTGTACAGGAGGTCCACTGGCTTGTCGCGGTACTCGAGGAGATACATGAGCTCGCCGAAGACCCGTGGCAGGTTGGCGCGGTTCATCTCGTCGATGACAAGTACATGCTTCTGGTCGTCGTCTTCCTTGATCTGGCTCGCCATCCGGAGCACTACCCCATCCACTCGGGCGAAGCGGATGCCGCCGCTTCCAGCGGGCTCCGGACGCAACCCCTCGATGAACTCCTCGTAGCCGTACGAGGCGTGGAATTGCACCAAACCGCGGGCCAAGGGCTCGTCCTGGGTCAGGTAGCGAGCCAGAGCCTCGGCGATCCACGTCTTGCTGGTGCCGGGCGGTCCTGCGAGCACGACCTGGGGGCGACGCTGGAGGGTCGCTACGAGCTCCTCCAGCCATTCCCGCTCGCAGAGTGTCTGCTCCACTAGCCAGTCCATGTCCAAGGCTGGGATCGACGGTGTCTCGGACGAATCCGTCTCCTGAGCCAGGCTTTCTGGACCGGTGGGCTGCTTCTCAGTCATAAACGACGCCCCCCGCAGGTAGACGAACACTGGACTCGTTTGGTTACCGAGCGCGCCTTGTGTCCTGGAAGGATCGGGGTCGGTGGCAAGCACCAGGTTCGAGAGTGCCCAAGTGGGCGGGTGGATCTCTTCAAACTGTGTAAGCTTGAGAAACAGGATGCACTCGGCGGGCGCGTAGTAGTCCGGCATCAGTGCGGTGTCGACGTCGTCTTCGTGGGGCGTGATGGCAAGAAGACGAGTCCGCCACAGCTCACCGTTGCGATATAGGAAGCACATGGTCTCAACACCGGTGCTCAACTGCTCTCGAATGAGTTCTAGCCGTGCAGCTCTAACGGCATTCGTGCCCGCCGTTCCAAACTTCCCCCACCACACAGAGCCATGCGTGTCTGCAATCTGCTTGTGCTGAGTGATCGTGTCGGAGCGAATGTCCTTGTTCCACTTCATGACCAGGTGGACAGGCTCTACGGCTGGTAGGTCGGCCAGTCCGGCAGCCTGCACCTCGCCGAGAGCCTCCAACATGTCGTCGAGATCGCTGGTGAGCACGTTAAGGGCCGGCACCGAATTCCGTTCGTAGCGAATGGCATATGCGGCAGATGCCTCATAACGCAGCGGCCGCATGGCCCGTGACCGCAGGTCGATCTTCTCAAGCCACTGGCCCCGTGACGTGATCGCATCTCGGATGTCAGCGGCTCGCTTCTTCAGAACAACGTTGCCACCTTTCACATTCGACACTCCCTGCGCCAGCGTGAGGTAAACGGCCGAGCCATCAGCGGCAAACAGATAGACCACATAGACACCCCCACGGGCGCTGTTGTTGTCGCTGTCCCCGTAGACCGTCACCCATGGGACGTCCGCTCGAGATCCGTACCCCGTGCTCCCTTCCACGGTGTGACTGGAGGGGACCAAACCTCGGAGAACTCGTGGCAGCGCCTCTACGACAGCATGGCGATAGGTGGCCGCGACGGCGCTGTCAGGCTGATCCTTCCGGAGCTCGGATAGCACGGTTTCAAGAAGATCACCCAACTCCCGGTTCGCGCCATGCTCAGCGGCTTCAGGCACGGGGGCGACGTCATTGAAGCGGGGGTTTAGCGATGACATCAACCTGGCTTTCAATGCCTTGGGCTGGTCGCTAAGCCGGAACTGGAAGGAGCAGGCTCCGAGTGCCCGCTCAATGTCCGCAGCTGTGGCCGGGTGGCCGAGCTCTTCGTCGAGCTGCTGCCCCATCTTCTGGTGCAGAACCGACGCTTGCCGGTCGCCAGCCAAGTGCTGGCGCATCCTCTCTCGGGTGCGACTGCTGTAGCCCACGTAGAGCGGCTCGCCGGACTGGTCGTGGACAACGTGTACGCCTTGCTCGTCCGGAATACCTCCGAGTTCCGAGCGCGTCAGCGGTCGTGGCTCTGTGAACCCTTCGAGGGGGTCAGACACGGGAGGCCTCCTGGTTTACCGTCAGATCGGACTAATACTTCTATGCCGCACACTGCCAAACCTCGGGGCGCGCCGCATCGTGTTAGGGCTATAGGAACGGTCGGTCTCCCCTCGACTGGGGAGACCTGCGTCCTAGCCATCGACTACTCGGGCCTAATGCTCGCCTAGGGACAAGTGTCTGGTTCTCGGCCTCATGCGTCTAGGTTTGAAGCCTCTTCTCGGCATCACGGATGGTTGATACAGGACGGGGAATGCGGTGCCTGATGAACGCCGGACAGACGGGTCTGAACGCAGTGACGCCATTGGTCGGCTCACGGACGCCATCAACCGTCATGACGAGCTTGTGGACGAGGTCGCGAGATCGATCCCTCTTCAACAAGAAACGTTGTCGAGAATCCTGAACGGACTGAAGGTCCGATGAGCGTTAGGGGCCTCAGTGCAGCAGGGCATTCAGCCGAGTTCTCGGCTCCCAAACGGCCCCACAAATGCGCGTCCGCGGCGATGCGTGGGGTCAACCCCATCGTGACGGTGGACTCACGTCGCCAAAACGTCTTCGGTTGGGCGTACGTGGCAATCGATCGGGACGGTGCGGTCAACGTTGACCACTCGGGCGACTTCGTTAGCCGGCCTGAGGAGTTGGAGGCTGCGGCCTACAGGTTCGTGCTCATGTCACGACGAGGCGACGTTGACCACTCCTGCGAAACAATCAGCGAGTTGATCGAAAGCATCATCTTTACTCCTGACAAGCAGCGAGCGCTGGGATTGCCTCCCGGGACTATCCCCGTGGGTTGGTGGGTCGGCTTCCATGTCCGCGATCCCAGAGTATGGCGCCGGGTCGAATCCGGAAGCCTGACGGCGTTCAGCATTGCGGGTCGGTGGCGCAGGACGGCAACCTCCGCCATCTGAGGGAACCGACACTGCAAGGACGCAACTCGGAGGGGCGTAACTGCTCAGGTCATGGCCTCGCCGATCGGGAACGCTAGTGGCGGTTTGGGACATAACTGCGGACAGATGCCGCGCTACCGAGTCCCATTCTTTCAACCAGCTCAGACACGAGGCATTTCTCGCGACTTCCTAGTTCTCTTCGATCGGGTCGCTCCGGAGGAACGTCGACCCCGTCTCCCAGATGACGCCTATGCCTAAGTCGTGCAAGTCGGATTAGGTCGTCGTTTGGGCGGGTCGGCAGCAATAGTGAGCGCTTTCGCTGGTCACGTAACGGCAGTAGTCCAGCATCTGGCCGAGACCTGCGCGCACGTGGTCGTCTTCGATGGACGCCGCGAGCGCAGTTGTCGGCCTCTTCAGAAGACATCCACTGCACGGCTGCGGCCAGTTCGCCCACCTCGCCAGTGAGTGCCATTGCCAGGTTCTTTGCGTTGTGGAATTGCCGCCAATCGCGAGCGACCACGAACGCTCTCAGCTCGGCGGCGAGGTCGTCGACGATATCGCCCCCCCAAACCCGTCCTCAGTAGGAGTCGCGCTAGACCCGTCGTTACGCGGCCCAACTATGCCTCGTGGTGGCCACCCGGTACGGTGACACCCGATTTCCCGCCTTCGTGTCGCAGCACGACGTTATCGTCCCGGGCATGGAATGGTTCAAGGTGCTGGTTCCGGTTGTGCTCGGTCTGATCGGCGGAAACCTCGCTTCTCTTAGACGTGCAGGCAGGCTCCGCCGCGCCGTCCTCTCTGACGTCGAGATCCTGAACGGTCTTCCGGACGGCTCGGCCAAGTTGGCACTTCAAAAGGTCGTAGAGCACCGGGTACACCTTCTTATTGCGGAAGAGACTCCGAGTCCGGAAGAGGAGAACCTCAAACGCCGCCGCGGGTGGTCTTGGGTAGCCGTGGGGATCGTGCTCTTCCTGGCTACTCCGATCATGATTGCGATGGTGGAAGGACCTGAGGGGGTTAGTTCCTTCGGCCTTCTCGCAGGCGCATCAAGCGCGAGCTGGGGATTCAGCGAACTCGTCGATACCGGTTCAGCTCGCCGCAAGCGTAGGCGCGAGGGCCGCGTGGCCGCATACGCCAGCACTTCCGGCGGAGCATCCGGTGCCGCGACGCGTGACACTGCCTAATCGGGCAGCCCGTGTAGCCGTCTGCCCTTCGCGCGATCCCGAGGGTCGGTATGGCGAACGGCTTCGGCCGAATGCAGAGGGCATGATGGCTCAGTGCGACTTGACTCTGGTGGGAAGAATGAACTCCAACGTGTTGCGCTAGCGGCCGCTACTAAGGTCATGGGCTACCTCCGCGAGCGCGAGGAGCAAGGTCAGAAGTGGCCGAAGATGGAGTCGTACCCGACCTTCGCCGACGACCAAGCAGGTCGTGCATATCAAATTGTTGAACGCACTTCGTCGCTCGCGCCCGCTGCTTACACGAAGGTGTTTGGTCCTCCCGGCGGATACAAGACCCAGGTTGAGTACGAGGCGATTCCTGAACTCGTAGAACTCATTGAGTTCGTGCGTGAACATGACGCGCTCGTTGACTTCCTAGTTCCGCCTCGGCTCCGTGACGTGCTTGCTGAGCACGCGCTCGCGATGGGGGTGGTTGATCTGCCGTTGGAGATGGTCGAGCGCCACCTTCATGTACGCGGTTGGGAAACCGACCCCGACTTCTTGCTCGCCACGTTCGAGGAGCTGGCGAGTTGGTGGCTGAATGATGAGTTGCCAGTCGAACTCGTGGTCCCCGTCATGGGGGTCGACTTCGATCTTGAGCGCGTCCAGTTCTCGGACGGGTGTCGAATAGACCGTCTGAGTTCCGACGAGCACCTAGCGCGCTGGCCCGAAAATGTGCGCGAAGAGAAGCGACTCCTGGCCATGGCCACCCATGCGTTCACTGTGCCGGGTTGGATTCTTGCGAACGACGAGGCGATGCGTTGGTTTTGGCCCGTTGAGCCACCAAGCGAGGTCGAGCAAGTCGAGCGCTTCTTTGAAGCCTTGGCCACAGTCAGCGACGCCCCCTCGGGCTACATGCAGATCGTATGTCGCCCCGTCGGCTGGTCGCCGGGCTATCGGGGACCGCTTCCCAGGCTCCTGACCGGCCCTTTGGTGCTGGATAGGTCTTCAACCCGGCTTGATCCAGGCCATGAGCCGCTGGACGCCATTGCCGGCGACCGCTTGACCGAATTGCTGTTGGCTTACGACGCTCTGCATGAAGGTGGATCCGTTGCTCTGGCTGCCGAGAGGCTTCTTTCCGCCGAGCGGCGGAACAGCGAGGCTGACCGAGTGGTTGACCTATGCATTGGCCTGGAGGCGCTCCTGTCCGATCCGAATGGGGAAACGACCTACAAGATCAAGATGCGGACGGCTGCGATGCTTTCCCTCGCTGGTGTCCATGAGCCCGCGCGGTACATCAGTGCGATGAGTCGTGTGTATGCCCATCGGTCGGCCATCGTGCACGGGCGCAAGCCCGAAAGGACGCGGACCGTCGTGCTTGGCGAAGAGGAAGTCCCGACGGAGCAAGTTGCCAGAGCCGTTCTGCGCTCGGTGCTTCAAATTCGGATCGCCAACCCTGCCCTGACCCCGGAGAGGATCGACGTCGATCTGATCGGGGCCGCCCTGAACGCTGCGGCGAAGCGAGTAGGTGTTATGGGCGCCACGGGGTCCGCCAGCCTGGCGAGTGTTGATACCTGACCGACAACTCGCGCCCGTGACCGGCAGTCTCCCGCGACCCTCTGCGGCTTGTTCAGTTGCCGTACGTGCCTCGGCCGTACGTGCCTCGCAGAACTTTGCGGGCGCGAGCCGAAAGCGTCCTCGGGGTCAATTCGTCACGAACATCGAGAAGGAACCCAACGGGTGAACTGACCTTGGCTGCCGTCCGAATGCTGCCCACTTGCCACCATGCGCTACCGATTGCAGTTACGACACCTGATGCCGCGACTGTTAGGGGAGGGGCCCCCGCAGCGCTGAGGCCGGTGGACACCGCGGCAGGAGGTGTGAAGGAGGAAACCATCAACGATCGGGTCGGCTCAAGTTTCATGAGCCGCATCCCATTCTCAAGCCGTTTCAGTGGAACTTCCACTGTCCGCTCAACATGATCTGTGAACGCCTCCAGTCGCCTGGCTGAGATGGGGATGGCGGCCAGTTCCGTCAGTTCCGCCTGCTGGGACGCCACGAACCTGCGGAAATTATCAAGTTCCTCTTCCAGGTCCTCACGGCACTTCACGATCTTCTCAGCTGGGATGGACCCCAGTTTCGCCGGTCGAGCATGTTGAAGAGCAAGCATTACGTACGTCTCGACACCAACCCCTGTGGGCCTCCCCGCCGCCTCGCCTCCGCGACCAAGCAACAGTTGGAGGGCAGCACCGACATCGCTTGTGGGCGTGGCGACCTTCAGATCAGCCTGATCGGTGACGGGCTCGAATCGAGCCTCTTCGCTCAAACGACCCGCCAGAGCTGTCATGTAGGCCCCTGCGAGGTCGGGATGCAGTCCGATCCAATCCTCAGGACGCTGTCCGCTGACGTCTTCCCGATCACAGCGACCAATTCGTGCGACACCGATGGCTGAGAGGCGTGCCAGGACATCCGGAGGGAACTTGGTCGCGTGAACCCACCCAAGCGCTGGGATCTGCCAGTCAGGAGCACCGGCCTCGGCCCATGGCCCATTGGCCCTGGCGGTGGCGTAGGCGCTGTCGAGGCTGAACTCCTGAGCCAGTCGAACCTCGTTCTGCGCAAGAGCCGAGGCGAGGTCCCAGGTCACTTCATGCAGCAGCCCGACAGGATCCTCGTCACGCAGGATTCCAGCACCGGCGAAGGTCTTGGCGGTCGGGCTGTCGTGTCGCTTCCTGTAACCCCTCGGCACCAAGCGACGCAGCGACGGCCAATAGAGAGCGGCAGACTTCAACCACTCGTCGTCGCGGATGTGCACGAAGGGGAAATAGAGACCTGGCATCTGCACGGTCGGCATCCTGTCGGGTCGTCGAATCCTCGAAGCCTCATTGGAACGGCTCCGAGACTAGTGCCGGTGGAGAGCTCACACGGCAGTGCACGGCAATATCGCCGTCATGAAGACCCCACTCGTCGGGCGGATGTAGTGGCCAACGGGGCAAGCGTGCCATCGGGGCGCCGTAGTGGGAGACATAGCGAGTTCAAGTTCGAGCTACTGTGCAGCCACAGCGGTCACGCCGAACCGCGTGGACCGCGCGCCCGCACAATGTTCAAGCGTTCCTGATTTGCGATGTGATCGACCATCGTCGACTTGCCAATGCCTGCATTGGCCGACCTAACCGACAGTTGGCCAAGGCGGCAATCCGCGTCTGACAACCTCGGGGTCAATCGGCTTCGGAGAATGCGCGCAGGATCTGTCGTTCCTGTGCGGTCGTCATGGAGGCCTCCGCCCTCCGCAGTGCGTCGAACCGGATCACTGCCGTCCGCGGTGTGATCCAGTCGAGCCACTCGTCAGCCAGGTTCACGGGTTTTTTGTCGGTCTTCAGCCTGATTGAGATTCCGGCCTGGAAGTCTTTGCTGCCTCGGCCCACTGGCAGGACCGTAATCTCCAGCAGCGAGTCGATCACCGCGCGCTTGCGCGACAAGGGCAATTCATTCCACTTCTCCAACACGTCGCCTGGGCCCAGGAGTGCTTTGATGCCCCTGGCTCGACTCGCGTCAACAAGCTGAGAATCGAGTGTCGCCAACCGCTCCCGGAGAGTCGCTGTCATTGAAGTCAGTTGAGTCAGCGTGATGTTGCCTTGAGCGAAGGCGTCAGCCGCCTGTTCCAGGCGCTCTTGAATGTCCTCACGGACGCGCGCGTTCTTCGCCGTAGTACGAGCCTGCGGAGGACGCGCAAGCAGGCGGCGAGCCTTCGGGTTCGTTAGGCACAGCAGGGCTACCTTGGTGACAACGAGATCAAGTCGCTCCTCGCTCCGGTACACGCAGCACCGGTACACGTTGTACTTCGTCCCCGAGCGGTCCCGCACGGATCCCCAACGCATCCCAGCGCCGCACTTACCGCACTTGGCGATGCCCGGAAGAAGATGTGCACGCGCGTTCCCATTAGTCGTGCGCCGTGCTGGGTCCTCAAGAATGGCCTTGCAGGTGAGGAAGTCCTCCTTGGTCACCAGGGCTGGCCATTCGGCGTCCCCAATCACCTCCCCCTGGTACTGCATGAGTCCGGCATTTCGGGGGCGCAGTAAGACGGCGCGCAAACTCGGGTATCGCCACTCCCTCCCCGAGACGCTACGGACGCCCCTGGCATTGAGGTCCCGGATGATCGCAGCCAACGTGTCACCCGCGATCACTCGTTGAGTCATGAGGCGTACCTCCGCGGCCTCGCTTGCGCGGACGGTGACACCGTCCTGCTCGTACCCGAACGGTCGCCTCCCAGCGCCGCGGGGCATTCCGGCTTCAGCCATCTGCTGATACTTGCGCCTGATGCGATCCGACTTGTGCTCCGACTCCGCGCGCGCCCATGCGCCGAGGGTGATGGCCGCGGCGCGGCCGTTGGGAGTCGCGAGGTCGAGCGGGCCTGACGTCACACTGTGCGTCGGTAGGTTCCGGGCCACCGACAAGTCGATGTAATCCAACTGCTCCCGAAGATTCCTGTGGAGTCGGTCGGTGTGCCAGCAGATGACGGCGTTGACCGTCCCGGTGTTGATGTCTTCGAGCATCTCACGGTAGCGAGGCCGGGTCCGCCCGGAGTAGGCGCTGATGTCGTTGTCTGCATAGACCTCTTGCACACCCCAGCCCAGCCGGCTGGCTAGTGCGCGGCAGTCCTGCTCTTGCCTGGACACACCGAGCCCCGCGCCTTCCTTGTCGCGTGAAATCCGCACATAGATGGCTGCACGCCTGGGTGGCGACCCTCCTCGCATCATAGCCAAATACTACACTTTGGACACCCCGACTGGGTCGCGCTGCAGACCCGGCAGCGCGGCTTGGAGGGCACCGGCGAGGTCCGGCTGCGCGACCTGGTGAAGGAGAGCCTGCGCATGCGGCCCTCCCGGATCATCGTGGGCGAGGTCCGGGCCGAGGAGTGCCTCGACCTGCTGCTCGCGCTCAACGCCGGGCTGCCGGGCATGGCGTCGCTGCACGCGAACAGCGCCCGCGAGGCGCTGGTCAAGATGTGCACGCTGCCGCTGCTGGCGGGGGAGAACATCTCCAGCCGGTTCGTGGTGCCGACCGTCGCGGCCTCGGTGGACCTGGTGGTCCACGTCGGCATCGACGCGCACGGCACCCGCCATGTCCGCGAGATCGTCGGGGTCCCCGGCCGCGTGGAGAACGACGTGATCGAGACCGAGGCCCTGTTCGTACGCCGGGACGGCCTGCTGCACCGGGCCCAGGGGATGCCGCCGCGTCTCGAGGCGTTCGAGCGGGCCGGAGTCGACCTCACCGACCTGCTCCAGACGGGGGAGTGAGATGGGCCTGGTCGTGGGTCTCGGAGTGGGGATCGGGCTGTTGCTGGTCTGGATGGCGCTCTCCTCGCCGGACCTGCGCCCGGCGCGCGGACCCGGCAGGCTCCGGCGCACCCTCGACGCCGCCGGCCTGAGCGGCACCTCGACCGGCGGGCTGCTCGCCGTCTGTGCGGTGAGCGCTGCCGTCGCCTTCCTGGCTGTCCAGGTGGTCTCGCGGACGGCGACCGTGGCTGCCGCGTTCGGGCTGCTGGCGGGCTACCTGCCGCTGGCCGTCGTCGGCGGCCGGGCCCGTCGACGGCAGCGCGAGCTCGCCGAGGTGTGGCCGGAGGCGGTGGACAACCTCGCCTCCGCGGTTCGCGCGGGCCTGTCGCTGCCGGAGGCGCTGATCGCGCTCGGGCAGCGCGGCCCCGAGCCGTTGCGTGAGGCCTTCATCGCCTTCGGCACCGACTACCAGGTGACCGGTCGTTTCGGTGAGTGCCTCGATCGCCTCAAGGACCGGCTGGCCGATCCGGTCGGGGACCGCGTCGTCGAGGGCCTGCGGATCGCGCGGGAGGTGGGTGGCGGCGAGCTCGGCTCCCTGCTGCGCAACCTCTCGGGCTACCTGCGCGACGACGCTCGCACCCGTTCCGAGCTCGAGTCCCGGCAGACGTGGACGGTGGTCGGCGCCCGGTTGGCGGTCGCCGCGCCGTGGATGGTCCTGCTGCTGCTCAGCTTCCAAGGGGACGTGATCACCCGCTACGCCTCGACCGCCGGCGCCGTGGTGCTGGGGGTCGGCGGGGGACTGTCACTGGTCGCCTACCGGTTGATGGTGCGGATCGGGCGGCTGCCGCTTGAGCGGAGGATCGCCGCGTGAGCGCGACGACGGGAGGTGCACTCCTCGGCACGGCGTTCGGGCTGGGGCTGGTGCTGCTGCTCAGCCGGGCGGTCGTCGTACGACGTCCCGATCTGTCGGTGCGGGTGCTGCCCTACATCCGCGACCTGCCGCAGGTCGCCCGGTCCCGGACGGCGCAGGCACGCCGTCACCGGTCCCCCTTCCACGCCGTGTTCGCCCCGCTCCTCAGCGACGCAGCGGCCGGCGTGGAACGCGTGCTCGGCGGCTCCACGTCGATCCGTCGCAGGCTAGAGCGAGCGAACCTGCCGCTGAGCGTCCACGACTTCCGGGTCGAGCAGGTGCTCTGGGGACTCGTCGGACTCGGCGTCTCCGGCTGTGTCTCGATCGTGGTGGCGCTCCGGGCGCCGGACCGGACGCTGCCGCTGCTGATCCTCTGCGCCGTCTGTTTCGTCACCGGCATCCTGCTCCGGGAGAACCGGCTCAGCGTCAAGGCGACGGCGCGGGAGCGGTTGCTGATGACGGAGTTCCCGACCGTCGCCGAGCTGCTCGCCCTCGCCGTCGGCGCCGGGGAGGGTCCGGTCGCCGCGATCGACCGGGTGGCCGCCCGCTGCCGCGGCGAGATGGCCGACGAGCTGCGCCGGGTGCTGGCCGACATCCGCACCGGCACGCCGGTGGCCGCGGCGCTCGACGAGCTCGCGGCCAGGTCCGGGCTGCCCGCGGTCGCCCGCTTCGCCGAGGCGATGGCGGTGGCCATCGAGCGGGGCACGCCCTTGGCAGCGGTCCTCCACGCCCAGGCCGCCGATGCCCGAGAAGCCGGCCGCCGCGCCCTGATCGAGTCCGGAGCGCGGCGCGAGGTGCTGATGATGGTGCCGGTCGTCTTCCTCGTCCTGCCGGTCACCGTCCTCTTCGCGTTCTGGCCCGGCGTCGTCGGGCTCAACCTGGTCACCCCGTGAACCGCACCACAGGAAGGCAGTCCATGTCCGAGCTGATCCCTTCACCGTCCCCGGCGGTCCGGCACCGGTCCAGCGAGCGTGGCGACGTGCCCGGCTGGGTGCTCATCACGGTCATGTCGGCCGGCCTGGTCGCGGCGCTCTGGGCGGTGGCCGGCCCGGAGCTCACCGGCATGCTGCGTGACGCGCTCAACTCGGTCCGCGGCTGAGTCGTGCTCCGGTCGGGCCGACGCAACGAGGGCGGTGCCGCCGTCGTCGACTTCGTGCTCGTCCTGGTGGTGCTGGTGCCGCTGTTCCTCGGCGTCCTGCAGGTCGGCCTGGTGCTGCACGTGCGCAACACCCTGACCGCGGCTGCCTCGGAAGGAGCGCGGTACGCCGCCACTGCCGACCGGCCGCTGGCCGCAGGTGTTGCGCGGACCCGGGCGCAGATCGACGCCGCCCTCGCCGCCCGGTTCGCCCGCGACGTCAGCGCGCATCCGGCGACCGTGGCCGGAGCACCCGGGGTCGAGGTCCGCGTCACCGCGGTCGTGCCGCCGCTGGGGCTGTGGGGGCCCGGCGTCCGGCTGGTCGCCACCGGTCACGCGGTCGAGGAGGTGGTCGTGCCGTGAGCGGCCGCCGTGGCGAGGCCGGCAGCGCGCTGGTGGAGGTGACCTGGCTGGCGATCCTGCTGCTGGTCCCGCTCGTGTACGTCGTCGTGGGGGTGTTCGAGGTGCAGCGCGCGGCGTTCGCCTCGACGGCCGCCGCCCGGGCCGCGGGGCGGGCGTTCGTGCTCGCCGCCGATCCGGCCGAGGCGCAGCAGCGTGCCCGCGCCGCCGCGGCCGTCGCGATGTCGGACCAGGGCGTCGACGGCGGCGCGGTGGTGATCGGCTGCCGGCCGGCCTGCCTGGTCCCGGGGTCCGTGGTCGAGGTGCAGGTCAGCTACCAGGTGCCGCTGCCGTTCCTGCCCGACGCGCTCGGCCGGCAGGCGCCGAGCATCCGGGTGCATGCGGAGCACACGGTGCCCTACGGAAGCTTCCGGGAGGACCGGTCGTGACCCGCCCCCGGACCCTCCCACTCAAGGGAGCGGCGACCCCGGGGCCCGGGGACGAGACCGGCCAGACGACGGTGATGATCGTGGGCTTCTTCGTCGTGGCGCTGCTGGTGGTCGCCGTGGCGGTGGACGCCTCGGCCGCGTACCTGCGCCGGCAGGGCCTGGACAACCTGGCGGACGCGGCCGCGCTCGCCGCGGCGGACGGCATCCAGGGGCAGCAGGTCTACGAGGGCGGCCTGGGGGAGCGCGCCCGCATCGACCCGGCGCTCGCACGGGCCTACGTGGCCGACTACGTCCGCGCGACCGGGGCAGCGACGACGTACCCGGGGCTGCGCTGGCAGGTCGACGCCACCACCGAGCGGGTCGTCGTCCGGGTGGCGGCGCCGCTGGACCTGCCCCTCACAGTGCCCGGCGTCGACCGGGCAGCAACCGTGTCGGCCACCGCCGCGTCGTACGTGGTGGTGAGCGACTGACCCGGTCGCACGACGCGACCCCGGCGCGCCCCGGTCTACACCAGCCGGGTCGACAAGCTCCCGCACGTCGCGGCGATGGGCCCGCTGGTCGACGAGCTCGGCGGGCAGCCGGTCTGGTGACTTCCTCCTCTGGTACTCCTGGCGGGACGTGGACAAGTCGCACTTGACGGGCGTCTGTGCCTCCCGTCACACTCTGGTCCAGTGGATGAGCCAATCTGCCACCGTGCCAGCTTTACTCGAGCTGCCGCGCCGTCCGTTAGAGGAGATCCCGACGATGATCCGCCCCCGTTACCTGCCCGTCCTGGCCGCCGCGGTGCTGCCCCTCCTCGCCGTCACCGCCTGCGGAGGCGGCAGCGACGACTCCGCCGCGGCCTCGGGCTCCGGTGAGTGCAAGGACGTGACGCTGCGTCTGTCCCACCAGTGGCCCGAGGCATCCGGGGAGGACGGCGACTTCCGGTCGCTGGTCGCCCAGAAGTTCGCCGACGCCGTCGAGGAGAAGACCGACGGCTCGCTGAAGGTGCAGATCTACCCGAACAGCTCGCTCGCCGACTCCACCGAGCAGTACGACGTGATGCAGCAGGGTGCGATCGACATGTCGGTCTTCCCGCTCGACTACGCCTCGGGCCGCGTCCCCGAGTTCAGCATCACCCTGATGCCGGCCCTGGTGCGCAGCCACGCGCAGGCGCAGGCCTGGAAGGACGCCGAGATCGGCAAGCGGGTCGAGGAGATCATGGACGAGAACGGCTCCAAGCCGGTCGTCTGGATCTGGAACGCCGGCGCCGTCGGCGTCAAGGGCGACCCGATCGTGGCTCCCGACGACGTCCGCTCCGGCATGACGATGCGCGCCGCCGGCACGTACGTCGAGCAGATGCTCAAGGACGCGGGCGCCGGCATCACCAGCCTGCCCTCGAGCGAGATCTACACCGCGATGCAGACCGGTGTGCTCGACGCGGCGGTGACCTCCACCGGCTCGTTCGCCTCCTACAACCTCCAGGAGCAGGTCGACTCCTTCACCTCGCCGAGCCAGAACACCTTCTGGTTCATGTTCGAGCCGCTGATCATCAGCAACGAGTCCTACGACAAGCTCTGCAGCGAGCAGCAGGATGCCGTGATGGCCGTCGGCGAGGAGCTCCAGGACTTCGCCTACACCGCCTCGGAGGAGGACGACGCGCGCGTCGAGAAGGTGTTCTCGGACGCGGGTGTCGAGGTCGTGCAGATGGACGACGCCGCGTTCGGAGAGTGGGAGACCCTCGCCGAGAAGCAGTGGGACAAGTTCGCCTCGTCGGTTGACGGTGGCCAGGAGCTTCTCGACCTGGCCAAGGACGTGGACGCGTCTGCCTCATGACCACGCTCAAGTACATCCTGACGTTCAGGTGGGCGAACCTCACCTCGGAAGCGTCGGGCTACCTCAGCGGGATCGCCCTCCTGGGTGCGACGTTCGCGACCATGCACGGTGTGGCGTCCCGGTACTTCCTGGGGCACCCGACCATCTGGCAGACCGAGCTCAGCGTCTACCTGCTGCTGTTCGTCACGTTCGTCGGCGGCGCCTACGGCCTCAAGCACCACGCCCACGTGGGGGTGGACCTGATGGTCGAGGCGCTGCCGGCGCGGCCCCAGCTGCTCATGCGGGTGGTGGCGTCGGTCCTGTCACTGGTGGTGGTCCTGGTGGTCCTGTGGACCGCCACCACGATGTGGTGGGAGGCGACCGAGAGCGGCTGGACCAGCTCGACGGTCTGGGCGGCTCCGTTGTCCATCGTCTACGCCATCCTGCCGCTCGGCATGCTGCTCATCGCTTGTCAGTACATCGCCTTCGTCATCGAGGGCGTCCTGGGACTGTTGGGCAAGCTCCCCGAGGATGAGATCGCTCTCCTCAAGCAGCAGAACCCTGAGCTGAGCGCGACCGAGGTCTTCGAGGACGAACCGACCGCGCACCACGCCGAGCCCGCCCACCGGGCGGGTGTCGGACCGGACTCCAGAGAGCGGAGCATCTGACATGGACCCGCTCCTTCAAGGGGCCATCATCGCGGTGATCGCCCTCGTGTGCTTCCTGATCGGCATGCCGATCGCCTTCGCGCTGGGCCTGACCTCGATCATCTCCATCCTGCTGTTCCTCGGGCCGTCCCAGTTCGACCTGTTCGCCAAGTTCATCTTCGACGCCACCAACGACTTCGGGCTGCTCGCCATCCCGTTGTTCGTGCTGATGGGCAACCTCTTCGGCGGCTCGACGGTGAGCAAGCACCTCTTCGAGGCCGGCGAGGCCTGGCTGTCGAAGATCCGCGGCGGCCTGGCGATGAGCAGCGTGCTGGCGTCGTCCATCTTCGCGGCGCTGACCGGGTCGAGCGCCGCCACCGCGGCTGCGATCGGGCACGTCGCGGTCCCGGAGATGGAGCAGCGCGGCGTTCCGGTGCGGATCGCGACCGGGGCCGTGGCCGCCGGTGGAACGCTGGGCATCCTGATCCCGCCCAGCGTGACGCTGATCCTCTACGGCATCGCTTCCGAGGAGTCGATCGGTCAGCTGTTCGCGGCCGGCATCCTGCCCGGCATCGTGGTCACGATCCTGTTCTGCGTCTGGATCTACTTCGGCACGGCGATCGAGGAGAAGCGGCTCGCGCGCAACGCGGAGCGGGAGCGGGTCTCGGTCCTGGCGGGAGGTCCCGGCCTGGAGACAGCCCCCGGTGGCGCCGCCGGCACCGACTACCAGGCGCCCGAGTTCTCCTGGTCGGACCGGACGCGCTCGCTGGTCAAGGTGCTGCCGTTCCTGGTGCTCATCGTGGCCGTCCTCGGCGTGCTGTACGCCGGCATCGCCACTCCGAGCGAGGCGGCCGCCGTCGGCGTCGTGCTCGTGCTGCTGCTGATCGGAGTCGCCTACCGCGGGCTCGGCAGCCGCCAGTTCGTGAAGGTCCTGCTGGAGACCACCAACCAGAGCACGATGATCCTGATGATCGTGGCGTTCTCGGCGGTGATCGCGACGGTGCTGAGCTTCCTGCGGGTGCCGCAGGAGCTCGCGGGCATCGTCACCGAGCTGGACATGAACAAGTGGATCATCATGGTGATCATCAACATCGTGCTGCTGGTGATGGGCTGCTTCCTTCCGCCGGTCTCCATCATCGTGATGGTCACCCCGATCCTCTATCCCCTGATCGTCGGGCTCGGGTTCGACCCGATCTGGTTCGGCATCATCATGACGATCAACATGGAGATCGGCCTGATCACGCCGCCGGTGGGGCTCAACCTCTACGTCCTGCAAGGTGTCGTGCCGCACATCCCGTTGAAGGACATCCTGATGGGGGCGTTGCCGTACATCTTCGTGCTCAGCGCGTCGATCGTGCTGTTCTCGGTGTTCCCCTGGATCGTCACGTTCATCCCGGGTCTCTTGTACTAGCCGGTTCCGAGCAGGAGGCCCACCCGTGCCGAGCGTCATCACCTTCGACCTGTTCAGCGCCCTGACCGACTCGCGCGCCGGCGGGTCGAGGGTGTTCGGCGCGTGGGCGGCCAGCCGTTCCTGGTCGGCCACCGGCGAGCAGGTCTACGACACGTGGGACCGGCTCAACAAGGCGGCCCAGGCAGCCACCACCGCCTGGGTGCCCTACGCGGCACTCGCCGAGCAGGCACTCGATCGTGCCTACGGCGAGCTGGAGCTGGACGGCGACGTCGCAACCGACGTCGCCGTCCTGCTCGAGTCCCAGGCGGACTGGCCGCTCTGGCCCGATGTCGCGGCCGGACTGCGCCGCATCAGCGCGGGTCGGCGCGTGGGCATCCTGTCGAACGTCGACGACGCTCTCGTGGTCCGCACCCGGGCGGCCGCACTCTTCGCCCCGGAGCTCCTGCTCACCTCCGAGCGGCTCGGCGTCTACAAGCCCGACCCCAGGATCTACGAGCGCGCCCGGGACGCGTGCGGCGGCGGGCTCGTGCACGTGGCGACCTCGGCACGAGACGTGCGCGGGTCACTCGAGGCCGGTATCGACGTCGTGCGCCTGCGGCGCTCCGGCCACCGCCTCGACCCGGACGGGCCGACGCCGACGCACGAGGTGAGCGATCTCGACGAGCTCGCCGACGTTCTCGGCTGCTGAAACCTCCCAGGTCAGAGGTACGCGTCGATCCCGAGCTTGATCGCCAGGCCGATACCGGCAACGCCGATCAGGGTGCGCAGTAGGCGCGCGGAGCCGTGGCGTACGACGACCGGTCCGACGCGGCCGCCGATGAGGCTACCGACGGCGAGCGGGACCACCGCGGCCCAGACCACGTCTGCGAGCAGGGCGAACCCCACGGCGGCCACCGCGTTGGCCAGCATCAGCAGCACGTTCTTGAGGGCGTTGCTCTCCGGCAGCCCGACGTCCGAGGCGGCCACGAGCAGCGCCAGGATCATTACACCGGCGGCCGCGCCGAAGTAGCCGCCGTACACGGTGACGACGAAGACGCCGATGGTCATCCCGCGGCTGTCGCCGCCGTGGGCCAGGGTCTGCAGGAACCGCGGGCGCGGCTGCAGCAGGATCATCGCCGAGGCGAGCCCGATCAGCCACGGCACCATCAGCGCGAACGAGCCGCCCGGAGTGACCAGGAGCAGGCCGGCCCCGGTGGCGCCACCGACGGCCGCGATCGCGCCGAGCCGTCGAAGCCGGGGGCCCTGGCCGTGCAGCTCGGGCCGCGACCCCAGTGCGGAGCCGACGCCGCTGCCGAGCAGCGCGACGGTGTTCGTGACGTTGGCGCTCACCGGCGGCAGCCCCACGCTGAGCAGCGCCGGGTAGCTGAACAGCGAGGCCAGTCCGGCGATGCTGCCGGACAGGCCGGCGGCTACCCCGATGACGAACAGGAAGAGCGACTCGTCAAGCGGCACAGCGGGCGCCGGACTCTGCGGGCGTCAGGAGGTCTCACGCAGCAGCGCGACGTCGCTCACCAGGCGGATGTGCTCCGCCATGGCGTCGGCGGCCGCCTCCTGGTCCTGGGCGCGAATGGCCTCGGCGATCTTGCGGTGGCTGGCCAGCGACTGCTCGGGGCGCGCCGGCTGCGACAACGACTCGATCCGGGTCTCCCGGATCTTGGCGGAGATCTCCAGCATCAGGTCCGCCAGCAGTCCGGAGCGCGCCGCCGAGGTGACCGAGCCGTGGAAAAGCTCGTCGCCCTCGAGGCCGCGACCTCCGGCCGCGATGTCGCGGGCCATGACCTCCAGCGCACTGTCGATCCGTCTCAGGTCCTCGTCGGTGCGCCGGAGCGCGGCCAGGTGGGCGATCTTCACCTCGAGCGCCTCGCGGGCCTCGATGATCTCGGGGAGCCGGCGGGTGTGCGCCTGGACAGCTGACAGCACCGCCGAGTCCGGACGGGTCTCGAGCAGGATCGCGCCCTCCCCGTGCCGGACCTCGACGAGTCCCTGCACCTCGAGCACGACCAGCGCCTGACGCACCGACGCCCGGCTGACGCCGAGCCCGGAGGCGAGCTCGCGCTCGGGGGGGAGCCGGTCGCCCGCGGTCAGGTCGAGCTCGTGGATCAGCGACAGCAGACGCTCCACCAGCTGCTCGTAGAGACGCGACCGCTGCATCGGACGCAGCGCGTGCGCGCCCGAGCCGACGGACGGAGGCTTGGGCTGGTCGGCCATGAAGTTTCCTCTCTCGGCAGCGGCCAGAAGAGGCACCGGTGCTTGACAGCCAGCCTAGCGGAGGTCCAATGTTCAGGAGGCTCAGCCACTGGACCAGTAAGGACGGATTTCGATGGACCTGCTCTCGGACGTACTCGTCGTCGACCTGACACGGGCACTGGCGGGGCCGCACGCGGCCATGATGTTCGGCGATCTCGGTGCGAGGGTGATCAAGGTGGAGTCGCCCACCGGTGACGACACCCGGTTGTGGGGGCCGCCGTTCATCGGCGAGGGCGACCAGCGCGAGTCGACGTACTTCATGTCGTGCAACCGCAACAAGGAGGCGGTGACCGCCGACCTCAAGAGCGACGACGGCAAGGACTTCCTGCGCCGGCTGGTGCGCCAGGCGGACGTTCTGATGGAGAACTTCCGTCCCGGGGTGCTGGACCGGCTCGGCTTCTCGGTCGAGGAGCTGCACCGGATCAACCCGGGCCTGGTCATCCTCTCGATCACCGGGTTCGGCCACGACGGACCCGAGGGGGGCCGGGCCGGCTACGACCAGATCGCCCAGGGCGAGGCGGGACTGATGAGCCTGACCGGTGCCGGTCCGGACGAGCCGACGAAGGTGGGCGTACCGATCGGCGACCTGCTGGCGGGGATGTACGGCGCGTACGGCGTCGTCGCGGCCCTCCACGAACGGGCCCGGACCGGCCGCGGCCGGGTCGTGCGCACCAGCCTGCTGGCCGGCATCGTGGGCGTGCACGCCTTCCAGGGCACCCGGCACACCGTGGCCGGTGAGGTCCCGACCGCCATCGGCAACCACCACGCGTCCATCGCGCCCTACGGACTGTTCCGCACCGCCGACGCCGCCGTCCAGATCGCCGTCGGGAGCGAGGCGCTGTGGAGCCGGTTCGCGCCGGTCGTCGGGATCGACGTGGCCGATCCTCGGTTCGCCACCAACGAGCTGCGGGTGGCGCACCGGCCCGAGCTGATCGGCGAGATCGAGGGCGCCTTCGCAGCAGCCGGGGCAGAGGCGTGGCTGGAGCAGCTCAACGAGGCCGGGGTGCCCGCCGGCAAGGTCCGTACGCTCGACGACGTCTACAGCTGGGAGCAGACCCTGTCCCAGGGGCTGCTCATCGAGGTGGATCACCCGACCGCCGGCCCGATCCAGCTACCCGGACCGCCCCTGCGCTTCGACGACAACGCCTTCGCGGGCGCTCGCAAGAGCCATCTGGCGCCGCCGCTTCTGGGTCAGCACGACGCGAGCGTGCGGGCCTGGCTGGACGAGGTCGACGCCGACGCCGAGCAAGGCGGGCTGTCGTGAGCCGCGGCCCCGACGCCCAGACCCTGGTGGGCATGGTTCTCGACGAGGGCTCGTTCTGCTCCTGGGACAAGCCACCGGTCCGCCACCCCCAGACCGAGGCGTACGCCGCCGAGCTGGCCTCCGCGCGCGAGCGCACCGGGCTCGACGAGGCGGTGATGACCGGCGAGGGAACGATCCAGGGACGCCGGGTGGCCGTGATGGCCTGTGAGTTCTCCTTCCTCGCCGGTTCGATCGGCGTGGCCGCGGCCGAACGGCTCGTCCTCGCGGTCGAGCGCGCCACCGCGGAAGGGCTGCCGCTGCTCGCCGCCCCGGTCTCGGGTGGCACCCGCATGCAGGAAGGTGCCGTCGCCTTCATCCAGATGGTCAAGATCACCGCGGCGATCGCGCAGCACAAGGCCGCGGGTCTTCCCTACCTGGTCTACCTGCGGCACCCGACCACCGGGGGCGTCTTCGCCTCCTGGGGTTCGCTCGGACACGTGACGGTCGCCGAGCCCGGCGCACTGGTCGGCTTCCTGGGGCCGCGCGTCTACGAGGCGCTGTACCAGCGGACCTTCCCGCCGGGCGTCCAGGTGGCCGAGAACCTCTTCCAGCGCGGGCTGATCGACGCGGTCGTCCCGCCCGAGGACATCGCCGAGGTGCTGGCCCGGGCGCTGAACGTGCTGTGCGCCGACCGCACCGTGCCCGATGCGCCCCGGGAACGGAGCGAACCGGAGCCGGTGCCCGAGGTGGCGGCGTGGGACTCGATCGTGCGGTCCCGGCGGGAGGACCGGCCGGGAGTACGCCGGCTGCTGCGCTACGCGGCCAGCGACGTCGTGCCGCTCAACGGCACGGGGCAGGGCGAGCAGGACCCCGGTCTGCTCGTCGCGCTGGCGCGCTTCGGCGGTGCGCCGTGCGTGCTGCTCGGGCAGGACCGCCGCGGCCAGACCGAGGACCGCCCGATGGGACCCGGCGCGCTGCGCGAGGCCCGGCGCGGGATGCGTCTCGCCGCGGAGCTGTGCCTGCCCCTCGTCACCGTCATCGACACGCCGGGGGCCGCGCTCTCGGCGGAGGCGGAGGAGGGCGGCCTGGCCGGGGAGATCGCTCGCTGCCTGTCGGACCTGATCACGCTCGAGGCGCCGACGTTGACGTTGCTCCTCGGCCAGGGCACCGGAGGCGGTGCGCTGGCTCTGTTGCCCGGTGACCGGGTCATCGCGGCGCAGCACGGGTGGCTCTCGCCGTTGCCGCCGGAGGGAGCCAGCGCGATCGTGCACCGCGACACCGCCCACGCCCCGGAGATGGCGGCGAGCCAGGGCGTGCGCTCCAGCGACCTGCTCGCCGCCGGCATCGTCGACCGCATCGTCCCCGAGCGTCCGGACGCGGCCGATGAGCCGGAGGAGTTCTGTCGTCGGGTCGGCCACGTGCTGCGCGAGGAGCTCGCGGTGCTGCTGGGGGAGGACGGTCCCAAACGGCTTGCTGCGCGGCTCGAGCGCTACCGCCGGCTGGGGCTCTGAGAAGCGGGGTCGCGCGCCCGTTCGCTGAGCCGTCCCAGCACGACGAAGCCGGCCAGCCCGCAGACGAGGGCAGCCGTTCCGGCGGGCAGGTATCCCCACCGTTCGACGAGCAGACCTGTCACCAGCGGGCCGAGCCCGGCACCCACCACGTGGGAGGTGTAGAGGACGCCCAGCAGCCCGCCGAGCCGGTGCACCCCGAACCGGCGGGCGGCGACCCCCGGAAGCAGCGCCACGAAGCCGCCGTACCCGACACCGAACACCACGGCCTGCACCACCAGCCCGGGGTAGCCGAGCGGCCAGATCCACAGCACGAAGCTCGCGCCGATCGCGACGAAGCACGCCCGGTAGGTCCGCAGCAGGCCGAACCGCCCGGCGACCGGTCCCAGCGCGAGCCGCCCCACGACGCTGGCCGCGCCGATCACGGCGACCAGCCCGGCCGCGGCGACCGCGGGGATCGCGAGGTGCTCGGCGTAGGACGGCAGGTGGGCGAACGGGGTGAAGATCGCCACCGAGAGCAGCACCTGCGAGGCGTACAGCAACCGGTAGTCCCTCGAGCGCATCGTCCGCGCGGCGTCGCCCGCGACCGGCTCGTGCCGTGGCGGCCGCTCGACCAGCAGCGCGCAGCCGGTCAGCGCCACGGCCGACACGATCCCCAGCACGGCGTACGTCGGCCGCCAGCCGACCCGGACGATCGAGGAGGCCAGCACCGGGGCCATCACCAGCGTGCCGACGCCGATGCCCGAGACCGCGATGCCGACCGCGGTGGCACGGTTCTGGCCGAAGAGGGCGCTGACCGCGGCGGTGAGCGGGACGAAGGTGGAGGCCATGGCCGCCCCGACGAGCAGGCCGTGGCCGACGTAGAGCATCACGACGCTCTGCGCGGCGGCGGTGAGCAGCAGACCGGCGCCCATGCACGCCGCCCCCGCCCCGAGCACGGCCTTGGCGCCGAACCGGTCGGCGAGCACGCCTGCGGGGGCGCCGAGCAGGAAGAACACCATCACGGTGACCGCGAACCCGCCTGAGACCAGCCCGACGTCCGCTCCGAGCCCGGTCGCGGCCGGGACGGCCAGCACGCCGTAGCTGAAGCCGGTGCCGATGGTCACGAACATCGCGACGAAGCCGACGACCGCGGTGCGCCATCCCGAGCGGAGCTGCATGAGGTGTCGCTTTCTGGTGGACCTGTCGGGTTGATACCCGATCCGACCGAGTGGCATAGTGGCTGAACCACTGAGCGTGCGTCAACCCGCACGCCCGAGACAGGAGCCGTCCGTGACGAACCACCGCATCGGCCTGATCGTGCCGAGCTCGAACCTGACGATGGAGACCGAGCTGCCGCGGATGCTGCACGCCCGCGAGCGCGTGATTCCCGACGAGACGTTCACCTTCCACAGCAGCCGGATGCGGATGAAGCACGTGACGGCCGAGGAGCTCGTCGCGATGAACGCGCAGACCGAGCGCGCCACGATGGAGATCGCGGACGCCCGGCCCGACGTGGTCGCCTCTGCGTGCCTCGTCGCGATCATGGCGCAGGGGCCGGGCTACCACTGCAACGCCGAGGCGCAGATCACCGGCGTGCTGGACCGCGAGGGCGTGGCCGCTCCTGTCGTGTCGAGCGCCGGTGCGCTGCTGCGCGCGCTCGAGGCGCTCGGCGCGAAGCGCATCGCGATGGTCACGCCGTACATGAAGCCCCTGACGAAGCTGGTGGCCGACTACATCGAGGACGCCGGCTGCGAGGTCGTCGACACGTTGAGCCTGGAGGTGTCGGACAACCTCGCGGTGGCCCGTCTCGACCCGGCCGGACTGCGCGAGCACTGGCGGAAGGTGGACACCAGCGACGTGGACGCCCTGGTGCTCTCGGCATGCGTGCAGATGCCGTCGCTCGCCGCCATCCAGCCGGTGGAGGACGCGGCCGGCATCCCGGTGCTCTCGGCGGCGACCGCCACGGTGTTCACCGCGTTGACCGAGCTCGGCCTGAGGACGGAGGTGCCTGACGCCGGCCGGTTGCTCAGCGGCGAGGTCACCATGGAGCGGGCGCCTCGTCGCGCCGGCGAGCCGACCGCGTGAGCATGCGCGCGATCGTCGTCGACCAGGCCGGCGGGTCCGAGGTCCTCGTGCTCAAGGAGCTGCCGACCCCGGAGCCCGGACCGGGCCAGGTGCGCGTGGACGTGGACGCCTGCGGGGTGAACTTCCTCGACGTCTACGAGCGGTCGGGCAAGTATCCGATGCAGACCCCGTTCGTCGCGGGCTCCGAGGGCTGCGGTGTCGTCAGCGCCCTCGGCGACGGCGTCGACGGCGTGCGGCTCGGTGACCGGGTCGCGTGGGCGATGGTGCACGGCGGCGGGTACGCCGGCCAGGTGGTGATCCCCGCGGAGCGGACCGTTCCGGTGCCCGACGACGTCGAGTCCGAGCAGGCGGCGGCCGTGATGCTGCAGGGCATGACCGCGCACTACCTGACCGAGTCGACGTTCCCGGTCCGGGCCGGCCAGACGGCACTCGTGCAGGCGGCGGCGGGCGGCCTCGGCCTGCTGCTCACGCAGATGCTGGTCGGCAAGGGGGTCCGGGTGATCGGGACGGCGTCGACGGCCGCGAAGGCCGCCCTGGCGACCGAGGCGGGCGCCTCGGACGTGATCGACTACACCGACCGCGACGTGGCGTCGGAGGTACGACGGCTCACCGACGGCCGTGGCGTCGACGTCGTGTACGACGGGGTCGGCAGATCCACCTTCGACGGCAGCATCGACTCGCTGGCGCGCCGGGGCACCATGGTGCTCGTCGGCGCCGCCAGCGGCCCGGTCCCGCCGGTCGACCCGCAGACGCTGAACAAGAAGGGGTCGCTGTTCCTGACGCGTCCCACGCTGGCGCACCACATCGACGACCGCGACGAGCTGCTCGGGCGCGCTGCAGCGGTGCTCGGACGGGTGGCCGACGGTCGGCTCGCCGTACGGATCGGCGGCAGGTACGCGCTCGCGGAGGCGCCGCAGGCGCATGACGACCTGGTCGGCCGGCGCTCGACCGGCAAGCTGCTCATCCTGCCGGGGCGGTGATCCGCGCCGCGACCGGCGTCCCGGCGGGTGCGCCGATGGGACACCCTTCCACTGCGTCAGGCGTTCAGCGTCCGCGATCGTCGGGGGTGATGCGCTCAGCGGGCCAGGTCAGCAGGAGCGTCTCGAGCTCTGTGCGCGACACGGCGGGGCTCCACAGGTAGCCCTGGCCCCACGTGCACCCGAGCTGTCGCATGTAGTCGGCCTGGTCGTGGGTCTCGATGCCCTCTGCGACGGTGGTCAACGACAGGGCGCGGGCCAGATCGGTGATGGAACGGGCGATGGCGCATGAGTCGGGGTCGCCGGGGACGTGCTCGACGAAGGTGCGGTCGACCTTGAGGGTGGCGACCGGCAGTCGCTGGAGGTAGGCGAGGGAGCTGTAACCGGTGCCGAAGTCGTCGATGGCGACGGACACGTCGAGCACACGCAGCTGCGCCAGGACGGTGGCGGCCGCCTCGGGGTCGTTCATCAGCGTGCTTTCGGTGAGCTCGAGGCTCAGCTGGTCCAAGGGCCACCCCGTGAGCCGGCTGGCGTCACGAATCATCTGGGGGAGTTCGCTGCCCTCGACGCTCTGAGCGCTCAGGTTCACCGCCAGGGTGATGCCCGTCCCGACGCCGCGGTTCCGCAGGTGCGCCATGTCGGCACAGGCGCGTTGCAGGACGCACCGGTCGAGTCGCTCCGCCAGGCCGGTCGCATGGGCGGTGGTGATGACTTCGGGGGCGGCACGCGCCCCAGGTCGGGGTGCTGCCAGCGCAACAAGGCCTCGACCGCGACGACGCCGCCGTGGGCCAGGTCCACGATGGGCTGGTAGCCCAAGGTGAGCTGGTCGGCGTCGAGAGCTTCGCGCAGGGCGTTGGCCACCTGCAGCCTGCGGGCGGTGTCGGTGCCGTTGTCGCACGACGCGTCGTAGACGTGCACCCGCCCGCGCCCGTGCGCCTTGGCTTGGTACATGGCCGCGTCGGCGGACCTGAGAAGGGATGACGGGGACTGCGGAGGGGCCAGGGCGACACCGATGCTGGCGTCCACGTAGACGGCGGCGTCATCGATCACGATCGGTTCGAGCAACGACTTGCGCAGGTGTTCTGCGAGCGCAGCGGCGGCATCGACCCCGACTCCTTCGGCGACGATGACGAACTCGTCGGCTCCGAGGCGGGCGACGGTGTCGACCGGCCGGGACGCGACGCGCAGTCGGTGTGCGACCTCGATCAGTATCGCGTCGCCGAACTCGTGCCCGTGGACGTCGTTGATGAGCTTGAAGCCGTCGAGGTCTATGGAGAGGACCGCGACGCTCGCGTGGCCAGGCCCTTGCTCCTGCCGGGAGAGCGCCATCGAGAGCCGGTCGTTGAGCAGGGCACGGTTGGGCAGTCCGGTGAGCGTGTCGTGCAGGGAGCGGTGCTGCAGCTCGCTCTCGACGCGACGGGCGCCGGTGACATCGGAGATCATCGCCAGGGAACCGGTGGCGCCTTCCGCGTTCAGCGAGATCGGGGAGGCGGCGATCTCGAAGATCCGGGCTCCGCCGTCGGGATGGAGATAGGTGATCTCGTAGCGTTCGTGCCCTGTCTGTGCGCGGGAGGCGACGCGCTGCTGCAGCTCCGCAGCGGCTGCGCTGTCGACGAACTCAGTGAGCTTGCGGCGGTGCATCTTGGTCCGCGGGTGGCCGAAGATCGCGGCTGCCTTGCGGTTGGCGAAGAGGACCCGTGTGTCGTGATCGAGCACGAGCACGCCTTCCTGGGCGGTCTCGACGATGGTGCGGTACCGACGCTCGGAGGCTGTGAGCGCAGCGCGTGCCTCGACCTCGCTCGTCACGTCCCGGACGTTGGCGACGAGACCCTGGACGCTGGAGACGTCGAAGCAGTTGGTGAGGGTCTCCTCGATCCAGCGCCACTCGCCCCGGGAGTCGGTGACCCGGAAGGTCATGCGTTCGACCGCACCGGGGCAGGACACCACTCGACCCACGAACGCTTCCACGGCGGCCAGGTCGTCGTCATGGACGAGCGAGATCCCCTTCGAGCCCACGAGCTCGTCCGGGGTGAATCCCAGCACGTCGACCATCGAGGGTGAGACGAAGGTGATCTCGGTGTCCGGTCCGGCGATCAAGGCGACGTCGGAGGAGCGACGGCTCAATGCCAAGCTGAGAGAGTCCTGCTGAGCCAGCTGGGTCTGCAGCCGGGTCTCCTGCGCCGCTCTGCGGACTGACGCGCACGTGCCGATGAAGTCACCGGTCGCGGAATCGCGTACCGGTGACGCCGAGATCGAGACCTCGACGACTTCGCCGTCGGCACGTCGCCGTTGAGCCGAGAACGTGACCGCCCTGCCGGTTCGTCGCACCTCCTCGAGGAGCTGCTGCTGCTGTTCGACGTTCTCTTCCAGCGCCACGACGGCGACGGGGCGTCCCACCAGCTCGCTGGGATGCCAGCCCAGCACCTCCGACGTGGCCGAGCTGGCCCAGCTGACGAATCCCCGGGTGTCGAGGACCATGAGCGCATCGGGCAACGAGTCGATGGCCCCGATGAGGCCCATCGCCGCTCTCGCCCCGGTTGCGTCAACTGGTGGCGCTGCAGTCTCGGCGCCGGCCGACGGACGGACGGCCGTGCTCTCGGCACGGCTGAGTCTCTTGGTCTCGCCAGCGTCCAAGGACACCTGGACTCCCACCCGTGCGACGGCGGCCTCGCGGTCAGCCGTGACGGCGACCGTACCAAGCCGCGGCGACCTGTACGTCGAAACGGACGAAACGTCGCGACGGACGGTAGCTGTCAGACGGCGTCGGCCGGCCGCCCCCGGGCGTTCCGGAGGGCGGCCGTACCAAGCCGGGGCGACCTGCCGGCCGATCAGCCGGGCGGCGTGCCTCCGCAGCCGATGATGATGCCGACGATCTGGCCGCCGTACACGTCAGCCGCGTGGTCGATGCCGGTGCCGTTCGAGGAGAGCCCCTTGGCCTCCATGTTGGGGTTGTTCTCGGCGATCACGTGGTCCTGGCCGGTGGCCTGCTTGTCGCCGAAGACGAAGGACGAGGGGATGCCCGCGGCAGCGGCCTCGGAGAGCGTGCAGCTGACCACGGCCGGGTCGGTCTGGCCGAGGATGTTGGTGACGATGAACTCCAGGCTGACGGTCTGCCACGCCGCGGAGTGCGTCCCCGCCATGGCGTTCCCCTGGTCGGAGCGGGACGCGACGTAGCACTCGTGGGCCAGTGCGCCGGCCGAGCCGGCGACCAGCATGACGGCAGCGGTGCCGGCGACCCCGGCTGCTCGAACGGCGGTTCGGTACGACGACCTCATGGGCCGCCTCCTTCTCTTGGTGGACACGGAACGGACCTTCCGAGGCTGGTCCTGCCCGCCGCCGTCGGGCAATGACTCACCTGGGCCATCCGAGGCGGCCATGAAACTGGGGCCGCCGTCGCCGTCCTCGCCGCGGCGAGACTCAGGCGAAGCCCACGAACGCCGCGATCCGCTCCAGCTCGGCGTCGAAGAACGCGGCCGCGCCGTCCGGGCTGATGACGTTGGTCCGTTGGCCGAACACCTGGAACGAGACCGAGCCCACGAGGTAGGTCCAGGCCATCAGCCCGCGCAGCGCCGTCTCGGCGGGCACCGCGCCCTCGAAGAACTCCTGCACCGGCGCCATCGCGGCCTCGACGTCGCGGGGGAGCGCCGCGTCCGGGAGGGGTACGCCGGCGGCCGCGCAGTCGCGCAGCAGCGCGACCAGCAGCACCGGGATCCGGCTCGCGGCCCGGACGGTGTCCGGCGGCGCGGCGTACCCGGGGATCTGGGAGCCGAAGACCAGCGCCCACTCGTGCGGGTGCGCGATCGCCCAGGTTCGGGCGCCGCGTCCGATCGCCTGCCACCGGCCGCCCAGGTCCTCGCGCGGGCACGACGCCTCAGCCTGCTCCGCGGCCTCGCCGAGGGCGTCGTAGGACTCGATGATCAGCTCGGTGAGCAGGGCGTCGCGGCTCGGCACGTAGCGGTAGACCGCCGAGGAGACCATCCCGACGTCACGGGCGACCGCGCGCAGGCTCAGCCGCTCGGGACCGTCGCTGGCCAGCCGCTGCCGGCCGGCGGCGAGGATCGCCCGCTTCATCTCCTGCCGGGCCTGCACCCGGACGGCGCCGGCTGGG